>CAZEZJ010000212.1:0-8640 GCA_964516695.1 uncultured Blastocatellaceae bacterium
AACGAGAATCAGAACGTGACGCCGGGCACGGCCAGCCCTGCTACCCCGTTCTAAACATGATAACTACACTCGCGCAAATCCGGTGTTGAGCGAGCCTCGCAAACTGAACCGCAGTCTAACTTCGGGTGTGAGTTGCCTCTCCAAAGTTTGATGCTGCCAGCATCAAACTTTGGAGAGCAACGGAAGGCACACTCGCTGACAGCAAAGTCCACCCTAACGCGCCTCCTCACCTTCCTCACCTCTCCAACCTATTTCCGCTTCGCGCTCTTCTTTGTCCCGCTTCTCTTCTTACTAGGCCGAGAGGCGGGCTTTGCTGTGGACTTCGCGGCGGCGCGCTTCTTCCTGCTAGTGGTCTTCTTGCTGATGGTCTTCTTGCTGATGGTTTTCCTGATTGTAGCTTTCTTGCTGGCGGCTTTCTTGCCCGTCGAAGCTTTTTTCGTAGTCGCTTTGCGCGCGGGGCTTGGGCTTTTTCGTTTAGTTTTACGAGCAGCCGTTTTTACTCTGATGCGCGCTAAGGGCTGCTCAACGCTCTGCCCGGGTTGGCTCGTTGGCTCAATAACTGTGCCGGCGGCTTTCACCGTTTCGTCTATCACGTTGAGCGCCGTCTCGGGAAGCTTGGAAGCTTGTTTGATAATCTCGCCCGTGAGTTCGGCTGTTTGGCCCGCTAGTCCGCCAATGGCTTTGACGGTGGTTTCAAAAAGTGAGGCCGGCTCGGCGCGCCGCTCTTGTTTGCCTCTACGGATTCTGACGCTGGCCCTAATCTTATGCTGCTGGTGCTTGAGGATGTGGCGTTTGATTTTTTCCCTGACGAGTTCGAAGCTGTTTTCTTTGCCGAACTGGTCGCGGAAGGTATCGCAGAACTGGCGGTACTCAGTCGAAAACTGAACACACCAATCCTCGCCGTCAGCGACAATTGTTTTGACTTCGATGTCGAGTTGAAGATTGTGTATTGCCGCCGTTGCCGCGTCCCTGATAAGTTGTTCGTCCAGTTGGGTGTGCTGCGGCTCTTCTGTCTTCATGCTCTGGTCTCCGTGGTGGGCGCTCTATGTCTCATTGGCGGCGGGCGCGGCGGCGTCTTTGCGCGCGGCGCTGTTTTTTCTGAGCGGGCGCTGTCTTTAACGCGGGCGTGACAGTTGTGGCCTGCGCCGCTGGCTGCGGCTGCGTGTTTGCGTAGTTGACTTGCGCGCTGCGGCGATAAGCATCCGCGTCGGCGGTGGCGATGGCTGCTTCGAGTCGCGTGCGGCTCTGGGCCAATTGGTCCAACTGCGCGCGCACACGCCCCTTTTCGCTTTCGAGTTGACGACGACGCTGTTCGCGCAACTCTTCGGGACGCGTCGTGCCGACGCCCGCCAGAGAGCGTTCGATGTTTTCCGGTCGCATGGCTTCGTCAAGTTGACGTTCGCGCGCCTGTAGCTCTGTCTCTTTGGCCTGCACGTCGCTTAGTTGTGAGCGCAGCGCCGCCGCCGCATCCTGTCCGCTGCTGCTCGCGTCCTGAGCCTGAGCCAGTGTCGCACACACGGCGACGACGATGCCGATAAATGTAATTCTTAAATGTGTCTTCATCTTTTTTTTACCCCGTGCCAGCAAATATACTCCGCGCGGGTGCTCCCGGTCGAGAACGGATGGCTGGTAGTATAAGCTGCCGGGGGGCGCACGCTCTTTGCGCTGCTTGTTGTCAAAGCGAAGGAGAATGTTTGATGAGCTTGCTGAAGATTGGCCTGGTCACGTGCGTTGTGTTGCTCGCCGCTGTTTTGTGTAATGAGAGGGCGCGTGCGCAGTGGGTTGTGCAGCCGAGCGGCACGACCGTGAGATTTCGCGGCGTCAGCGCCGTCAATTCTTCGGTGGCATGGGCCAGCGGCGATAAAGGCACTTTTGCGCGCACCGTTGACGGCGGCGCGACGTGGCGTGCGGGCGTTGTGCCGGGCGCGTCCGAGTTGGACTTCCGTGACGTTGATGCGTTTGACGCGAACACGGCCTACCTGCTCGCGATTGGCCCAGGCGACAAATCCAGAATCTATAAGACGACTGACGGCGGACGAGAGTGGGCTTTACAGTTTACCAATTCCAACCCCAAGGCTTTCTTCGACGCGATGGCCTTCTGGGATAAAGACCACGGCATCGCCGTCAGCGACCCTGTTGAAGGGCGCTTCGTGATTATCACAACGCGGGACGGCGGCGCGTCGTGGAAACAGATGCCCGCCGAAGGAATGCCGCCTGCTCTGGCAGGTGAGGGCGCATTCGCCGCGAGCGGGACGTGCATAACCGTGCAGGGTCGCAATAACGTGTGGTTTGGGACGGGCGGCGCAGCGCAGGCGCGCGTTTTTCGTTCGACGAATCGCGGGCAGACGTGGACGGTCAGCCCGACTCCGCTCGCGAGCGGGAGACCGCCAATGGGTGTCTTCTCCATCGCCTTCAAGGACAGGCGCAACGGCGTCATCGTCGGCGGTGACTACGAAAAGGAAACGGATGCCAGTGGCAACGCAGCCATCACTAAAGACGGCGGGCAAACTTGGGAGTTGATTGCGAACTCGCGGCCAGCGGGCTACAGGTCTTGCGTCCTCTACGTGCCGGGAACAACTGCTCCGACGCTGATTGCCGTCGGGCCGTCGGGCGCTGACTATTCGCAGGATAACGGCAGGAGTTGGTCAAGCATCAGCCGGCAGGGATTTCATAGCGCCAGCTTTGCCGGAGCAACCAATGCCGGTTGGGCTGTCGGAGAAAAAGGCTTAATCGCAAAATACGCTGGCACAGTGGCGGGCGCTCGCGGCCGCGCTCGCTCGAAACAGCGATGACGAGCAAGCTCTTTGTTGTGGCCTCCGTTTACTTGCTGTCGTTGAAAGCGGCTTGAAAACGCGGCGCGATGTCGTCAAGCATTTTTTGTAGCTCGCTTTCCGTCAGCCAGCGTCCGCGCACCATCACGCCCGCGCGGCGCTCCGTGTTGCCGATGTCTTCAAGCGGGTTAGCATGAAGCAATAAAAAGTCTGCGCGTTTGCCCTTTTCAATTGTGCCCGTCTGATTGAGGGTGCCGAAAAACTCCGCGGGGTTGCGCGTGGCGGCTGCAAGCGCGGCGTAGGGCGAAAGCCCTGCCTCGACCAGACTCCTGAGTTCACGATGCAGCGTATAGCCGTAGAGCAAAAACCACTCGGGCGCGTCTGACCCCGCCATGATTTTGCCGCCCGCATCATAAATTGCCTTGACGAGTTTGTTGCGCACTTCGACATACTGCTTGCGCCGCTCAGCCGACGGCGGCGCTGACCAGAAACGCTGGCGCGGCCCTGCCATCTCGTCGCGTAGTTTCTGTGGAATAAACCTGTAATCGGGACGATTGCGAATCTCATCATCCGCTTGCCCCAAACCGAACGCGAGCTTAAGAAATGTCAGCGTCGGGCAACTCCACACGCCCGCTTTGACGGTGGCTTTGGCGACCTGCTGAATCTTACGCTCGTCTATGTAGTCCATGCTCTCCCAGTTTGGCATCCGCCAGACGCTAACGCCGGAGACCGAAACTTTAATGGGAGAGTTGTCCGCCAGCACCGCTTCAAAATAAGAATCCAGATGCTCTATCTGCTGCCCCGCTTCGAGCGCGCGCGTGAGGCCCACTTGCGGGTCAACGTGGCCGATGACGCGGATGCCAACCTCTTTGGCCATCTCGACGACGGCATCATAGACGGGTCGCGAAATCCAGAAGGTGAGCTTGATAAAGTCGTAACCGGCGGCTTTGAAATCGCGCACAGCGACGCGCGCTTCCTCGGGCGTTGTCACCTTGCGCCCGTTGAAGTGGTTGCCGAAAGAGCGTCCGGCGAGTTGCGGGCTGGCGGCGTAGATGATTGGCCCAAGAAGCTGGCCGCCGCTGACCTTCTCGCGCAGAGCCAGATGTTCGGGCGTGCCAATCATCAACCGAATCGTCGTCACACCGCTGGCGAGCATGACGATTAATTCTTCGCCGGCCAGTTCGTCAGGAAATTGGTCGTCGGAAAAAAGATGCGCGTGCATGTCCGCGAGGCCTGGCAGCAGGTATTTGCCGCGAGCGTCAACGCGCAAGGCATCCGGCGGAATCTTTGTTTGCTTCGCAGGCCCGATGGCGCTCACGCGCCCGTTGCGGACGATGACCGTCTGGTCTCGCAGGATGCGCTCGGTTGTCATCGGAACGACATTGACGTTAACGAAGGCGACCGCAGACGCGCTGTATGCGACTGGCTGAGAGCCGTGCTGCCTGTGCGTCGCTTGGGCGAGCGACGGACAGTTCAAGGCCGCGATGAGCAGCAGAAGTAAAAGAAGCTTTCTCGTCATCAAGCGTTTATCCTGGCGGCGCTTTTCCTTTAGCCTTGCTTTCTCACACCCGCTAAGAGCAGGTTGGCGAGGCTTGAGATTTTATCTTCGAGGTCTTGACGCTCTCCGAGTTCACGCGTGCTGAGGCTGTAGGGGAGAAGCGAGTTGGTGGCCGTCAAAAACAGTTCGGCGGTGGCGGTCGCGTCCGTCACGTCAAACATTTTCAGCTTCTTTCCCTCGGCTAGAACGGTGGCGAAAATCTCCGCCTCTTCCGCGAAATAACGCTGCCTGCGCGCCAGCAGTCGCGGCCTTAGCGCCGCCAGCAAATCGTTTAAGCTTTGCGTGTAATGCTGCACGCTGTCGAAGCGGAAGATGACGCGCTCGATTAACATCCGTCGCAGTCGTTCCGCTGGATGCGCGTCTTCCGCGGCGATGGCGCGCAAGCGCTCTTTCAAGCGCTCGATGATACGGTCAATGTGTGAGAGCGCCACTTCCTCCTTGCTGCTGAAGTGTAGATAGACTGTGCCCTTGCCGATGCCGACTTCGTGTGCGAGGTCGTCGATGGTCATCTTTTTGTAGCCGGAGCGGGCGAGCAGGCGGTCGGTCGCATCCAGCAGGGCTTCTCTGATTTCTTCGCGCGAGGCGGTGGTTCGCATCTCGTTTTAACTTTCTGACTCGTCTCAGTTTTCAGTCACTAAGCCTCAAAACGGATTATTCAGACCGCGAGTTCCCGAAATCTTCAACGCGGTGTGTGAGACGAAGAGGTGTGCTTGAGTAGCAAACGATGCTTTGTTTGTGTCTGCTGGCGCGAGTATGATAGCGGCTTGACGCCGGATTGATTGATAAACTTACGAGCGGCCAAGCTTAGTCAGAACCTTACCAACTTTCGCAGAGGTGAAAATGAAAAAGGTGTTCCCGCGGATTAATCGCATCAGTGGATGGCTCGTCGTCATGTTGCTGCTCGTCTCAACGAGCGCGGCGCAAACCGCCTCCCCATCGCAGGATTTGCTTCCTCGCGTTGACGCGCTGTTGAATGAGATGGCGAAACAAAATCGCTTCAGCGGCTCGATTCTCATCGCGAGAGACGGCAAGGTGCTCATCAGCAAGGGCTACGGAATGGCAAACTATGAGACGGACGTGCCAAACACCCCGCAGACCAAGTTTCGTCTCGGCTCTATCACCAAACAGTTTACGGCGCTGGCTATCCTGATGCTGCAAGAGCGCGGGAAGTTGAACGTGCAGGATGCGGTCTGCAAGTATGTACCGGATTGTCCGGCTGCTTGGCAGCCCGTCACGATTCATCATCTTCTGACACACACCTCCGGCATCTGGAATTTCACCAGCTCACCCGACTACCGGAAAACCTGGACGCTTCCGTCTCCTGTGGCAGACACCCTCGCGCGTTTTCGTGACAAGCCTTTGGAATTTACGCCGGGCGAGCGTTTCAACTACAGCAATTCCGGCTACGTCCTGCTCGGCCATCTCATCGAAAAAATTTCGGGCCAGACATACGAAGCTTTCCTGCGCGAAAATATCTTCGAGCCGTTGAAGATGACCAACACGGGCTACGATAATCCGGCCACGCTGCTCAAGCATCGCGCCTCCGGCTACTCCACCCGCACGGGCGCGCTGACCAATGCGCCTTATCTCGACATGAGCATTCCACATGCCGCAGGCGCGCTCTATTCGACCGTCGAAGACCTCTATCTCTGGGACCAAGCGCTCGACACGGAAAAACTCGTCAAGCAGAAGACGCTCGATGCCATGTTCACGCCGGTCAAAAATAATTACGGCTACGGCTTCAGCATTGAAAAGAGGTTCGGGCTGAACACCATCTCGCACGGCGGCGGCATCAACGGCTTCACGACCTTCATGGTGCGCTATCCTAACGAGAAGACGACCATCATCGTCCTCGGTAATCTTGAGGGCGTCAGCACCGGACAGGTCGCCAGCGACCTCGCGCGGATTGCTCTCTCCGACAAGATTGTGATGCCGCCGACCGTTAAGGTCGAGCCGTCAATTCTGCAAAGCTACGTCGGCAGGTATCAGTTGCCGCTCAACGTCGCCAATATCGTCTTCGACGTTCAACTGAATAACGGCAGCTTGTTCATCAAGCCGTCGGGCATGTTCGGTTTTCAGGTCGCCGCCGCCTCGCAGACCGAATTCTTTGATGTCAACCAGCCCGAGGCGCGCTTCACGTTTCTCAAAGATGAGAAGGGCGCTATCAACCGAATGGCCGTCAGCGGCTTAGGGCCGACGATTGACACGGCGCGCCGTCTCTCAGACATCGCTCCGAGCCTGACGGGCAACACGACCTTTAAGCTCAATGGGCACAAAGACGCGAAAGTCGTCGCGCTCGCCGGAAGTTTCAACAACTGGAATCAAGCGGCCACGCTCTGCGGCAAAGAGGCCGACGCTTGGGTCTGCCGCGTTGACCTCGCGCCTGGCCGCTACAGTTACAAGTTTGTCATCGACGGAAACTGGATTACAGACCCGGCCAACGCGCAAACCGAAGACGACGGACGCGGAAATATCAACTCAATCTTCGTCAAAGAGAAATAGCCGCCCGGCGAAAGACGATTGCTTCTTTCTCGCTTCAAAGGATGACATCGCTAATCATGCAACGCCCTTTTTATTCCATCTACACTCACAAATTCATCCGCGCGGCCGTTTGCATTCCCTTCGTGCGCGTGGCCGACCCGCAGTACAACCTTGAACGAACGCTCGCGCTCGCGCGCCGCGCCTCCGAGATGAACGTCGCCGTCACGCTCTTTCCTGAGCTTGGCATCTCCGCCTATTCCAACGACGACCTCTTTCATCAGGACGTTTTGCTCGACGCCACCGAGGCCGCCATCGCAGAGCTGGTGGCCGAGAGCCGCAAGCTGACGCCCGTTCTCATCGTCGGCGCTCCGCTTAGGTTCGAGGGCAAGCTTTTCAACTGCGGAGTCGTTATCTACAGAGGCCGCGTGCTGGGCTTAACGCCGAAGACCTACTTGCCAAACTATCGCGAGTTTTATGAGAAGCGGCAGTTCACTTCGGGCCGCAACGCCGTCAGCCGCGCGGTGAATTTCCTGGGCGCGCGCGTTCCCTTTGGCAGCGACTTGATTTTCGATGCGACTAACGTTGAAGACTTTTCGCTGCACATTGAAATCTGCGAGGACGTGTGGACGCCGATTCCGCCGAGCACCTATGCTGCCCTCGCCGGAGCGACCGTGCTCGCGAATCTCTCCGCCAGCAACATCACTATCGGCAAGGCCGAGTATCGCCGCGATTTGTGCGCCTCGCAGTCCGGCAAGTGCATCGCGGCCTATCTCTATTCGGCTGCCGGACCCGGCGAGTCAACCACCGACCTCGCTTGGGACGGCCACGCTCTCATCTATGAGAACAACGAACTGCTGGCCGAAGCCGAACGCTTCGCGGCGGACGAACAAATCATCGCCGCCGACATTGACCTCGAACGCCTCGCGCAAGACCGTATGCGACTGACGAGCTTCAACGATTCGGTGGGTGAGCATCGCGAGCGCGTGCAAGCGATTCGTCGTGTCGAGTTTGAATTTGAAGTGCCGGCGGGCGACATTCCTCTGCTGCGCAACGTCGAGCGCTTTCCGTATGTTCCGAACGACCCGTCTGTGCGCGACGAGCGCTGTTATGAGGCTTATAACATTCAGGTCCACGGATTGATGAAGCGCCTCGTCAGCACAGGCATCGAGCGCATTGTCATCGGCGTCTCCGGCGGGCTGGATTCGACGCACGCGCTCATCGTCGCCGCCCGCACTTTTGATAGGCTCGGCCTCCCGCGCGAGAACATCCTCGGCTACACCATGCCCGGCTTTGCCACCAGCGACGTGACGCTCAGAAACGCCCACGGCCTGATGCGCGCGCTCAAGATTTCCGCGACGGAAATCGACATCAAGCCTTCTTGCCTGCAAATGCTGCGCGACCTCGGCCATCCCTTCGCTAAGGGCGAACCCGTTTATGACATCACCTTTGAAAACGTGCAGGCCGGTGAGCGTACCTCTCATCTTTTCCGCCTGGCTAACTTTCATAACGGCCTCGTGCTAGGCACAGGCGATTTAAGCGAACTCGCTTTGGGCTGGGCGACCTACGGCGTCGGCGACCACATGTCGCACTACAACGTCAACGCTTCCGTTCCCAAGACGCTCATCCAGCACTTGATTCGCTGGGTCGTCGGCTCAGCGCAGTTTGACCGAGAGACGAGCGACATCCTGCAATCCATTCTCGACACGGAGATTTCACCCGAGTTGATTCCTGCCGGAGACGACGAGCAGGAGAAGCCCTCGCAGAGCACCGAAGAGAAAATCGGCCCTTACGAGTTGCAGGATTTCAATCTTTACTACGTGACGCGATTTG
>CAZEZJ010000213.1:0-8620 GCA_964516695.1 uncultured Blastocatellaceae bacterium
CAACAAACTGTCAAGCAGCGGTTCTGAGTTTCAGAAACTAAGATAGATTCGAGCCAAAACGCCATCCAAGTGCGTTTTTGGCTGCGTCCTTTTTCCAGCTCAAAACAATTTAATGCTCTCCCCTTAGCTGTTCCGGGCAGAAGAGCGCAAACCCAGTTTCTGTAGGCACACGGAGTCCAGCCATGACGACACAGAGGAGAGCTACACGCTTTCTCCCGCAAGTCGGCGCACTGGTTTTATTGCTCGCCGCTTTCGCCCTTCCGGCCTTCGCGCAATCCAACAAAGCAACGCTGACAGGCACAGTCACCGACCAGAACGGCGGCACCGTCGCGGGCGCTACCGTCATGGTCGTCAACATCGAGACGAACGCCGAGCGCACCGTCACGACGAGTGAAAGCGGGAGCTACGAAGTTCCGCTGCTCGACCCCGGCCTCTACCGTGTGACGACGACCGCGCCAAACTTCCAGAAGGTGACCAACGAAAGCGTCACGCTTCAGACGGGCGCGCGCCAGGGCCTGGACATCGTGCTGCCTCCGGCAGGTGTCGGCGCGGAAGTGACGATTACGGCTGACGCCCCGCTGGTGCAAACTGAGTCGAGCGATAGAGGCAGCGTCGTCACGGGCCGCGAGGTGACGGAGTTGCCGCTTTCGGGCCGCAACTTCACGCAGCTTGCTACCTTGACGCCCGGCGTCTCGCGCGTCTCCATCGGCACGCTCTCCGACGCTCGCGCAAACAATAACGGCGACCCGAACGCGGGCGGGCAGGGGCCGGGCGGCGGCAACCCCGTCGGCTCAACCGAATCTGCGCGCTTCGCGCGCTCGGGCGGCGCGGTGCTTTCCGCCAACGGGCAGCGCCCGACGACCAACAACTTCTCCGTCGATGGCGTGGACAACAACGAGCCGCAGTTTGGTACTATCGGCGTCTTCGTTAATCCAGACGCCATCGCAGAGTTTCGCGTCACGACGAGCGTGCCTCCGGCTGAAATCGGGCGCGCGGCGGGCGCGGTCATCAACACAACGTTCCGTTCGGGAACCAACGATTTTCACGGCTCGCTCTATTACTACGGGCAAAACTCCGCGCTCAACGCCTATCATCCCTATCTCAAGCGCCAGCGCGCCGAGCAGCTTTCGCGCGGCGATGCCAACGTGCAGAAGAAGGCCGTCCAGCAGATTCACGAATTCGGCGGAACCATCGGCGGCCCCGTCATTAAAGACCGCACCTTCTTCTTCTTCGATTATTTGGGTGCGCGCAATAATCTGCCCACAGAGATTAGAACCACCGTCCCGTCGCAGAATGTGCGCAGCGGTAATTTCAGCGAATTCACCGTCGCCCGCAATTGTAACGGCAACGGCATTACCGGAGTTGACCCCGTGACGGGCGTTGTTGACCCTGATGACGGGCCTGTGTGCAACCCGCGAACCGGCAGGAGGTTTTTGGGAACGAGCGTTCCGGGTGGGCTGATTAGTCCGGTGGCGCAACAATTCTTCAACGCCTATCCGCTGCCGACGGCCAACGTCTTTAACACCAACGATAGCTCCGTTCGCAACTTCTTCGGCCAGCGCGCAGTCAGCGAGAAGATTGACAACTTCGATATTAAGATTGACCATCGCCTGACCAGCAATAACTCTCTCTCAGGCCGCTACAGCCGCCAGAACAACAAAAACCTGCGCGACTCTTTCTTCGATGTCGTGCCCGCGGGCTTCGGCAACGGCGAGGAACTCAACAACACGCGCCAGATTGTCATCTCCGATACGCATACTTTCAGCCCGACGACGCTCAACGAGTTTCGCTTCGGCTATACCAAGATTGACCTCGGCATTCTCAACTGCGGCACGGGCGGAGCCTGCGGCCTCTCCGAGACCTTCTCCGAGGATGTCGGTATTCCTAATTCCAACAACGGAACCTTTGAGCAGTCAGGCTCTATTCTGACGGGCGGCTTCGGCACGGGCGGCGTCGAGTTTGCGGGCGACGGCGGCCCCTTCATCGTCTTCAGCAAGAACCCATACTTTGCAGACACCTTGACCATCATCAAAGGCCGTCACACTTTCAAGACGGGCTTTGAAACACGCCTGCGCTATCTGAACACGATTGACGGCGGGCGCACCGGCGGCCTCAAAGGCAACCTGGCTTACGGCGACGCCACGCCCGAATCGCGCGCCATTCTTCCCGGCCAAATCTGCCCGCCGGAGTCCACGGTCGGCGGCAATTGCTATGTTGACCCGAACGGCATTCCTTACGGCGGAACCGGCAACGCTTCCTTTAACATCCTGCTCGGTCTTCCCTCGACACAGGCTTTTCGCGGCTCTGTTCCCGGCGGCGCTTTCAATCTGCGCTCTCAGGAATACGGCTTCTTCGTGCAAGATGATTGGAAGGCCACCGAACGCCTGACGCTCAATCTAGGGTTGCGCTATGACATCTTCCCGTCGGCCACAGAGGAAGACGGACGCCTCGGCAACTACGACCCCGTCACGCGCACGATTCAACTCGCTGCGGGCAGCGACGACCGCCTGATTCAGACCGACAAAAACAACTTCGGGCCGCGCCTCGGCTTCGCCTACGCCATCGGCGCGGAGAAGAACATGGTCCTGCGCGGCGGCTACGGACTGCTTTACACGCTGGATGCGACGGACCGCCCGCCGCTCGTCCAGAATCCGCCGTTCACCAACAGCGTCACCTTCGACCCCTTCAGCAACGGGCTGCGCAACTTGACCAGCTTGCAAACCGGCCCTCCGACCGTGCCCATCGTTGACCCGAACGTGCTGATTGACCCGACGACAGGGCAGCCTTCGGTCGTCGTCTTCCGGCAAGAGCCGCAGCAGAAGACATCGCTGGTTCACCAGTTCAACATCACGTTCCAGTATCAATTCGCCAGAGACTATTCGTTTGACATCGGCTACGTCGGCACGCGCGCGAGAAATCTGCTGCGCACGCGCGACATCGGCGCTGGCGGCACGGCGGAAGCGCGTAATCTAGGCGGAGCGTTTCTCACCGCACAGCTTTACGAAAACACCGCGCGCGCCAATTACGACGCCTTGCAGATGCAGCTTCAGAAACGTCTCTCCAGAAATGTGCAGGGACAAATTTCTTACACCTACAGCCGCAACCGCGACGATTCAACGGGCGTCTTCAACGGTCTGGGCGAGGGGCGCGGCAGTCGCGGCGGCCCGCAGAACCCGTTTGACTTGGAGGCCGAATACGGCGTCTCGTCGCTCGACGTTCCGCACCTGCTCTCGGCAGACGCCATCATTGACCTTCCCTTCGGCAAAGGAGAGCGCTACTTTAATTCGAGCGCCATCGCGGACAAGCTGCTCGGCGGCATCCAGATGAACATCATCGTCTCGGGCCGCTCCGGCTTCCCGTTCTCGGTGGTTGACGGCGACAACCAGAGTATCCGCGCCAACATCATCGGCGACCCGTTCTCCGGCACTAACGGGACGGAAGGACGCTTTCTCAATCGCGCCGCTTTCGCTGGCCCAACCGGCCCCTGTCCCGGCCCTAACTGCGTGGTCAACGCTGCCGGGCGGCAAATCCGTTTCGGCCTTCAGGAGCGCAACGCCTTTCGCGGTCCCGGCTTCATCCGCACGGATTTCTCGTTCTTCAAAAACACGACTTTGACGGAGACCTTGAAGATGCAGTTGGGCCTCGAATTCTTCAACGTCTTCAATCAGGCCAGCTACACCATTCCGAATAACAACTTCAGAGACGCGGGCGGCTTCGGTCGCTTCGATGCGGCGCTGCCCGCGCGTGTTATTCAATACCGCTTGAAGCTTCTCTTCTAAGCGGCTGTAGCGTGAAGCGAATCCGCAAAGTTTAAGCAGGATTCGTGCTCGAACAACGGAAAACCCGGTAGCGACTCAAGCGGTTGATGATCGCTGCCGGGTTTGCTCATTGGCAGCTCTCCGGGCGGCATGTGCGCGCACGCCGCTTTTTTGTTAGAATCCATCCGCCTTTCGGTTCGGTGATTTTCCACGGCTCTCGATTTATGAGACTACAGCGCGCGTCCCATCTCATCTTTATCTGCCTGAGTTGCGCCGCGAGCGTCTGCGCGCAGACGCCCGCGCCCGCCGCGACTCCTGCTCCCGCGCGTTCGCACGTCGAGCGTTTCAGCCGGCCGGAAGTGCGCGCCGAACGCACCGAACGCGACGCGACCACGAAGCTCGCTGCCAATCACAACGACGCGGAAGCCTTAAACGCGCGCGCCTATGCGCGGATGAATCTCGGCAATTACAAAGAAGCCTACGAAGATTTGCGCCGCGCCGTCGCGCTCAAGCCTGCGAGCGCCGAGTATCAAGCGGGCTTGGGCTACACGCTCTGGAAGATTGGCCGCCATCGTGAAGCCATCGAAGCGGAGCGCGCCGCCTTGAAGCTCGACGCCAAAAACTTTACGGCCCATTACCAACTCGGACGCTTCCTGCTCTTCACCGCCAACGGCAATAAGCAACAACTATCAGAGTCGGCCACGCACCTGCGCCGCGCGCTCGAACTAGACCCGCGCCGCAGCGAGATTCGCTTCGATTTGTTGACCGCTTACCGCGCGCTCGGTGATAACGCGCAAGCCTTCGCGCAGTTGAAACTGCTCGAAGATGCCCGGCCCACAGACCCGCGCGTGACGTATATTGACGCGCTGCTCGCCTCCGACCGTGGAGACTTAAGCGCGGCCATCAGCGGCTTTCGCGAAGCCATCCGTCAAGACCCGACGCTCTACGGCGCGTGGCACGACTTGGGCCTCGCCTTCATCAAGCTATCGCGTTGGAGCGAGGCCGTCGAGACCTTTAGCGAGCTGGTGAAGCGCCAGCCCGATGCGGTCGAAGTCGCGTATTTCCACGCGCTCTCGCTCTACAATTCGGGACGCGCCGTGGAAGCCGAACGCGAGGCGCGCCGCGCGCTGCGTCTCGATGCCGCGACGAGCGCGGCCCACACGCTGCTCGGCATCATCCTCGCTTCGCGCGGCGGCACTGCGTATCAGGAAGCTGTTGAATCGCTTTCGCAAGCGGCGGCGCTCGACCCCGCAAGCTTTGACGCGCAATTTTATCTGGGACGCGTGCAGTATGCCTTGCGCGATTATCAGGCCGCCGCCAAAGCCTTACGCGCGGCCACAATTCTTAATCCGCGCCACGCCGAAGCACGCTTCTTTCTCGGCACAACTTTGGAAGCCGCGGGCGAAGCGGAAGCGGCGCTCGTCGAATATCAAGAACTCGCAAGGCTCGACCCGCAATCCGCCATCGGGCAAGTGGGCTTGGGCGCGCTGCTCGTCAAGCAAGGAAAAACGGACGAGGCCATCGCCGCTCTCGTGCGTGCCGTTGCTCTCGACCCGAAAATCTTTGAAGCGCATTTATCCTTGGGCCGCGCGCTCGCTCTCGCCAGTCGTTTCAACGAAGCGATTGAAGCTTTGCAGCGCTCCGTCCGGCTCGCGCCAAATCGTCCTGACGCGCATTATCAACTCGGCCTAGCACTTCGCCGCGCCGGACGCCTTGACGAAGCCGCCACAGAATTCGCCACGGTCGAACGCCTCAACGCGGAGTTTCGCTCGCGCACAAAATAAGGGACAAGTCGAAAAGGTAAAAGGCAACAGTGAAGACCAAGCAAGTTCACAGTTTGAAGTCCACGGCCCAAAGTCAGGAGCGCTGTCTTGACCCTGGCCTGTGGACTGTGGGCTGCGAACATTTCTTCTTTCGCCTTTTTACTTTCGCCTGTTTACTTTCGTTCTGCTTTCCGGTCTTGGCCCAGCGCACGACGGCGCGAAGTTCAAGCGGTGTGGTGCAGCGTGCGGCTGGCGCTGGCGGTGAATTGAGCGCTGCGGCGCGAGCGTCTCTTGACGCTGCCATTGCGGCTATGCAGCAGAATAATCTGGCGGAGGCAGAGCGTGCTGCTCGTGCGGCGGTGGCGGCTGCGCCGCGTTCGGCGGTCGCGTATAATCTTCTCGGCGTCGTCCTCGACCGCCAGCGGCGCACAGACGAATCCTTCGTTGCCTTCAACACAGCCATCGGTCTGGACCCAAACTTTGTCAGCGCGCGCAACAACTTGGGCCGCATGATGGCCGAGCGTGGCCAGACCCAACAGGCGATTGCGGAATTCGAGCGCGTCTTAAAAATTGACCCGTCGCACGTGCAAGCTCATTACAATCTCGGCGCGCTCTATGGTGATGCCGGAGAGTTTGCGAAAGCCGCCGAGCATTTCGCGCGCGCCCGCGCCTCAACACCTGACGACCCCCAACTGGCGCTTGCTTTTCTCAACGTCGCGTTTCGCGCCAACCGCGAACGGGAAGCCACAGCCGCCGCCGACATGGTTGAACGCACTGTCGGCTCAGACGTGCGCGGGCTGTTCACGCTGGCGAGCGTGTTGGCCCAAAACAAACAGTATGAACGAGCGGCGCGTCTCTTCGGTCGCGTCAACGAAGCTCAACCGCACACTTTCGAAGTGCTCTATAATCTAGGCGTCGTCTTCTACAACCTTGACCGCAACGACGAGGCCGCGCGTTATCTGGCCGAAGCCGCGGACATCAATCCCGTTCCGGCGGAAACACACATGCGCCTCGGATTGATAGCCAGCGCCCGCAAAGACCACGCCAACGCCGTCGAAGAATTCAAGCACGCCATCGAGCGCGATGAGCGCAACGCTACTTATCATTACATGCTCGGGCGCGAGTATTTCAATGTTGCTTTCTGGGAAGGCGCGATTAAAGAGTATAGCCGCGCGATACAGCTTGACCCGAAGCAACCGGCCTACGTGCTGGCACGCGGCAACGCCAACTTTCGCAAGAACGAATGGACAGCCGCCGCCGCCGATTTCGATTTGGCCGCCAGCCTTGACCCCAACATCGAAAATATTGATTACCTGCGCGGCTATGCTCATCGCGCGGCGGGAAATTTCGACCGCGCGCGCGAACTCATTGAAAAGTTTTTGTTGAAGCGGCCTGATAATATTGACGCGCTGGCAAGCCTCGGCTACGTCGCCATCGAGCAGGGACGCCTCGAAGATGCGGAAGCGCCGCTCAAGCGTGCGCTCGCGCTCGACCCCGCCAACGTGCCCGTGCTCTACGATTACGCGCGCCTCGCCCTCAAGCGTCGCGAATACGAGGAAGCAGCCGCGCGCCTGAGCCGCGTTATCGAAAAGAACCCGACGCACACCCAGGCGCACTACCAGCTTTTCCTAGCCTACTCGCGGCTCAAGCAGCCGGAAAAAGCGCAGGTCGAACTAGCCGAGTTCAAGCGCCTCGAAGCCCTTGAGAAGCAGGTCAAGCAGGAACGCAACTTTGATGAGCGGCTGCGCACGCAGCAGATGTTGGGCCAACCGTAGCGGTGAAATGATGAAGTAGGAACGATGAAGGATGAGCTATGAAGAGCTTGCCTTTCACGTCAATCGCCAGCAGCGTTCAAGCTTTGATAGTTTTCTTTACGTCACTGAAGTTTTACGGAATTCGGTTTTGAATTGGAAGAACGCGATGAGTAAGACACCCCTGAAAATTAACGCGGCTCATGCGCCGTGGGCGCGCAATCGGCGCGACTTTATGATGCGGCTCGCGCTGCTCGTCTTCACAATCATGGCCGTCGCCTTTCTGGTGCAGAGCGCCGCGACGGCGGGCAGTAATGATGTGAAGAAGAATCGCGACAGCCGCATCAGTAGTAATAAAGAGAGCGCCGCGGCCGACTTGAAATACAACGAGGAAATCTCGAAGGATTATGATTTCAAGTTTGGGTCGAACCCCTTTGCGCCGAGCAACGCGATGACGACGACGGGCAAGTTTATCCCCGGCTCAAAGTTTATCGCTTCCGCTCGCTGCGCCGAGTGTCACACAGACTCGCACGAGCAATGGCTGCAATCGGCTCACCGCAACTCTTTCCGCGAACCCTTCTACCAGAAGAACGTCAAAGACCTCATCTCGCAGCGCGGCATCGAATTCACGCGCCACTGCGAGGCTTGCCATAATCCGGCGGCGCTCTTTTCCGGCGCGCTCACGAAGAATTCCAAGGTCAAGCGGCCCTTCGATGAAGAAGGCATCTCCTGCATCTCCTGCCATTCGATAGAAACTGCGACGGGCCGTGGTATCGGCGGCTACGTCATGGCAGAACCCGCGCTGCTCGTCAAAGAGGACGGCACGCGCCTGCTCGAAAACGTCAGCAACCAGCAGATTTTAGACGACGTGCCCTCGCATCGCCGCGCGATGATGAGGCCGCTCTTGAAAGAGCCTGAGTTTTGTTCGGGCTGTCATAAGTCGCAAGTGCCGAAGGAATTGAACGACTACAAATTCCTGCGCGCTTTTTCCGTTGCCGATGAATTGCAGATGTCTTCCTTCTCGAAGGAATCGCCGCATCCCTTCTACACGCGCGACAAAGAGACCTGCAACACCTGCCACATGAAGAAAGAACCCGCGCCGCTCTTCGACGTGGCGGCGAAAGAGGGCCAACTGCGCACACACCGCTGGGCGGCGGCCAACACAGCGATTCCTTTCTTCTACAACTGGCCGCAACAACTCGAAGCCGTCACCAAGTTTCTCGAAGCCGACGCGCTCGGAGTTGACATCTTCGCCGTCACGCGCAAAGGCGCGGGCCAAAGCGAGGAAGAGTTTATCGCGCCGCTCAATCGCAGCCAGTTCAAAATCGAGCGCGGCGACCGCATAACG
>CAZEZJ010000214.1:0-8544 GCA_964516695.1 uncultured Blastocatellaceae bacterium
AAGGCGTCTCGCGTCCATGAATAATTCGCGCCGCTAAGCAGCGCCCGCCCGCGAACCAGAACCGCTTTTCGTCGCCGCGCACAAAGGGCTGAAAGCAATAGTCGCTCAAATCCCTGTCGGTAAAGTTTGCGAGCTTGCTTTGAAATTGACGCACTTCGCTCTCGCTGCTGAAGCGCTCGATGCCTTGGCCGCCGCCGCCCCAGTTGAGCTTGGCGACTATCTTTCCCGACGCACGTTGAAAATCAAAAACCTCCGCGATGCAGGAAAAAGCGTAGGTCGGAATCAGGCAAAACTCTTCGAAGTCGAGGGTGGCGAGCCAGCTTTTGAGTGTTCTCGCTTCCGCCTCGGGCGCATTGACGAGCAGGCCCACGCGCCCCTTGCTCAAATGCTCTTGATGAAAGGCAAGCTGGGCTTTGAAATAGTCGCGCCGGAGCTTGAAGCCGAGCGTGTGTTGATTCAGATAAAATCCGTCGCTATAGACTATCCATAAATCAGCGCGCGGCTGAATCACACCAACCTTCTCAACTACGTTGGTGCGCGTCACCCTGTAGGCGGCCACTGTGCCGCGTTTGAAATCGTAGCCGCTGACGGGAATAAGCAGCAGGTCGCAGTTGCTATTAAGCCAGCGGACTAGCCGCCGCAACGTCGAAAAGCGTCTGCCGTCAGTAATCAGCGGATTGATGGTGAGAAGAACTTTTCTCTTCATCGAATCAGCGCACACAAGGGTTAAGAAAGTTCTTTAGCGGAAAAACTCAGAGCTAACTTGCGAGGGGTGGCCGGAAACGACTATGCCGGAACGCCGCGACGCGCAATGCAGAGCAGGCTCTTGTTAGCTCATGCGTTTACTGCGTTCAAGCGTCTGCGGCGCGCCTGTGTAGTTAATCGTTGACGGCCTTTGCGCTCCGTTTGCGAGTTGTGCTCAAACGGGTGCGAATTGAAAATTTAAAAGGCTGCGGCAAAGCTCAAGCTTGGCCGCGAGGTCTGCTTCGGAATCAGCGCCGATGTTGATCAAGCCGTAGCGATAGCTTTTGCCATCTTGCATCTCATCAGAGAGGAGTTTCCCTGGCGAAGCGCAAATCTCGACGCGGGCATCGGGGAATCTCTCAGTTAGTTTACCGAGTTCTAGTTGCGACGGAACGCTTATCACTCTCTGGTTTTCAAAGGTGCGCAGAACGCAACTGGCCGCCAGTTTGAAGCGGCCCTGTCGTCGTAAAAAAACGGGTTCATCTCCGGCTGCTATCTGTAGGAGCGGAGAGTAGCTGCTTGTCCCGTCCACCTTTTCAAAGAGGTCTGTAAACTGCGAGGCTATTTTCGGGTTGACCTCGATGATGTCAACGCGGTCGGTCGCCGGATTGTACATCAATTCGATGTTGAAGAGAGCATTATCATAACCGATGCCGTTGATAAATTTTTCCGCGATGCGCGTGATCCTGCGTTGCACCTCATTGCTCAGGCGGGAGGGATAGACGAAGCGCTCGAAAGAGATTGTGCCCGGATACATCAACGCGTCAACGATTCCCATCACGTGAACCGTGCCGCGAAACACGTAGCCTTCCAGCGAGACCTGTACGCCTTCCAGCAAAGACTCAGCGACGAGATGAGAGGCATCGTGCTGAAAGTCAGTATAAGCTTTCAGCAGGTCGTTGAGCGGCTTGATGAAGCGCTCGGGCAGAGAGCACGTGCGCAAGGTCTCCCGCAATTCTTCAACGGTCGAGACGCGGTTGGCGTTAATCGAAAAATTCGCTTTCACCGGCTTCACAAAGAGCGGAAACTGCGTGCGCTCGTGTGAGCGATTGAGGGCGCTTGCGTCAAGCAGTTCGAATGACGGAGTTACCTCGGGAACCATAGCTTGCTGCGCGATTCTGGAATAATACTTGTGCTCGCAAAGCAGCACGCATTTAATGGCGGGGCCTGGCAAGCCCAGCCGTTCAGCGACCAAACTGGAAACGGACATCCCCGGATAGCCGACCGCCGACGTGACACCCGCCAGCCCCGCATCTTTGTAACGATTAATCAGGTCTTCGATTAAGGAAAGAATGTCCAGTGGGCGTGCGCCGGGCGATTCTGTTTGCGTGAGCGGGTTGTCAAAGTAGTCTCCGCCGCATTCTTCAAAGATGAGTTGGTAGCCGAGCCGCTCGGCTACAAGGGGCAAGTCTCTGTACTCTCTTTGCGTCGGACTGACGACGAGGATTCTCTTCATACCGCTCCTTGCATTTCCTACGGCCACCGATTATAGGCGCTTCATCAACGCTCCGACGAGCGGAAAGCGCACGTGCGACTGGTCCGAAACCAACTCTCACGTAAGCTTTTAACAGTAGTTCAAATAATTATTGCTTTTCTGATTCACGGGGTGTAGTCTACCGCTCAATCAACGGGTCTGTTTCCACACGAATTGATTGCGACCACCTGACGGCAAAAATGAAAAGCTGACTCCGAAGGGGTTTTGACGGTCAATCTATAGACCTCGCGATTGTTGCTCTTCTTCAAATGTAATTTTGCGAATCAAGCACCAGAATAAGATTTCAATCCTCCCTGTAGCGACATGATTTCTACAGGCGAAGGACGGAAAAAAAGTCGAGCCGGGGCTGGCACATCGGAGCGCAGGGAACAAGACAGCAGACGCCTTGCGAGCAGTCTTTGAAGGCCGAGACGAATCGAAAGCGGTTCATCTGCATCTTGCGCCTGCCTTGTTGTTAGCGAACATCAGCCTGAGCGTCGCCGCGTCTATTCAGCAAACTCGTCTTGTTTCGGATGTGCCGCGCGTCTTAAATAAATCTCTCTCAGGCTTTTGGGCATCGACAGCAAAATTGGGCCGTTAATTAACGCTCAGCCCGGCCAGTAGAACTTACCTCAGAGGAGATTGCGATGAAGGAAGAATTCGGTACGAGTCGGAAGTCGCACATAATGGCCCCGGAAAACGAGGTCAATTTCCAAATGAACAGCCCGCGCCGTCGCTTTGCGGGCACGAGCCTGACTGTTGCGCTGATGCTTATTCTGTTCTGCTTCGCCGTCGCTGCGGGACAGACGCCGCCTCCCTGCGTTTCAAAGCCGCTGGAGCAGCCGCCTAACATCACGCCGACTGACGCCAGAATCAAATCGGCCCTCGTTATCAGAATGAAGACGTGGAACTGGCTCGTGCAGGATAAGACGAAGGGAACTCCCGTCCCCGTGGCGGGCACGAGGCCCACGTTTGATGTGCCGCCGGTCTGTTCGTATCGAATACAACAGACGGGTACGGATGGAAAAGGCTTGGTGGATAAGGACGGAAATCCTATCATGGTGACGAAGACCGCTCAGGTCTTCACGTCGAACCTTCGCACCTACGGGTATCCGAAAGACCCCGCGAAGTGGAACGACCCCGTGTATCTCAGCAAAGATGAGAATATCAACTGGGTCATTCCCGGCCCCACCTTCCATCTCAAACCCGGGCAGGGCATGGACCTCTCGCTCTATAACGCGCTCGACCCCAGAGGCGCACGCAGCCACAACTGCGATGACCCGGGAGCAGCGCCGCGCAACTTTGACGCCTATCCAAACTGCTTTCATGGCAATAATGTCACCAACATGCATTTCCACGGCTTGAGGGTTTCGCCTAGGCCCCCGCAGGATAATATCTTTCTTGAACTCTTCCCGGCCAAAGACCCGAAGAATCCGCCGAAAATTTGCATTAAGGATGGCAATGAAGCCGACGGTTGCTACCAGACGAGCCTTGACCCCATCCCTGACATTCAAGCCATCGGCACGCATTGGTATCACCCGCACAAGCATGGGGCGACCGCTCTTCAGGTGATGAACGGAATGTCGGGAGCCTTACTCGTCGAAGGCCCTTATGATGGCGAACTCAACGAGGCGATTGCCAAGGTGACGAAGCAGCCCGACGTTGAGCCGGAGCAGAAGGTTCTCGTCATTCAGCAACTCAGGTCGGAGGTTAACTTCCTCAACAAAGTGCCGGGCGGTTTCGGCGGCCAGTTTTGGGTCAACGGCCAGCGCCAGCCCATCATCAGGATGCAGCCCGGCGAGATACAGCGTTGGCGCTTCGTCGGCGCGCTGCAACAACTCGGAGGCTTTCAAGCGCTCCAATTCAACACGACCAAAATGCGCTCGCGCCAAATCGCTCAAGACGGCGTGCCCTTTCATCCCAAGAACTACGCCAAGCAGCCCTTGAATCTCATCTCCCCGAATACGGTGCTCGATTTGTCGCTGTTGAGAAACGACGGTAAAAATCCTTTCCCGCCGTTTCCGAGCGGGACGACCGCCGAGCAGATTGAGAAGAATGCTGTCTACACCATCGCTCCCGGCACGCGTGTTGATTTGCTGGTCGTGGCTCCTAAAGATAAGGGGATTTATATCCTCGACTACACTCCGGTCGGGCAGATTTCTCCCATTCCGGGCAGCGTCCGCGACGCGCAACTGGCGGCAGACGCAGATGTCAATAACCTATTGTTGGTTGAAGTCACGGATAATAAAACCGGAGGCGCAATCTGCAAGGACGTTGACGACTGTTTGCAGAACATCACGCTGCCGAACCTGCCCGACTACCTGCGCGATATTGACCCTGAGCCGACGAAGAAAGACAAGCTGACTTTCCAGATGAATCCGGGCGCTCCCAATACGGTTAACGATGCCGGCTCGAAGGTCTTTATTGATAACAGGCTCTTCAACCCCGGTTTCATAGACCATCGCGTGAGTTTGCGGCAGCCCGAACAATGGGTGATTGGCAACACCAGCGGCACCCCGCATCCGTTTCACATCCACGTTAATCCTTTTCAGTTGACGAAGGTGATGGATAAGAATCTGGAAGCGCCGTGGGTCTGGTTTGACGTGTTCCCGATTCCGATTCAAAAGGCTGGCAGCACGACCATGGGTTCCATCACGATTCGCCAGCGCTTCATCGGGTTTACAGGCAAGTTCGTCTTGCACTGCCACATCCTCGGCCACGAAGACCGCGGCATGATGCAAAACGTTTTAGTCGTCCCCTAAGCCTGGCCTTTGTGAGTTGTATCGGCAGAAGGGCCGAGGAAAAGCTTGGCCGCAGAGAGCGGCGGGCAGACTTGAAGTTAAAAGCTTTAAGCTGCCGGCGCGCTTCCATCGAAGGAGGAATTGACAGATGAGCAAAAACCCGTGGCAGTTAGCAGCAGGACAAACACTCACGCAAATCTCCGCCAGCAGCGGAGCTTACATCTGGGGCGTTGATGCCGACGGCAATGCCTGGCGCTATCGCACAACCCTGGACCCGACCACCAATAAACTCATCTACCAATGGGCGCAGGCTCCAGACCCCGCTCCCGGCGTCGCGCTCAGCAACATCTCGGTCGGGATAGACGGCACGGTCTACGCCGTAGACGACCAGGGCCGCATCTACACCACTTCGAGCGGAGGCGGTTCCGGCGGCCCCGTAGACCCTACTACCAAAAAGCAGATTATGCTGCCGTGGACAACCGCCATCGGCACTCTCGCGCAGATTTCCGTCGGCACGGTTTCGGACATCTGGGGTGTTGATACGAACAATAAAATTTACAGAGCGGTCGTTGACGGCACGGGCAAGATTACCAGTTGGCAGCCGGTTAGCGGGAGTCTGAAGTGGATTTCGGTCGCCGGAGACGGGACGGTCTACGGCGTCAATAGCGTTAACAAAGTCTTCAAGTACGCGGGAGGAAATAACTGGACTCCCGATGCCGGAGCGCTGCTGACGCAGATTTCCGTCGGAGATGTCTCGCGCATTTGGGGCATTAACGATGACACTGAAGTTTATCAGTTTGTCTTCAACAACGGCGCGTCCGGCTGGAAGAAGGTTCCGGGCAATCTGATAAACATCGCCGCCGGCGGAGACGGCGTCGTCTATGGCGTCGGTGAAGGCGGCAAGGTTTATTACTACGACGACCAAGATTAAATTATCAGGAGCGAGTTAGTTTAGCCGGCGTAAAGTTTCGCGCCCACAATCAAATACATCTCTCCTCCGGCGGGGGCCGAAAGCCTCCCGCCGCCTCGGTTATCCTTGTCTCTTTCAGGAAAGCGAACCTAAACGACGAACCTCGCATCGCAAGCTTGTCACTGCGCTGCCCTTCGGCGTAGGCTGGACTATAAGGCAAGGTCGTTTGAACCTGAAAGAAGTTAGAACGAATGAAGAGTAAATACCTATCGTTTGTCATTGCGCTGGCGAGCGCGCTCTTAATTTTCCATAGCACAGCCTTCGCGCAGTCAGGCTCAACGAGGCCGCGCCGCGTCAATCCGCAGCCTGCGCCCGGCGCAACCGTCGAAAACGAGCGGCCAGCGCAACCGTCAAGGCCAGTTGATTCCACGCCCGTCGTTGCCAGCACTAACAGGCCGCGCGCCGGTTCAGGTGACGTGGCCGACACGTCGCACGCTTTCTCGTTGTTACAGCAGAAACAGTATGCCGCCGCCGCGCGGGAAGCCAAGCAACTCGCCGCCAGCTACCCCAACGATTCCGAAACGTGGAAAATCGCGGGCTTTGCGGAGATGAATCTGAAGCAGTATGCGGAGGCTGCGGCAGACCTTCAGCGGGCGCTCGATTTGCAGCGCACCGCCGGCAAAGAAGACCCTTACACCGTTGACATGCTGGCGCAGGCTTACATCCAAAACGAAAAGTTTGACCTTGCCCTGCCCTTGCTCAACGCCGCCACGACGCGCAAGGGCGCGAAGCCCGACGCCGCGCTTATCTACTATCGCGGCCTCGCTGAATATCGCACAGACCGCAAAGCGGAAGCCGAGCGCACCTTCACAAGCTTAGTCAAAGACAATCCGCGCGACGCCGCCGCGCTCTACTTTCTCGGCCAAATAGCCTACGAGAGAAACGACCTCGATGCCGCCATCTCAGCGCTCAATCGCGCTACCCTGAGCGATGCGCGCTCGCCCTCCGCTTGGTCTCTGCTCGCGACCGCTTACTTGCGCCGCGCGGCTGCCAACGCTGCGAACCCTGTGAAGGCGGATGCCGATTATCTCAACGCGGTGCGCGCTGGCGAAGGACTGACTCGCCTCAAGACAGACCCGGCGGCGCTGATGCTGCTTAGTCAGGCTTTAATCGGTGCTAAGCAGTATGCGCGCGCGGCGACAACGCTGGAACGCGTGGCCGCTGGCCCGCAAGCGAGCGGTGTTGTGCTCTATTGGCTCGGCGTCGCACATTCACGCGCCAAGAATTTCCCGAAAGCCACCGCCGCCCTCGAACGCGCCGCCGCGCAAACGCCCGATGATGTCAACATCTATCGTGAACTCGGCTACGCCTACGAAGTTTCCAAGCAATACGCCAAAGCGCTCACGGCTTACCAGAAAGGCGCGGAGCTTGCGCCAAACGATGCGGACTTTCAGCAGGCGGTCGAACGCGTCAAGCCCTACGCCGAGCAATAATCTTCTGAGTCCAAGGTTCAAAGCCGCGCCGCGTCATCTTCACTTTGAACATTGGACTTTAGACTGAAATGCAGTAGCATTTCCGCCATGAAAAAGATTTTCTTTCGCCCGCGCGTGCGGCGCGTGTGGGCCATCGCCGCCGCCTCCTTCGCCGCTCTCTTAATTTTCGCGTCAACCGCTGCCGCTGCCAGTTGGAACAACATCGAGCCTTTGAAGTCGCGCCGCGCCGATGTCGAACGCGCGCTCGGGCGACCACTGAAAGACCAGCCGGGACAAGAAGGAACACTTCAATTCAAGGTCGCGGGCGGCACAGTCACCATCGCCTTCGTCACGGCCCGCTTCGTCGCTAACAAAAAACTGGCGCGCGATGTCGAAGGCACCGTCTTGCAAATCATCCTGCAACACGACAATTCAACCGACACGCCGGAATCGCTCGGTCTGCCCGACAAGCGCGGCTTCGAGCGCGAAGAACGACAGGGTGCCGTCATCTACAGCAACCTCAGAGACGGCATCCTCTACACCTTCTATAACGGCAAGCTCAAGACCACTCGTTATACCCCCTCATCCGAACAACTCGGACGAGCGAGGAGAGGATAAAAATAGTGATGAGTGATAAGTGATGAGTGATGAGTAGGAAGCAAAACAGCTTTCACTCATCACTCATCGCTCATCGCTCATCACTCGTCCCCATGTTGTACCGCAATCTGTTAACGAAGGCGCTTGAGGATAAGCGTGAGGATTTCACGAGCTTTGACCGCGTGTGGCGTGATGACGTGCGCGAGTATGCGCGCCGCCTCTTGATGCTGGGGGCGAAAACGTCCGCTGATGTTCGCTTTGAGACGCGGCTAGAGCCTGCGCCGGGTGCGTTGCCGTCCGACGAGTTGGAGCGTTCGGCTTCGATGGTCATCCCGTTTAGAGAGTGCTGGCGCAACCACGCGGAAGCGCGGCGGTGGGCCGTCGAAGCGCTCCATGAGCGCGTGACCTTTGCGGCAGACGGCAGCCAGCTTCTTCCGGGCCGGGAAATCTCGATGCCGGTGGCCGCCGTGCAAGTCGCGTGGTTTGAAAATCCGCACACACGCGAGGGCCTCTATCACAAGCAGGCGGATTTCAACATCATCTCTCCGGCGGAGTTTCTTGAAGGCACAAACGACCACGTCGGCGCGGATACGGTGGTCGGCTTTC
>CAZEZJ010000215.1:0-8466 GCA_964516695.1 uncultured Blastocatellaceae bacterium
GGGGCGTGGTCTTTTAATCGGCGGGGCGGTGATAGCCATGTTCGTCACGGGCTTGGTCTTCGGCGGTCATCTGTTCCCGATTTGGGAAAACCAGAGCGGCGGGTGGTCGGCCTTATTGCAGGTGCCTCCGATGATTGCCAATTTGGGCACAGGCATCTTTTATCTGGTCTGCTGGGTGACGGGCACAGGTTTTGTAGAGCACGCCAATTACGAGACCTTTGAATACGGGAACACCTTTTTGCTGGTGGCTGGCTTATTGAATTATCTGGGAATGCTGGACGCCTTCGATATAGCCGTCGGGAGGAAGCCTTGAAGCACTTGTTGGTGATGATTCTTTTCGCCGCTTTGGTGGCAATTGTCTTTGGGGTGGTGGCGCGCAATAGCCAGCGGGAGAGGATGATTTACGGCCTCAAGATATTCGCCGAATTCGTAGGCATCGGCTTGGCGCTGGCTTGGCTCTTATACTTCTTCCCCTTTTAGCTGCTCGGCTAACGGCAGGGCGGGGCTGTTGGTTGGCGTCCGATAATTTTCCGGTAATTCGGTCACAAAGCGTTCTCAAAATGGGTTTAGTCGAAACAGAAGCCATCGTCTTAAGGGTTTATCCATTAGCTGAGGCTGACAAGATAGTCGTCTGCCTGACGCGTAGCGCTGGGGTCGTGCGCGCCGTAGCTAAAGGAGCCAGACGTTTGAAGAGCCGTTTTGGGGCCGGGTTGGAACCCTTCACACTGCTGCACCTGAGCTACTTTGAGAAAGAGAATCGCGAATTGGTGACTTTGCGGCAGACGGATATACAGCGCTCGTATTTCAAGCTGGCGCAAAGAGCCGAGACTGTCGCGGCGCTGGCCTATCTGAGCGAGTTGGTCATGGAATTTGCCCCGCCGCACGAGCCGAATGAAAAGCTCTTCAGAATGGTCAGAGCGACGCTGGAATCCGTCCCCGAGGGACAGTCCGAACTGGCCCCGCTGGTGCGTTATTTTGAGATTTGGACGCTGAAATTAGCGGGATTTTTGCCGGAGTTGCGCCGCTGCGCGGAATGCGGCAAAAAAATAGCTGACGAAGACGGCAGCTACCTGAACGCCGAATTTAAATTGCGCTGCACGGTCTGTAGCCATGAAATGGGGCTGTTTTTGGCGGGGACGACGCGCGCGCAAATACAAGCAATTCAAAGGCTCGCGCCGGGCGATTACTTGCGCGCCGCGCACAGCCTCACGGCGGCCTCTGGAGGGGAACTGGCGCAGTTGACACAGAAACTGATTAGCCACGTCCTTGAGCGTAGTCCACGCGTGTCGGCTAATTTCGGTTAAGCCGGACTGGCGTTAGCAGGTCGCAGGCACACGCTTCATCCAGACGGTTTCAGACAGCGATGCGAAAGTTTATATGCGGCATGGCGGAAGACTAATCGAGAGGTACATACTGGGCGCCATCTTGCCCTATTTATTGCTCTCGGCTCTACTGTTAGCGGCCATCCTGTTCGCGCAGCAGGCCACAAAAATCGCGGAACTGCTGATCTCCACACGGGTGCCTGTGACGCTGGTGTTGGATGTGCTGGCAGCCTTGTTGCCCAACGTGCTGATTTTCGCCATTCCCATGGCGACTTTGGCAGGGACCGTGATAGGGTTCAGCCGCCTCGGCGGCGATAGCGAGTTGGTGGCAATGCGCGCGGCTGGAGTCGGAACTTGGAATATGCTCTGGCCGGTGCTCTCGCTGGGCCTCACTTTAACCGCCGTCACACTGTATTTAAACCTCCAAGTGGCCCCGCAATCCGCGCGCGTCTGGAAGCAGGCGACGCTGCGCGCAGCCCTCTATAAGCTGGATTCTCCGGTCGAGCCGCGCTCCTTTACGACCGATATTCCCGGCTTCGTGATTTACGTGCGAGATGGCGATAAAGAGCAGGGGCGTTGGGGGCGTGTGTTTCTCTACTCGCAGGTGAAAGATGGCGGGACGCAGCTTGTGACGGCGCGTTCCGGGCGTATAGATACGGCTGCCGAACGCTCCGAGTTGGTGCTCAGCGATGCTGTGATTACTACGCTTCCGGCTAAAAATGCCAATCAACAAGCCTCTTATGTCACTGAACGCTTGGCTCAGGTGAGGGTCTTGTTGGAGACAGGGCGCAAGGCCCTGTTGGAACGTTTGCGTCAAGAACAAGTGGAGCCGGAAGAGATGGACTGGAGCGCGCTTGGCGACTATGCGACGACGCAGACGGGGCAGAAAAGGCGCGAAGTCCTCACTCTCTGGCACAAAAGGCTGACGTTTAGCCTAACGCCTTTGGTCTTCAGTTTACTGGGAGCGGCGGTCGGATTACGCGTCAGAAAAGGCGGGCGCGGTCTCGGAGTAATACTGTCGCTGCTTTTGATGATTGTCTATTACTTAGCCTCACTCGGAGGCGAACAAATGGCGCGTGCCGGAACTTTACTGCCCGTCGTGGGCGCTTGGCTAGCAACAATCCTGTCTTTAATCGGCGCTGTGCTGATGTTGCTCACTAACCACAGGCGGCTTTTGAGTTGGCGGTGGCTAAGAGGGAACGATGGGTCCGATAATCCCTATGAAATTCAAGCAGAACATCTACCAACCAATATTAGTAAAAATCCCAAAGTCGCCGGTACACGATTACTGAGCTTTCCCAGTTTGCTTGACATCGGCGTCTTGCGCTCGTTGACACTGAGTTTTGCCGCCGCGCTCTTGTCCCTCATCGCCATTTTTCAAATCTTTACTCTCTTTGAGCTATGGCGCTTTATCGCAGCAACGGCGACGGGGGCAGGGCTAGTAGCCAGATACCTGCTTCTTTTGCTGCCATTGGTGGTCGTCCAACTACTTCCGGCCAGCTTGCTGATCGCCGTGCTGGGATCATATGCCTTGATGTCAAGGCGTAGTGAAGTGGTCGCCTGGTGGGCGTGCGGCCAGAGTGTCTATCGCCTAATGATGCCGGGGATTTTGTTCGCCGCCGCGATTGGAGGAGCTTTGTGGCTCGTGCAAGAGCGACTAATGCCTGAAACAAATAAAAAGCAGGATGCACTACGCGCTCAGATACGCAATGGGGTCTCACGCGCCACGACCACCCTTGGGCGACAATGGCTGGCCGCCACTGATACGGGAAGGCTCTACGCCTACGATTTCGAAGAAGAAGGCGGAGCGCTCAAGGAGCCAGCCATCTACCAATTCGATGGCGAGGGAGTCCATCTGGAGCAGATCATTAAAGGAGAAACGGGGGAATGGCTGGCCCCTCATCGAATGAGAATCACAACGGCAGAATCAGTCAGTTTGCGTGGAGAGCAGGTCAGTACTGCGACGAGCGAAGCGGTTGAGGTCAGCCAAGTGTCGTCACCGGACGTGTTTAAGCCAGGCATTGACAAGCCCTCTCAATTAAGCGCCGCCGATTTAAGCGCTTACATAAAAAGAATCAAGGGGCGCGGCGGTGAGACAGCCCCTTTGGTAGTAGCCCTGCAACGCAAATATGCCGAGCCGTTTAGCGCTTTGGTAATGACGCTGATTGGCATCCCCTTGGCGCTTTCCTTTGGCCGGCGGAGTGCTATTGCGGCGCTCGCTTCAGCCGTTGCTATTGGACTGGTCTTCTGGGCGACGATTGGCGGTTTTCAGCAACTAGGAATGTATAATCTCTTACCTCCTGCCGTCGCCGCTTGGGCGCCGACCATTATTTTCTTAGCGGCTGGCACTTACCTGATCTCCCGCGCCAGAACCTAAAGGCCACAGACACAAAAAGGGCTTGGGGATGATATCTCACCTCTCTCATCCCCAAGCCACGGAAGTGCTCTTTCTTGGCAGAGACTTTTAAGTTCCGGTTTCCCAACTCGTAAGATATTCAGACTGTTCGGCGGTCAGCGTATCTATGGAGATGCCTAGGGCCCTGAGTTTCAGGCTGGCAATTTCAGTATCCACTTCCTGCGGCAGGATGTGCACGCCGGGTTTCAACTCGCCCTTTTTCTTGACCAGATATTCAACCGAAAGGGCTTGATTTGCGAAACTCATATCCATCACGCTGGCTGGATGTCCTTCCGCCGCCGCCAGGTTAATCAAACGTCCTTCGCCAAGGACAATCACTCTATGGCCTGTCTTCCTGATTTTATATTCCTCTACGAAAGGCCTGAGGGTTTGCGCCAGCTCGGATAGCTCTTTTAATGCCACCAAGTTCAATTCCAAATCAAAGTGGCCGCTATTACAGACAATCGCGCCGTCCTTCATGGAAGCGAAATGTTGCTCATCTATCACGTGCCGGTTGCCTGTCACGGTCACGAAAATGTCGCCCAAAGACGCGGCCTCTGCAATCGGCATCACACGAAAACCATCCATGACGGCTTCAATGGCTTTGATGGCATCAATCTCCGTGACGATCACGTTCGCCCCCATACCGCGCGCGCGTAAGGCGACGCCCTTACCGCACCAGCCATAACCGACAACGACCAAGGTGCGTCCGGCCAGCAGGATATTGGTGGCGCGAATAATACCGTCCAAGGTTGATTGGCCCGTGCCATAGCGATTATCGAAAAAATGCTTTGTCTGTGCATTATTGACGGCCATGGCAGGGAAGTTGAGCACTCCGCCGGCTTCCATTGCGCGCAGGCGGACGATACCCGTCGTCGTTTCCTCTGTTGAGCCGATGATGTTGCGTGATTGTTCTGCGCGCTCCTTGATTAATGTGGCGACAACGTCCGATCCGTCATCGATAATAATCTCCGGCTGGAAATCCAGAGCGGTGCGAACGTGCCGGTTGTAGGTCTCGGTGGATTCCCCTTTGATAGCATAAACGGGCACCTCCCAATCCGAGACCAGAGAGGCGGCGACATCATCCTGCGTTGAGAGCGGATTAGAGGCAATGAGAACAGACTCAGCCCCGCCAGCCTTTAAAGCCCTGACGAGATTAGCCGTCTCCGTGGTGACGTGTGCGCAAGCGACGATTCTGATGCCTTGAAGCGGCTGCTCCTGCGCAAATCGCTCTCGAATGAGGCGAAGAACGGGCATCTCACGCTCTGCCCACTCGATTCGACGTTTACCGCCGGGCGCTAGGGCGAGATCGTTGACATCATGCTCAATTGAACGTACTGCAGTCATTTAGAAGTCCTCTTTTAATGTGATTGTTTAGGAACTGTAGAAGCCTACTTGCGGCTTGCCTCGGTAAATTAAATTCCCGCAGCGGCTCTGAGCGCTTCGGCTTTATCTGTGGCTTCCCATGTAAAACCATCGCCCTCGCGCCCGAAATGACCGTAGGCAGCGGTCTCCTTATAAATCGGGCGACGCAGGCGCAGGTCTTCGATAATGCCGCTGGGAGTCAAACGAAAATGGTCGCGAATCAGTTTTGCCAGTTCATTCTCGCTTAAACGCCCTGTGCCATACGTCTCGACCAAGACGGAGACAGGATCGGCAATTCCTATGGCATAAGCTAATTGCACCATGCATTTATCCGCCAGACCGGCGGCGACGATATTCTTGGCGACGTATCTGGCGACGTATGCCGCCGAGCGATCCACCTTGGTAGGGTCTTTTCCAGAGAAAGCCCCGCCTCCATGCGGCGCATAACCCCCGTATGTATCGACAATGATTTTACGGCCCGTCAGGCCAGCGTCGCCCTGTGGCCCACCTGTGACAAAGCGTCCCGTAGGATTAATGTGATACTTCGTCGCTTTGTCTAAGAGTTCGTTGGAGATGGTCTTTTTGATAACGTGCTCAGACACCTCATCGCGCAGTTGCTCGTTGGAGACATCAGGGTCATGCTGAGAGGAGATCACTACGGCGTCAACCCTGAACGGTCTTCCGTCGCGGTATTCAATCGTCACCTGTGATTTACCATCTGGACGCAAGTAGGGAAGTTCTTTGGATTTGCGCACCTCCGATAAGCGTTTGGAGAGTTGATGGGCCAGTTGAATGGGCAGCGGCATCAATTCCGGAGTCTCATTGCAGGCGAAGCCAAACATTAATCCCTGATCGCCTGCGCCTCCTGTGTCAACCCCCATGGCAATGTCCGGCGACTGTGTGCCCACCGCGGAGAGCACGCTACAGGTATCGCAGTCGAATCCATATTTGGCCCTTGTATAACCAATCTCTCTAATGGTTTCACGTGCCACTTGAGAGAAATTAACGTGCGCGTCGGTTGTGATTTCACCCGCGATGACCACTAATCCCGTTGTCACTAGGGTTTCGCAGGCCACACGTCCTTTTTCGTCCTGAGCCAGCACAGCGTCTAAGACGGCATCCGAGATTTGGTCCGATATTTTATCAGGATGGCCTTCGGTCACTGACTCTGACGTGAAGAGATAACTTCCTTCAGTACTCAACTACTTACTCCTTTTTCTTTGACATGATAGTTAACGTCGGCAGAAGCAAAAGACCGCGTACTGTAGCAGTCGTAAATATATGTGTCAAGGTTTCAGCCTGAGTTGTGCACCTTGAAGATTTGAATTTCAATGACCTTGAGGACATAATATATATTATCGGACTCAGGAAATCTAGTTTGCATGAGGTCTATTAGAAGACTTCTCTACCTTCCTTGACGCGCACCAAGTCAATCCACTACAGTGAACGCCTCTTAGATTCTCTACCCTTTGTAAACGACGCTAACTAACAAGGTAAAGATTGCGTATGGCGATAAAGATTGAAGACATTTCCGGTATTAAGCTTCCAGCGAAGACCCATTTAAGAATCGAGAAGATGCTTGAGACTCTTCCACGTGAGCATACCAGAGGAATTGAACGCGTACGCTTGGTTGAAGCCATCACAGACTCCAGATTAAAAAATATACAACAACGAACCAACCTGCCCGGTTTGTATCATCCGAGACAGGGTGCGCAACCGGCTTGGATCGAAATAGCCATCGGCGTTCTGCTTCCCCGTCCAAAATCATACTTGAAAAGGCTCATGCCACGCCTCTCCTTCAAAGGAAACCTAGCCGCGGTGGTTTTTTCATTGGTGGGCCAGCACTACTATTTAACGCTGCGCCACTCAATTAAGAGAAGCCAGATAGAGGCGGCCGTCAGGGCTTATACAGAAAAACAACTGCGGCTCTGGCATGAGAAGGAACACAACCTGCGAACTCGTTTCTTCAAGCCCTTTCAACCAACACTTGAACGTTGGGGGAAAGCCTTACAGAAACGAGCGGAAACGGAAAAGAGGCGGAAGCAATCTATTTAAGTGGATTCGGAACCGGCTGGGCTTTCTTCAGCAAAGGAGCTTGGCTCTTCGTTCAATCCCTCAATTGCACCTTGTAAGGCGGCTAGAATATCATCCTTCGAAGCCTGAGAGCGGCGAAAGCGCAACTCCAATTTAAAATCCTTCTTGGGCGACGAATACCTGAAAACGAAAGGCTTGGTCATCGCGCGCTGTGTGCCATAAATTCCCGATTGAGCGCGTCTGGAGGCGCGCGCATCATCACGCGTCATGCCTCTGGCGATGATTTCATCCGCCATTTGCGACATGGAGCTTTCATCAGGTTGTCGGACAATCTCTAAGAGCAGCGATTTAGTGGCGATGTCGGCGCGCCGACATCGCTCGCGAATGGCCTCAGGGAGCGCAGCAATCGAGAGGGCTTCCGTGACAGTACTGCGGCTCTTCCCTACCTTGCGAGCCACCTCCTCATGCGTGTAATTAAAGCGTTCGCAGAGGGCTTTGAGGCCGTCTGCCTCCTCCCAAGGCGTCAGGTCTTTACGCTGCATGTTCTCAATTAAAGCGATCTCGGCCACAGCGCGGTCATCTACGTCCATCTCAATGCAAGGGACTTCCCTTAACCCCGCTTCTCTAGCGGCCCGCCAGCGCCGTTCGCCTGCGATAATCATCCAGCGCCCACCCAAACCCGAAGGCTTGACCAACAGCGGCTCCAAGACGCCCTTCTCTTTGATTGAAGCCGTCAGGTCTTCCAAATTACCGATTTCTACTCTGGGCTGCTCAGGATTGGGGTCAAGTTTGTCTAGCGCGATGAGCCGTCCGACAGGCGTCGGGCGATGCTGTGCCAACTCATCAACGTAATGAGCATCATGACGCATACGCAGACCGGATGGTAATCCTCTTTTAGACACGACTGAATACCTCTTCACAAAGTCTGGCATATTCGTTGGCACCCGAAGAATGGGGCGCGAAAGTAAAAATAGACTCTTTATAGGCCGGTGATTCCTCCAAGCGCACGCTCTTAGTGATGACTGTCTCAAACATTTTCGCGCCAAAGACCCTGCGAATCTGCTCTTGAACCTCGCGCGCCAAGGTGGTCCTTTTGTCGTGCAGCGTCACCAGGATGCCTAGCACCTGTAAATTGGGGTTCGGCCTTGCTTTCACCTTCTCAATGGTTTCCAGCAAGTCATCCGTGCCCTCCAGCGCGAAATAAGAGGACTGGATGGGGATTAAGACGTGTGTGGCCGCCACCAGAGCATTGACCGTAATTAGCCCGAGCGTCGGCGGCGTATCAATCACGATTAAATTATATCTCGCCAGCAGGGTTTCCAAGCGATCTTTCAAGCGAAACGGGGCGTC
>CAZEZJ010000216.1:0-8454 GCA_964516695.1 uncultured Blastocatellaceae bacterium
GTCGTGCAGATGAAGAACGAAGAGGTCAACGTCGCGGCGATTGTCGAAGTCTGTCGGCACGATTGCCATCGCCGTCGAGATGCGCTCTTGAACCTGCGCGCCGGTCGTGATGTCTGTAAACTTCCCGTCGCCGTTGTTGCGTAGCAGCAGGCTCGACGGGCCTGCGATGTAGATGTCTAGGTCGCCGTCATGGTCTGCGTCAAAGAAGGCGGCGGAGACGGGCGTGTAAAGATACTCCGGCATTCGTGGAATGCCAGCGGTCTTCGTCGCGTCGGAGAAGCGGCCCGCGCCGTCGTTGTGATAAAGGAGACAGCCGCCGGAATAGCTGAGGATGAAGAGGTCCGGCTTTTCGTCGTTGTCATAATCGCCCGCGACGGCTCCGAGGAAAACGTCCGTTGTCGTTTGCGGCAAGCCTGACTGCGCCGTCACGTCCGTAAACTTTCCCCTGTCGTTGCGCCAGAGCCGAAGGCGAGCGGGCGCGGCGTCAATCAAATCAAGGTCGCCGTCCGCGTCGTAGTCAAAGAGCGCGACGCCGCCGCCAAGCAAAGAGAGGTTGCGCTTCTCATTTCGTCGCGGGTCATCCGGCTCGCGCTTGTCATTGGCCGCCGCCGCGGCACGCCAAGACGGAACTCGCGCTTCTTGGCCGGAGAGTTTAGGCAGCAGGCTAGTAGTCACGTCCGTGAAGACGACGGCGGGTAGCGTCGGGTCAATTAGTTCCGGTTCAGCGCCGGTCGAAGCGAGGGCTTCGCTGTAGCGTCCCTGCTCAAGATAATTGGTGCCGATAATCGTGCCCGCGCCGCTCCGTTGAAGTTGTTGGAAGCGCGCGAGCATTTGTTGGCCTTCGGCGCGGCGGCCCGTGCGCGTCAGCGCGAGACCCAGATTATAGAGCGCCGTCAGGTTGTAAGGCTCGGCAATGATAGCCTCACGGAAGGCCGCGACGGCTTCAACGTATTTGCGCTGCTGGACGAAAAGCTGCCCGCGATTGACGTTGGCCCCGACATCGCGCGGGTCAAGTTTAAGCACGCGGCTGAAGGCAGCGAGCGCGTCCTCCGTGCGATTCTGCGTTTTGGCGATGAGGCCCTTGATGTAGTGCGGCTGCGGCGCTTCGGGCACGAACTCCAGCGCCCGTGTGGCTTCACGCTCGGCTCCGGCGAGGTCGGGCAGGTTGTAGAGAGCGATGCTGAGATTGATGCGCGCCAGCCGCAAATTCGGGTCGAGCCGCAGGGCGCGCGCGAAGGCTTCAGCGCCCTCCCCGTACTTGTACTGTTCCAGCAGCGCCACGCCCAGATTGTTAGCGCGATAAGCCACCTCGCGCGCGGCCAACTCCGTCTCAAAACTCTTTTGTGCGGGCTGCTTACCGTTCTGCGTCGAGCCGCTCAAGGAGAGCGCGCAGACTCCCGCGACGACGGCAAGCAGGAGAAAACATCGCTGGTAATTCTTCATCCGTGGCTTAATTTTGACTGCCAACGCGCGACGCAGGGCGCACGCGCTAAAGCAGGTTCTGAAATTTGCGGAGAATACACTACAGAGACGTGGGCGAATATAAGTCAGAAACATTGATTGTCAAAGGAGAGCGCTCGGCGTGCGCCGGTTCCGGCTGCGGCCACAAACAATTTTAAGCTCACCTTGACGATGTAAAGCCCCGGCCGTTGAATACCTGTGCGGCGTTCAATGACCGGGGCTGGTGAAAAGAGAGACGTTAGTGTTGCTCTGAAGGCGCGTTTGCCTAGAGAGCAAGCTCTGTCAAGGTTCGGCTCTTACGGGCAGCCGAACCTTGAGCGATATTCAGTCGAGCTGAGGAAGGCGTTGATGTTGTCGTTGTAGCACTGGGAAATCTGGACGGGGTCGTTGCCGTATTGATTAGCAGCACGCGAGAGGCAGTTGTCCAAGCTTCCCTTCCAGAACCAGAAGCCGAGCCGACGATAATCATCAGGCGGCGCGCTCGAAGGACGCTGGAGATAAATCAGGTAGGATAGTTCAACGAAGTCGTAGGTATCGTAGAGTTCGTTGCCGGAGGTGTTGCTGAGTCCGAAGGTTCTGGACTGCTGGCGGAATTCCGGCTTGTCCCACATCCGGCGCGACATCTTGACGCGCTCCGTGTTGTAGCAAGCGAAGTCTCCACGGTGAAGGCAGGAGTTTAAGGCGGCCACGTCTGCGGCAAGTTCCCAACCCTGCGGGTTGCGATACAGGAAATCCCTGTACTGCTGTTGGACGAAGAAGGTCGCATCGTCAATCGGATTCGGGCCGCAGGTTGGAGGCGGCGGGTCGCATTCGTAGCAGGGGTCAATGGGTTCTATCGGAGCCTGTGCATCTCTCTGGGCGAAGGCCATCTGAGCCATACAAAGACATAACATCAACATGAGAAGAAGCTGAGTAACTCGTTTCATTATTAATTCCCCTTAGTTAGCCCTGAGAAGCTAACGGTGAAGATGAAGCCGCCTGCGCCAAGCGACATTCAATTGCTCTGAGCGTTATAAGGCCCGCAACGTACAACTCGATTGCGAGTCCTATGGGCAGAACGCAAGGATATTTGCGGCCCCTCCTTACGGAGAAGGAGCGAAACTGGTCGTTGGGGGTAAGACGACTGTTGGAGAGAGAAACTATTTTCAGCAGCCGTTGCGCCACAGAGCATCAGGAATGCTGCTTTCTAACTACACAGGCGGCAACAATTTTTGTCCTGACACTTCTGACACTGAGGCGTTATGGCACTTCCTCTTTATTCAGAGAAAGATGAAGAACGCTGCTTCGTAGTAAATAGACGTGGGAATTTAAGATTTATTCCCATCCCAGAAAAAATTTTTCTTCGACAAGCAGGATGGCTGCGCATCTTGTTGATTTTGCACGGTTGGATAGCAACATTATGTTAACGGCGGTGATAACCGTTAACCGGCAATGAGGTCTTAATTCGCTCTCGAACAGCCCGCCTTTAGCTACGTCACGTTTAATATAAGCGAAAGCCATCGCGCGCAGGCTCAACGCGCGTTGGCGTCAATGTCAGCCGCCTTAATGTCTTGCGGGATAAATTGACGGTCAACAAGGTCGCTCATCTTAATGGGCCCTTCCAGAATGCCTGTTTTGACGGCCATGTCGTGAATCTGCTGCAAGTCTTCGTCGGTCGGCGTCAACATGCGATAGCTGACGCGGTCGGGCGGCTGCGTTAAGACGTAGCGCACGACCCGCTCATCCTGCCGAAAGTATGGCGCGGCGACGCGTGCGGCTTCGAGGCGGTGCGTCTCGGCCCATTCGCCGCTCTCTGCGATGCCGCGCACAAGGTCGCGGACGATTTCGGGCCGCTCGCGAATCAGCTTTTCCGTCACCACCAGCACGCAAGAGATAAAGTGCGGCCAGATGTCTTTGGCGTGATAAAGGACGCGGCCTGAGCCGTCGAGTTCGGCCTTGGCGGAGTGCGGCTCACCGACGAAGTAGGCATCGATGGCTTTAGCCGCCAGCGCGCTCGGCATATCGGGCGGCGGCAACTCGACAAAGCGAATCTCATCCGCCCCGACGCCCTGGTCCTCCATCAGCTTGCGGATGACTAGATACTGGTTGCTGTACTTGCTCGGAATGGCGAAGGTGCGCCCGCGCAAATCACGCAAGCTTTGAGCCGGAAGGTCTTTGCGCACCATCACGGTCGAGCCGTCGCGGTGGCCCAAGTAAACTATCTTGACGGGCACGTTCTGCTCGCGCAGCTTCATCGCCAGCGGCGCAATCATAAACGTGGCGTCCAGCCGCCCGCCCTTGATGGATTCGACGACCGTGGGAAAATCCGTGAAACGCTGCGACTCGAACCGAGTCGTCGTGCTGGTCCGGGTTGAGTAGTCCGTGACCGGGCACGTCAGGTGTCAAGTGACGGGCAGGAAGCCGACGCTTAGTTGCGCGCGCGCCAAGATAGAGCCATCGCGCTGCCCGCTCAAATGTCGCCACGGCTTGAAACGCAGCACGCCCAACACGGCGATGAGCAAGAGCGTTCCCGCCACCCAACGCGCCAGAGAAGAACGAAACATAATGCCTACTCCTTAAAAACCCTTTAGCTCAAACATGAGCCAGATGACAAATTGCAAACTGCGCTCCCTGCCGTCAATCGCTTTTAATGGCGACCGTTGACGGTTGATTGCTGATTGCTGCTTCTTCACGCAATAGCGCATCTTCCCTCTCTCGTTCCAGCCCCAACTCGGTCAGGATGCGATGGACTGCGCCCACCACCTCCGGGTGCGTCAAATCGCGCGGGCGTTCCAACGCAAGGTGCAGTTCGGAGCGAATGGTTGCCGGACGCTCCGAAAGCACGACGACGCGGTCTGCCAGTTGCGCCGCCTCTTCGATGTCGTGTGTGACGAGGACGACCGTGCGCGGGCGTTCCCCGAGCATTCGCACGAGTTCGCGCCTGAGGCGCAAGCGCGTCAGATAGTCTAAAGAGGAAAACGGCTCGTCGAGCAGCAGCGTGTCCGTCTCTCCGGCCAGCGCACGCGCCAGTTCAACGCGCTGGCGCATCCCGCCCGAAAGCTGGTGCGGGTAGTGCTGCTCGAAGCCTTTGAGCTTGATGAGCGAGAGCATCTCTTCGAGTTGGCGCGCGCGCTCCCTTTCGTCTTTAACGTCGCGCAGGCCCATCAGAATATTCTCCGAAACGGTTGACCACGGAAACAGTCCATCTTGTTGATAGACCATGCGCACGCGGCCCGTCGAGACGACGCGCCCGGCCGTCGGCTCATCAAAGCCGGAAAAGAGATTGAGCAGCGTCGTCTTGCCGCACCCCGAAGGGCCGACGATGGCGACAAACTCGCCCCTCTCAACATCCAGCGACAATCCGCGCAGGACTTCCATCGCGCCAAACGCGCGCGAGACATTTTCAAGGCGCAGCGGCTTATCTTTCATAACCCCACCGAACGCTCTTGATAAGCGTCAAACGCAGCAGAATCCTGTCAATCAAGACTCCGATTAAGCCGATGACAATCATGCCGACGACCAGCAAATCCATCCGCAAACCGTTGCGCGCATCCCACACGGCGAAGCCCAGCCCGTCGCGGCCCGCAATCATCTCCGCCGCCACCACCACGACCCACGCCAGCCCCGCCGTGACGCGCAAAGACGTGATGACCTGCGGCGCGATTGCCGGCAGCGTAACCTGCGTTAAGAGTCGAGCGCCGCTGTAGCCGTAGTTTCTGGCGACGCGAAAGTAAACGGCGGGAACGTTTGCCACCGCCGCAATCGTCGCCAGCACAATCGGGAAAAAAGAGGCCATGAAGATGAGGAAGATGCCGAACCACAGGATAGCAAACGGAATCCACGCCAGCGGCGAGAGATTACGAAAGAAGTTAACGGCTGGCAACAATGCCGCACGCGCCCTCGCCCTTCCGCCGAGGATGAGGCCGAGCGGCAATCCTAAGCCGACGGCCAGCGCAAAACCCGTCGTGACGCGAAAGAGCGACGCGACCAAATCGTCCAGCAAGCGTCCGGCGCGCACTTCTTCGACAAAACCGCGTGCGACCGCCAGCGGCGACGGAAACGCCGACTCTGGAAAAACACGCAACAGCACCAGCGTCATCCACAACAAGAGCGCCAGCAACAAAACTGCCAGCGGCAAGAGACGCGCCCTGAGGGGAAGTTTCTCTTCAATCATACAAGCCGGGGGAATAGCTCTCTTAAATTTTCCTCTGATAACGAAAGCCCGCTTCTCGCGCGCGGGCCAAACTTCAGGGGCTGCTCATTCCTGAAAGGTTATCTTATAACATCACGTAAACGATGACGAAGGAAAGACGAAGAAGACCATCCATAATTGCCACCCCGGGCACAGAGACTTAGACAAAAAACTGCGGGAAAACCGTCTCAACCAAACGCCGACGGTCTTCGTTTGACAACGCGCGACGCGGCCCATACCATGCGCGCACGGCTAACGTTTGACAGAACGCGCGCTTAAAGTTCGACAATCAACCCCTTTGACGGAGATTAAAATCATGGCTGACGAAAATCAGGTTATCGAAAATCAGAAGCAAATTCTGGCTAATCAGGAAAAGATTGAAGCCAACCAACGGCAGCTTCTGGCTAATCAGGATAAGTTGGACCAAGTGCTCGCCAATCAGGCGCGCATGGAAGAGAATCAGAGACAGATTCTAGCTAATCAGGAGAGAATCCTGGCTAAATAATGCTGCGGCCCTAGAGCTTTACGGAGGGCGCTTTTTTTGGTAAACGACAAAGAGGCTGGCGAGCATTTCAAGTGTTCGCCAGCCTCTTTGTCGTTCGTAATGATATGGGCTGCCCCAATCGCCAACTCGTTGTTATAATCCGCACGATTAATCTCGTCCATAGCTGTAGCATGAAGGTTCGGGAGCACGGATGGAACTCTGGCAACTGCGCACCTTCCGCGTCGTCGCGGAAACGCTCAACTTTACGCGCGCCGCCGAACGGCTGCACCTGACGCAATCCGCCGTCAGCCACCAAATCAAGGCGCTCGAAGAGGAGTTGGGTGAACCGCTTTTCATTCGTGCCAAGCGCGGCGTCAAATTATCGGAAGCCGGAAAAATCGCTCTCGAATATGCCGAGCGCATCTTGGACGAGGCGGATGCTTTAACGGAGCGCCTGGCGGGGCGCGAGCATTCACCGGCGGGGCGCGTCCGTGCGGCGGCTGCCACGCAGGCGTTCGTTCATCTCTTCGCCGCGCTCTTTGAATCTTTCATGCGCACGCACACGGGCGTCGAGTTGTCATTTCGCACGACGGTGAGCACAGACCAGACTGTGACGGACATTCTCAACGGCGCGGCGGATGTCGGCTTCGCCTCCATGCCCGTCTATTCTCCGGCGCTGCAAGTCGCAGAGCTTTTCGAGGATGAGTTGGTCTTAATCGTCGGGCGCGCGCACGAGCTGGCAGGCCAGCGCGAAGCGTCTGTCGAAGACATCGAGCGCGAGCGATTGATTCTCTTCGAGCGCGGGGCGAGCATCCGGCGGGCCACCGAAGATTTCTTCAAGCGCGTCCGTATTCGCCCCGCGCTCGCCCTCGAATCCAATGACACTTACTTCATCAAGCTGATGGTCGAACACGGACTGGGCATTAGTTTGTTGCCGTCTTGGGCCGTGCGCGACGAAGTGCTGGCGGGGAAGCTCGCGCAACTGAAGATTAGCGGCCACCACCTGCGTCGCTCCGTCGCGATGCTCTCGCTCGGTCGTTTTCAGCCCGCGCCGACCCGCGCCTTCATCGCCTTCATCCTGCGCCACAAAATCAGCCTGCAAAGAATGGCAAAGCTCGATGAACCGGACGACGGCGCAACGAGACGCGCTGGCGACGGCGACGCAGAAAGGGGCGCGACGGAAGAATGATGAAGGCAGCAGCGATGAACCCTGACTGCAACCGCTATCGAACGCTGTGAACTGCCGGCAGTTTGCCTGTCATCGCGGCGTCCGGCGTTTGCTTGGAGAAGAATGATGCCCGAGAGTTTGCCCAAGGCGGAGCGAGTTAATCAACGCACCATCACCATGCACGCGGTGCTGATTGGCCTGACGCCGCTGATTCCCGTCCCGTTCGTTGACGATGTGGTGAAGGGATATTTTCAGCGGCGGCTGGTGCGCACGCTCGCCGCCGCGCATGGGCGCGAACTGAGCGCGGAAGACGTTGCGACGCTGACGGAAGACCGCGGCGGCGGTTGCCTGAAAGGATGCCTGGGCCAAGTTTTCATCTTTCCGCTGAAGATGATTTTTCGCAAAGTCTTTTTCTTTCTCGAATGGAAGCGCGCCGTTGACCTAACGAGCCACAGTTATCATCAGGGTTATTTGCTCGACTACTCTCTCAGAGAAGGCTGGCTGGCGGCCCACACGCCCCACGCCAAAAGCAGCATGGAAGTTCGCAACGCCATCGAAGAGGTCTGCCGCGACGCGCCGATTAAGCCCGTCGAATCGGCCATCAAAATCTCATTCAACCAATCGAAGAGCATGTTGAAGGCGGGCGCGAGAGTGTAGGAACAAGCGCTCAAACGCGTCGCGGGCCGAAGACCCGAAGAGAGAGAGTTGGCGGAAGTCGTCACGTCCGTTGAGGCCGAAGAAGAGCGAGAGATAGGGGGCGTCGTCAGCCGTCTACAGAAATCAATCGAGGCCATTCCAGACGAGCATTTCACAACCTTACGCAAGCGGTTGGCTGCACGCCTGACAGGGCAACCGCGTCTTCAGCCGCCCGGCAACGTGAGATGAACTGCGTAGACTGCGCTTAGGTGAGGCACAAGCTCCGCGGTGTTAACTTGCCTTGCGCTCGGCTTCATCACCGAGCGCCTGAATCTCCTCGCGGATGACGCGACGCTCAACGAGCAGGCGGTTAAAGAACCAGCGGCGCTTGATGAAATAGATGATGGCCTTCGCGCCGCCGATGAAGTGTTCCCATTCCTCAGCGAAGCGAATCGCGACGAAGCCCGTCAGGGGCAAGACCAGCAGCGAAAGAAGCGCCGCCGTCCAGCCTAACCAGAGCCAGCAGATGACGGC
>CAZEZJ010000217.1:0-8410 GCA_964516695.1 uncultured Blastocatellaceae bacterium
AATCACAACCGTGTGGCCGAGATGTATGTCGGGGGCGGTCGGGTCAGCGCCGAGTTTGACGCGCAGCGGCTTTCCGGTGCGAGCGCTTTTCTCCAACTTCGCGCGCAGGTCTTCTTCGCGAATAATCTCGGTTGTGCCTTGTCGCAGGTAGGCCAGTTGTTCGTCAATAGTCATTTCGTTATCGTAAATGGTAAATCGTGAATCGTAAATGTTCGGAAGAGAAAAATTGTTTTGAACGTCTGACTCGCTGACGATTGACGAGCAGAGAGTAGCGCGCCGCACGAAGACTGCGCTATCTTCTCAAGGGCCGTACACGGAAAGCGACTGTCATAGAAACCTTAAGCGGAAAGCTAAGCAGGCGGACTATATCAGTTATGAGCACTCTGCCGGAATCACAAACCTTATTGAGCCAGCAATCAAACCCACTTCAAACAGCACGGCTCTCATTCATCGGCGTCGGCGTGATGGCCGAGGCCATGATTGCCGGTCTGTTGCGGCAGAAATTGGTCACGCCGCAACAAATCACGGGCAGCCATCCGCGCGCCGCGCGTCGCGAAGAGCTACAGAATAAGTATGGCATTCGCATGGTCGAGAGTAATCGCGAGGCGGCCGCTCCATTTACGGCGACGGAAAAAGATGAAACGGATGCTCATCCGAATCAAGTCGTGGTGTTGGCCGTCAAGCCGCAGCGATTGAATGGCGTGCTGGCAGAGCTAAAAGGCGTGTTGCATCTTGAGCAGATGGTGGTCTCTGTGGTCGCGGGCGCGCGCATTGAGATGATTGCCGGCGAGTTGCTGCATCCGGCTATTGTGCGCGCGATGCCGAACACCCCGGCGCAAATCGGTCAGGGCATGATTGCGTGGACGGCGACCGAAGAAGTTACGGAGTCGCAGCAGGTCGCGGTGCGCGCGATGTTGGGAGCGTTGGGCCGTGAGATGTACGTCGAGACGGAAAGAATGATTGACATGGCGACGGCGCTTTCCGCAACGGGGCCGACCTACATCTTTCTGGTGATGGAAGCGCTGACGGACGCGGGCGTCCATATGGGATTTTCGCGCCACGTCTCGCAGGAGCTAGTCTTGCAAACAATGCTCGGCTCTGTCCTCTTCGCGCAGGAATCACACAAGCATCCGGCTGAGCTTCGCAACATGGTCACGTCGCCTGGCGGAACATCTGCCGAAGCGATTTATCAAATGGAGAAGGGGGGCTTAAGAACCGTTCTCTCGAAGGCCGTCTATGCAGCCTTCCAACGCGCCGTCTCACTCGGCCAACGCAAAGGATGAACGCACGCGCTCGGGCAAGAGCGAACGCTACGATTAACTTAGGCTGGTTATGGTTTCCGTTATTCTTTGACTAAGGCTTGAAGGGGCGCATCATCGCTGGCTTGTCCGAAAGTTGATGAGTCGTGTGTTCTGTCACGGAGGATGAAAAGGTTTTGCGCTCCGGCGAGGCAAATTGCACGGGCGGAATTTTGGAAGCACCCGAGAGTTGAGCGAGCAACTTCTGCCTATCTGCATCCGTTGATTGCTCGGCCGCGTTCTTGCGGGCGACGCTGAACACCAAGCCGTTGATGACAATTCCCAGACCAATCAGAAACACTAACAGTCCGATGGGAGCAAACAGCAAGGCATCCGGCTTAATGGTGAGACTGACGAAGAGGAAGAGCAACGTTATCCCTAATCCGACCGAAGTTGTAATGACGCCGGAGCGGATGCGTTCTAAACGTTTCTCCTCTCGCTTCGATTGTTTCTCCGCGGGAGATTCCAGAAACTCCGCAACTACGGGAAGCAATTCCCACGTCACCTGCCGCAACTCGCTGACCGATTGAGTCTCCTTAATCTTGGCGGCAACGGCGCGACCGATTTCGTCGCGCGCCGAAATTGCCGAAGCCGTTATCTCTTCCGGCTTTTCCAACGCGACGCGCACGCTGTTCAAATTAGCGCCGCACACCCTGCAATACTGGTTGAGTTGATTCTCTTCCGAGCCGCAGCTAGGACAAAACATAATTGACCTCACGCCTTCCATACGGATTCAAAGCTGTTGAGGTTCAATGTTTAAGCTTGCGCGACAGGCTCTATCGTCGTGCAGCTCCCAAGCGCAACGGCCCTTAGCTGAGGCCAGTGTTTCTTACTCGCCGCCGTATCTAATCTCCATCCGGCGAATCTGTAGGCTCGCCAGGCCGAGCACCATCGCCGTGACGAAGAGTAGGCCCGGAACGGAAATCCACGCGGGCGTCGGTTCGACGAGGATGGCGAACGGGCCTTCGCTGATGGGAATCGGCATGAGCGAATTCAGGTAGTGGATGACGCTAAGCTTTTTTAAGACGGGCGGCAGAAGAAAGTTGAGCCATTCCCAACCGTAGAGCAGCAGCGCCGGAATAATCGGATTGCGGAAGAACAGCCCGACCACCAGAAAGAACGCGCCGTAGCCGAGGCAGGCGAGGGCGGTAATGCCCGCGTAGGTCAAGAGCTGTCCCAGCCCCGCGCCGCCCAGCAAGTAAGGGCCGCCGCCCTGCGGCAGATAGAGCAGGAGCATCGAAGCGACGGTCGTCGTGACAAAGAGCAGCATCGAAGCCAGCAGTCCCGAGAGGTATTTTCCGGCCACTAAGACTTCGCGCCTGACGGGCGAGAGAAAATAATAGTGTAGGCTGCGGTCAACTATGTCGCCGCGAAAGAGGTTCATAAAAATCCAAGCGCAGCCGAAGAAGATGACGGTGCGCAGGATGAGGCCGCCGTAGATATTGGCGAAGATGATGTTGCGCTCCAGGGGGTCGCGTATTTCGTCCGGCGGAAAAGCTGTGAGCGCCGCTATCAGCGCAAACGGCAGAAGCGCCAGCAGGTAGAGCAGAACGGCGCGCTTGCCCCACAAGTTTTTCTTTAGTTCAAGACGCAGGATAGCGCCCACCTGTCTGAACCACAGCGACCACGGCAGCGCCTCTTTCGTCTTGCTCCTCGTCGCAGCTTCCAACATCTGACTCATGAGTTTTTCCTTTACCAAACCTAACCTATCAAGTACTGGTAGACCGCGTTCAGATTGTCATCAACCGGAGCGATTGATTCGACCTTGAAATCGCCTTCCAGCACAATGCGATTCAGCAGCAGATAAAACTTGTCTGCGTCGCGCGTCTTGATGAAGAGGCCGCCGGCATCTTTGTGCATCCGCGCTTCGACCACAGCGTCGTGCTCGAAGACACGCGCCGCCAGATGAGCCGGACGGTCGCAGCGGATGAGGATTTCCATCGGGTGCTCTTCCATCTCATCGCGAACGCCGTGAATGTCGCCTTCAGCGACGACGTAGCCGTTATTCAAGAGCACGACCGCGTCCGACATCATATCAACTTCGTGCAAGATATGACTCGACAGGATGAGGTGCAAGCCTTCATCAGCGAGTTGGCGAAAGAGGCGGATGATTTCGGCGCGGGCCATTGGGTCAAGCCCGTTCAAAGGCTCGTCGAGAATCAAAACCGATGGCGCGTGCGCGATTGATTGAGCCAGACGGATGCGCTGGCGCATACCTTTGCTGTAGCCCGCGACCTTGCGGTCAGCCGCCTCCATGAGGCTCACGCGCTCCAATGCCTTGTGCGTCAACTCGTCGGCTTCCGTGCGCGTGTGGCCGTGCACGGTCAGATACGACTTGATGAACTCGCGGCCCGTCACCCCGCGCGGGAAGGAATCAAACTGCGCGCAGTAGCCGACCTTGCGAAAGAGTTGTTCGGGTTGGTCCGGCCCGATGCCGAGAATACGGATGTCGCCGCGCGTCGGTTGCAGCAAGCCCGTCATCAAGTTCATCAGCGTCGTCTTGCCCGAACCGTTTGGCCCGACGAGGCTCGTGATGCCAGGAGCAATCGAGAGATTGACGCGGTTGACGCCGAGTATCTCGCCGTAGAATTTCGAAACGTCGTCGAAGACGATTAACTGCTGCTGTGAAACTTCATTCATCATCAGCGCACCACCTCGTAAGCTCTGACTTTACGCACGAGCAGGTAGAGACAGAAAGCGCAAATCAAAAAGAGCGCTATCCATGAAGACCAGAGCGGCGGCTCAAGCATCGTGATATTGACGCGCTGCCCGTTGATGCGACCGCGAAAGCTGCCCGTCTGGCGGACAAACGTGCCGAAAAGACCTGCCCAGATGTTGCCGATAATCGCGGGCAGAGAGATGAGGTTGCCCCAACGCGTCCAAAAGATGTTGTTGATAATCTGGCCGAAGGCCGACGGGATAAAGAAGATGGCGACCAGCGCCGCACTCGCCGCGATGCGCCATTTGACGAGCGCCGAGATGGCTTGCGACATGAGCGCCAACAGGATAATCCACACGAGGCTGCCGATGACAATCGCTCCCGCGATGTGTAGATTCTGCCACAGCCAGCCGCCCCCCGCCAGATATGCTTGAAAGAGAAAAAGCAGCAGGCCCGGAATCCAAGTTATCAGCGACAGCAGAATCATCACCACAGACATCTTGCCAATCACATACTCTGCGCGCGACAACGGACGGCACAAATAGAGCGGCAAAGCGTTGTTCGCCAAATCGCGCGAGATGAGCGGCGGGCCAATCAACACGTTGAGAAAGAAACCGATGATGCCCTGCAACACGATAAAAAAGTTGAAGAACTCGGCATCAATCGGCACGAGGTCTCCGATGGTGACGCGCAGAATCGCCATCGCGTTGACGTTGTGATGCAGGTAGACGAAGATGCTTGCGATTAAGGGATAGATAAAGCAAGCGACGAAAATCGCGATGAACAGCTTTGACCCGAAGATGGTGCGGTAGGCATGGCGCGGGATAATCAGAAAGCGCGACCACTCGGGCGTCGTCGGACCGTCATACTGACGGTAAGTGTGCTCATAAACAGCCATCTTTAATTCCTCGTCGCGTTTTGTTGGAGAGACTCTTCGACGCCGTTTTCCATAGCCTTCAGGAAGATGTCTTCCAGCGAGTCGCGTTTGTAGTTGAGGCGGCGAATTTGCACCTCGCGCTCGGCGGCGAGCTTGTAGAGGTCGCGAACTTCGACGCCGTTTTGCAGGACACGCTTCAGGCGGCGCTCGCCCGTTTGCGCGTATTCGCAGCCGAGCCGCTCGATGCCGGCGACGAAACTGCCGAGGTCTCCGCGCGTCTCCATCTCCAAAAACTTGCGATTGGCCCTGCGCTCCTCTTCGAGATTCGCATAGACGGCGATGCGCCCTTCCTTCAAAACCAAAATCTCATCGCACGTTTCCTCGACATCTCTGAGCAGGTGCGACGAGAGCAGGATGTTGGCTTGGCCGCCCTCGCGTATTTCGCGAATCAACTTAATCATGCGCAGGCGCGTCGGCGGGTCAAGCCCGTTGGTCGGCTCGTCCAGAATAATCAGCTTCGGGCCGTGGACAATGGCCTGAGCGAGCTTGGCGAGTTGCTTCATGCCGAGCGAGTAAGTATCTAGCTTGCGGTAGCGCGCTTCTCCGAGGCCGACGTAGAAGAGCGCTTCGTGTGCGCGTTCGAGCGCCGTGTCCGGCGGCAAGCCCGACAATTCACCCATCAGACGAACGAAGTGAACGCAACTCATCTTGGCGATGAAGGAATCGCGCTCGGGCATGTAGCCGATGAAGCGGCGAATCTGTTTCGCGCCTGCCATGATGTCTTCACCGAAGATGCGCGCGGTGCCTTGGGACGGCAGATGAAAGCCAAGCAGCGTGTGAATCAGCGTCGTCTTGCCCGCCCCGTTTGGGCCAAGCAGGCCGATGGCTTTGCCGCGCATCTCCGCTCGCAGTTCTTTCAGGATGGGCCTGCCGAAATCAACGCTCAGCCCGTCGAGGTCAATGACTGGATTCATGCTTTTCCTTCGTGCTTTCTTGCAAGATTGGCTTTCGGATAACGCCCGTGTCGGCTGGCGGATTAGGAGTTTCCGCCAGCCGACATTGCTCTAACAAGTTAACGCGTTTTGTTTCGTCTAGGCATTCTTACTTGCCTTGCTTCTCCATCGAGTCTGGCTTCTCCGTCTTCACCGAACCGCTGATGATATGCTGCAACTCAAAAGCGTTTGGCATACCGAGCAAGCTGGCCGGACTGATGCCGAAGGGGCCGCCCTCCGTGTTGGCGGCAAGGACGATGCGGTCGCCTTGCGCGTAGGCGTAGGCGAGCGTTGGCGGCTGGTCGGCTCCGAGTTGACGAAGCGCGCCCTGCTGTTCTTCGGACAGATTCTTCGACTTCGCGGCGCGGTCGGCCAGCGGCTCAAGCAGCGGCGCGAGGTCATGGTAGAAGATGGCCGAAAAATTGGCGTTGCCGTCGCGCGGCAGCGCAGACTTGAAGCGCGCCGAATGAAGCAAGGTGTGGCCCGCGTCGCGATAGCGAATCGCATTGGACAACAGCGCGCCGGTCGGCGCGACGACCAGATAGCCGCCCGCGTAGGTGTAGTGCACTTCGAGTCCGAAGTCTACCGAGCGCAGCGTGTAGAAGGTATAACCGCCAACCGTCGCACGCTCCCATCGCAAGCCGCCCTGGCCCTCACGTCCGGCCACGCGATTGACTTCCTCGACGATGCGCTCAAACGTCTGTTGCAGCTTCGGCTGGTCGTAGACTTCGAAAATCATCTTCCATGAAGGCGTCGGCAAGATAGGCCCGTCAATCGTGAAGGCAAACTCACCGCCCAAGGGTGCCGCGAAGTCTTTGCGAACGTCGAGGCCGTGTTGCGTTTGCAGTTCGTTAAGCTTGGCGCGCAAATCGGGCTGCACTTTTTCCAGCGCGCCGAACAAATCATCAACCAGCGCCACGGGTTCTTTGACGACGAAGGCTGTGACCAGGTTCGCGTCGGGCGAGATGAATTCCAGCGCGCCCATTGGCCCAGGCTGAGCGAGCCAAGAGGGAATGCCGCGCTTCGTTTCGCTAAAGCTCAGCATCGCGCGGCTCAGCGTCTTGCCTTCCTCTTCCTTCTGCTCGACCATGATGTGCTTGAGATTCGTCAGCCCAAGTTCGCGGAACACTTCGGCGCGCTGCTCGCCGCCGCTCTGCTTCGCGTCTTGCTGAATCATCTGCGGCACGATTTTTTCAAGGTCGGCGGCGACGATAAGACCTGCGCCTTCGCGATAAGTATCGCTGATGCGCGCGTAGAAGGCAGACTGTGTGAACATATTGGTGCCGGGCGCTTTCAAGGTGGCGGCGAGGCGTTGCAGTTGCTCAAGCTTCACTGCCGCGGCAAAGATGTCCCCCTGAATCCAGACCAAAACTTCCTGCTGCTTGGCGTCCGGCGCGGCGGTCGCGGCGGTCGCCGGGTCATCGATGATGCGAACGCTCGGCCCGTTTGTGCCTTGCGCTTTGAACTGCGCGAGTTGCTGTTCGAGGTACGGGCGGAAGCCCGCCGCATCGCTCAACTCACCGATGACGAGCGGATGCTGCGGCTCGCCGTTTGCGCCCAACTGTGCGCCGACCACAATCTCGCTGCCGAGATACTTGCCAAACTCGCGCACGCGGTCAATCACCTGATTCAGATTCGCGCTGTCGGCCTTCGATTGCTGGTTCTCCTTCTGCCACCATTCGCGCAGCGCCGGATTCTGCTGAATACGCTTTTGCATAATCTCGTGCGATTGAGCGATGGTGCCCGTCAAATTCGGCAGCGCGCCGTAGAGCACAGTGCCTTCCGGCATGAGGTCGAGCAGGCGCGTCGAGTAGCGAACGCCCGGACGCTGCACGCGCGTGTTCAAGTCCTTGCGCATCGCCGCGAGTTGCGTCATCAAGCTGGTATAACGCTCGGCGTTGCGGCTCCATTTGATTTCGTCTTTGATGGCTACCGGTTCAAGAGTCGCGTTGGTCGTCGTCTGGTCGCCCGGACGCAGAACGCGGTCTTGTCCCTGATGGTCAACGTGGACTTCGCCTTCGATGACCGAGACACGCGACCCCTTCGTCGCACTATTAACGGAGAAGATAGTGCCCGTCACGGAGACGAGCGCATCGTCCGTCCTGACGTAGAGATGACGGTCGCGCTGCTTGGCGGCTTCGACGATGACGTTGCCGCGTGCGAGATTAAGAGTCGTGCCCTGCGAGTTTTCGCTGACGTAGAATTCCGAACGCTCGCGCATCTCGACCAGCGAGCCGTCGTTCAGACGCACAACGGCGGCGGCATCCTTCGCGGTGCGAATCTTCTCGCCGCGCTCTATCTTCTCCCCGACTGCGAGCGGGCGGCTGTCCGTGTCCGTGATTTTGTAGACCGTTCCTTGAGCGACATCGACCGTGCCCGCCGTGCCCGAATAGTTATAACTGCGGAAGAGCGTGTAGGCGGCGAAGGTGAAGCCCAGAACGAGCGTAGCGGCGATGGCCCATCGCCACACGGGTTGATGAGCCGCCTGCTGTTTCTTCTGCGCGCCGGGCTGCGCGATGCGCGCAGCGATGCGGCCCGCACGCGCATCTTTCAGCGCCTTGCGGCAAGGGATGCATTCCTGCGT
>CAZEZJ010000218.1:0-560 GCA_964516695.1 uncultured Blastocatellaceae bacterium
TTTGACACAGCCTCTCATCCTTCTCCTCCAATCAAAATCGGGTGCCGGATTGCGCCCCTTCATTCGCTCAAACGTAAAACTCAATTAATGATAACCAACCGTTTCCAGCGGGCCGCCTGCACCTTATATCACTTTTCACGGTCTCCCGGGCCAATTTAGTTCCCCCTCCGGTGCAAGACGTAAGCCGGCGAGCGTTCTTGCAAAGTCAACCATTTTAGTGGTTGACGGCATCTATTGTTAAGACTTCAAGCGTGAGCCGCTCCGCTTCATCCTTTTGGCTCTCATCAGGATTTTAGAACAAGCAGGTCTCGACTCCCCGCTCTTCTCTGTGTCTTCCTTCAGGAGGGATTTTTTCGATGAAACGCAAACTCTTTTTAATCGTCCTACTCGTCTGCTCGTCGGTCAGCGTGCCGGCGCAAGCCGTGCGCGGGACGCGCAAGGTGGTTCGCAGCAAAACGGTCGTCGCCGCCGCGCAAGTCGATGGTCAGCAATTACCGATTCGTCGCGTCATTCTCTATAGCAACGGCGTCGCTTACATCGAGCGCCGAGGGATGGTGACG
>CAZEZJ010000218.1:570-8402 GCA_964516695.1 uncultured Blastocatellaceae bacterium
GGGCCACGCCGAAATCAATTTGTCGTTCAAACAATCGCAGGTAGACGACGTGCTCAAATCAATGATTGTGCTCGATTTGGGACAGGGTCGTATCGGCGCTGTGAGCTACAATTCGTCCGCTCCGCCATCTGCGCGAATGGCAGACATTCCCTTCTCCATCGGCTCCGCGACCGAAGGTGCGGCTGGCGGATTGGCGGGCGTGCTCAGCCAGTTGCAAGGCGCGCGCGTCGCGGTCGCGACCGCAAGGGGCACGGCGAGCGGAAAAATCCTGACCGTCGAAGAGCGTAAGTCGCAATTAGATGCCGACAAGCCGCCGCAAGTCACACACTCACTCGTCATCGCATCGGACGCGGGAGAGTTGGCGAGTTTTGATTTGGCCGAAGTGCGCTCGATAAAATTAATTGACGAGGGGACGCGGCGCGATGTCACGGAGTTTGCCGACGCGACCGCTTCGGCGCGCCGGCGCGACGCCAAGACCATTGCCGTCACCTCAGACGGAGCGGGCCAACGCGAGATGATAGTCAGCTACACGATTGCCGCGCCCATCTGGAAGACGACCTACCGCGTTGTGCTCGACGCGGCGGGCAAGCCTTTTTTTCAGGGCTGGGCCATCGTTGATAACGTGAGCGAGGAAGACTGGCAGAACATCTCGCTCTCGCTCGTCTCCGGCACGCCGGTCTCATTTATTCAGCCGATTCAAAAACCTTTCTATCGTTATCGCCCCATCGTCCCCATGCCCGCAGACCTGAGGCTCAACCCGCAGGTCTACGACCCGGCGGAAGGAACGAATACGGATGGAGCGGACGCGAACACATCCAGCGCTACTTCAAACGACCAGGTTTCCAATCTTCCGACGCAGCGCAACGTTCAATCGCTCTACTCAATCCCTGGGGTTTCTCCCAAAACCGCCCTCCCGAACAGCGTCAACAACCTGAGCCTTGATGGAGCCAGCGTCGCGGCGGGGATGGACGCCGAAAGGGTTTCCATTAGTACTGTGATGACGGGCGGGGATTCGGGCGTCGAGACCGCCGCGACGGGCAACGAGGTGGGCGACCTTTTCGAGTATCGCATTGACCAGCCGGTGACGGTGCGCCGCGACCGCTCCGCCCTGATTCCCATCGTGCAAACGCGGATGGAGGGCGAGCGCGTTTCCATCTTCAACGAAGCCGCGCGCCGCGACCGACCTTTGAGCGGGATGATGTTGCAGAACACTTCTCGACTGACGCTCGAAGACGGCTCGATGACCGTCATCGACGGCGACGCTTACGCGGGCGAGGCTTTGATGGAACGCCTCAAGCCAAACGAAAAAAGACTCATCTCGTTTGCGCTCGACTTGGGAACGCTCGTCGCCGTGCGCACTAAAGAAGACCGCACGCCGACCTTTCTCATCAAAGTCGTCAACGGCGTCTTTCAGGCCCACTACTACCAAACCACACGCTGACGAACCAAACCGAGCGCGAGCGCGTCGTCTACGTCGAGCATCCCGTGCGCGAGGGCTGGACGCTCAAGGATACGCGCGAGCCTGACGGCAAGAGCGCCCGCTATTATCGCTTTCGCGTTCCGCTTGAACCGGGGAAGAAGGTCGAGTTGGTCGTCACGGAGCGCCGCGCCCTGATGGAATCCTACGCGCTGACGAATTTCACGCGCTCAGACCTTCAACTCTTCATCGCGCGCAATAACCTTGACCAGCCGACGCGCGACGCGCTCGAAAAGCTCGTTGACATCAAAGCCCGCGTGGGCGCAGTTGATGCCAGGCTCGCGGCCATTGACAAAGAGATGGAGGAGATTGGCGAAGACCAAGCGCGCCTGCGCGAAAACATCAAAGCGCTCGCCGGAACAGCCGAAGCACGGCAATTAATCGCGCGCTACGTCGCCAAAGCCGACACGCAGGAGACGCGCCTCGAACAACTCAACAAAGACCGTCAGGCGCAAGCCGTCGAACGCTCCCGCCTGCAAAGCGAGTTAGACGCGGCGATTCGTAATCTCGCGGTTGACAAGAGTTTGAATCCGTAACAATTAATGGACGCAACATTGCAGCCGGAAGCGGGCGGGAGCCATCCTGCTTGCCTTCCGGCTTCAGTGTTAGCGGTTAGCTTGACGCCTTCCAAAAACGCGCGCACGAAAGATTATTTCGTTGACACCGAGCGTGCGTCCCCTCTATGCTGAAATCGCTACCAGGGTCGGGGCAGGACTTTGTTTGCTACCTTTCTATACCGGACCAACCTGCTTCGACAGTGTAACTACTAGCACCGGGCGGGTTCGACCGTTTTATTCACCTCGCACTTCGACGGCTCTCTTCTGACACAAGGTGGAGCTGCTCTGCGCGGCGCATAGCACAACGAACAGCCCATCGAAACCCGAAACCCTAACCTGCGCGCGTGAGGCACGTTGCGATTCCTACAACCCCGAGGAGATTAATAATGCGAGCTAGAGCGATTGTCAGAAGAACTGTTTTCAACCGTCAGAGAGCGAGAAAGCTGCTGATGAGCAACCTCGTCATCCTGTTGATTTTGACGATGGCTGTCCCCGCTTGGGCGGTAGTCTTCACCAACCCCGCCTCGATTACCATTAACGACGCGCCAGCCTTGGGCGTCGCCAATCCCTACCCGTCAAACATCAACGTCGCCGGACTCACCGGCACCATCACCAACATCACTGTGACCTTCGACAACTTCAACCACACGTTTCCCGACGACCTGGATGTTCTGCTCGTCGGCCCGACAGGCTCAAACCTCGTCATCTGGTCTGACGCGGGCGGCAGCTTCGATTTAAGCAACGGCGTGATTACCTTCGACGATGCGGCACCAGCGCCAATTATCAACGACGGCCCGATGGGTTCCGGCACGTATGATGTCAGCCAGAACGTCGCGGGCGACGTTTATCCAGCGCCCGCGCCAGCCGCTTCGGCCAACACGACGCTGGCCGGTGCCTTCGGCGGCACAGACCCGAACGGCACGTGGAGTCTGTACATTGTGGACGATACGGGCGTTGACCAGGGCGTCATCGGCAACGGCTGGTATCTGACAATCACCACCACCGGCAATTCCGCGACCGCCTTCACTAATGGTGGTACGCCCATCTTCATCAACGACCGCTTCGCAAGGGCCACACCGTATCCTTCGACCATTAACGTCAGCGGTCTGACCGGCGCGATTACAGACGTGAACGTCACGCTGACCAACATCAACCATCTCAACCCTGACGACATTGACATTCTGCTCGTCGCCCCCACCGGCAAGGGCATCGTTCTGATGTCGGATTCCGGCGGCACTGGTGATGTTGTCAACCAGACTGTCACTTTCGACGACGCGGCGGCGGGGACGATTCCCGATGCCGGCCCTCTTGTCAGCGGCACTTTTGACCCGGCTAATTTCGGTTCGGGCGACAACTTCCAGGACGTGTTGCCGTTTTACCCCAACGCGGGGACGGCTGGCCCGGCGACACTCGCCACCAGCTTCAACGGCACAGACCCGAACGGCACTTGGACGCTCTACGTCATAGACGATGCCACAAACTCGACGGGCAGCATCGCGGGCGGCTGGTCTTTGGACATCACGGCGGGCGGCGCGTTCAACGCGCGGCGCTACACCGTCAGCGATTTCGACGGCGACGGCAAAACCGACGTGGCGCAGTTTCGTCCTTCAGACCGCAACTGGTATATCCGCGAAAGCGCAGACTACAGCAACCGCGTCCAGATTGACTGGGGCAACCCAGCCCTCGGTGACGAACTCGTTCCCGGCGACTACGATGGCGACCGCAAGACAGACATCGCCGTCTGGCGCGCATCGGAAGGCAACTGGTACATCATCAACAGCTCGACCGGCCTGCCTTCGATTACCAACTGGGGACAATCTGGCGACGTGCCCGTGCCCGCAGACTACGATGGCGACGGCAGAAGCGACATCGCCGTTTGGCGTGCCAACGAAGGCAACTGGTACATTCGCCAGTCTTCCAACGGCTTCGCGTTTATAGACAACTGGGGACAGACAGGAGACATTCCCGTGCCCGGCCATTACGGCGGCTCGGCGGTCGCCATCCGCGCCATCTATCGCCCGTCGGAAAACAACTGGTATCTGCATACCTCGCCCGGCTTCACCATCAACTGGGGAGCGCCCGGCGACATCCTCGTGCCCGGCGACTACGACGCCAACGGCGCGACCGACTTCGCCGTCTGGCGTCCATCGGAAGGTCGCTGGTACGTTAAGGACAGCACGTCCGGCGCGGTCACCATCCGCGTCTGGGGATTGGCGACAGATATTCCGGTGCCCGGTGATTATGACGGCGATGCACGTACGGATTTCGCCGTCTTCCGAGCTTCGGAAGGCAACTGGTTTATCCTCAACAGCGGCACAACGCCCAACGCGCAGCGGTTTGATTATCAGGGCCAGAGCGGCGATGTTCCCATCCCGTCAGCCTACGTGCAGCAGTAATACTCAACCCCGTGGCGCGGCATCAAACTGCGCCGTGCACCATAAGCTCCCCTGCTTGGCAACAAAGCAGGGGAGCTTTTTTTTGTGGAGTGCAGCTTGGGTGGCCTTCGTTATCTGAAGTTGGCGAATGACGCGCGGGCTGGAAATTTCGTTGACTTTCGCCGCGCCCTTCTTATATCCTCTCGCCCATTCATAATGAAGCCGGAATCTGCTTTCTCCGGCCACCCTTCTTTATCCAGAGCGATGCTTTTCATCCGGCGATGGCCGCCCGCGAGCCTCGCCGGTGTGTCCCGCGTTCTTAACTTCCCTCGCGTTAACTGGCAGCGCGTAGTGCAAGACGGCTTCGCGCTCAACCATCACCCAACAACCGTCGTCATGCGCCTTCGACTGGCGCACACTTCTTCCCCCGGAGGTAATTCCATGCACGCCCAAACTATCAAACGCCGCTTATCTGACAGGCGAAACTCCCGGACGCTGTTGAGCGTTCTCGCCATTCTTCTAGTGCTGACCTTGAGCATCTTGCCGGTGCTCGCGGTCGTCTTCTCCAATCCGGCTGCGATTACCATCAACGATGCCGTCGGCAGCAGTCCGTTTAATATTTACCCGTCAACCATCAACGTCAGCGGCATGACGGGCACCGTGACCAACATCACAGTCACGCTCAGCAACATCAATCACACGTTCATCCCCGACTACGACATCCTGCTCGTCGCTCCTACGGGAGCGAACATGATTATCTTTTCCGATGTCGGCAGCGGCATTGATACGACGAACGCTACCGTCATCTTAGACGACGCCGCTGCGGCGAGTCTGACAGCCGCGAACCTCGTCTCCGGCACATTCAAACCAACCAACATCACTGCGGGCGACGCGTTTCCCGCGCCTGCGCCTGCGGCTTCAGCCAACACGACGTTTGCCGCTGCCTTCAACGGCATAGACCCGAACGGCACTTGGAGCTTGTATGTCGTGGATGATGTCTCGCTCGACATGGGCAGCATCGGCAACGGTTGGAGCATAAACGTTACGACATCGGGCACCGCCGCGACCACCTTCTCGAATGGGACGGCCCTCATCAGCGGCGACACAGGGAAAGGCAGGGCGACGCCCTATTCTTCGACCATCGTGGCCTCCGGCCTTGTCGGTGCCATCACGGATGTCAACGTCACGCTGACCAACATCAACCACACGTTCCCCGACGACATAGACATCCTGCTTGTCAGTCCCACAGGCAAGAGAATCATTCTGATGTCGGACACGGGCGGCAGCGCGGTCATCGCTGGCGTCAACGTGACGTTTGACGACGCGGCGGCGGCCAATCTGCCTGACTCCACCGTCATCGCGAGCGGCTCGTTCAAACCAACGAACATCGGCGCCGCCGACCCCTTCCCGGACGTGTTGCCGAGCGGGCAAATTGCCGGAGGCGAAGCGTATCCGAGCGGGGGGACGGCCGGGCCTACGACTTTAGCTTCCGCCTTCAACGGCACAGACCCGAACGGCACTTGGAGCTTGTATGTCATAGACGATGCGGGCGGACAGCCCGGCAACATCAACGGCGGCTGGTCTTTGGACATTACGGCGGGCGGAACCTATGGCGCGAAACGGTTCACGAACGGCGATTTCGATGGCGACGGCCGTACCGACGTGGCCCTGTGGAGTCCGACTACACACAACTGGTCAATCCGCAATAGCTCGACTCACGCCAACCGCGTTCAGTTTGACTGGGGCAACGGAAGCTTAGGCGACATCGCCGTGCCCGGCGACTATGACGGAGACCGCAAGACAGACATCGCCGTCTGGCGTCCGAGCGAGGCCAACTGGTATGTCATCAATAGCTCGACCGGCCTGCCGTCTGTGCGCAGTTGGGGAGCGGCTGGCGACACGCCTGTTCCCGCCGACTACGACGGAGACTCGCGCACGGACCTTGCCGTCTGGCGCGCGGGCGTCTGGTACATCATCCGTAGCGGAACCAACACGGTGCGCGTCGTCGGTTGGGGCGCGGCGGGCGACGTTCCCATTCGCGGTCATTTCGAGGGCACGGATGGAGCGGATTTCACCGTCTACCGCTCGACGGACAACAACTGGTACATCCTCAACAACGCGGGCACTTCGGCGCGCGTCGTCAACTGGGGAACAACTGGCGACACGCTCGTCCCCGGCGACTACGACGGCGACGGCAAGACGGACGTGGCCGTCTGGCGAGGCTCGGAAGGCAAGTGGTACGTTCTACAGAGTTCGACCGGGACAGCCCTGCTCAGAGCATGGGGCACAGTGGGTGACACGCCCGTTCCCGGCGATTACGACGGAGACTCGCGCACGGATTTTGTCATCTGGCGACCGAGCAACACCAACTGGTACATCCTCAACAGCGGCACCAACACCCATTCGCTACGAATTGATACTTTAGGTACGAGCGGCGACGTGGCTGTGCCATCAACGTACTAAAGAAGACAAAAGGTAAAAGGTAAAAGGCAAAAGGGAAGACAAAGAGCATGGCTCTCGTCTTCCCTTTTGGCTTTCGTCTTTCTCTTACTTTTACCTTTTACCTTTTTACTTTTACCTTACTTTAGCCTCGCGTCAATTCGTCTGCAATCTCGGTGGCTCCGAAGATGTTGCGCAGGATTTCGAGCATCCCGCGCGAGTCAACGGAGATGGCGCGATTGACCGTCTCGTCGAAGATGAAGTTGCCGACGAGCGATTGAATGTTGCCGTCAAAAATCAGGCCGACGAGTTCGGCATCCTTGTTGATGGTCGGGCTGCCGGAATTGCCGCCGATGATGTCGTTGTCCGAAACGAAGTTGAAGGGCGTCTTCATGTTGACCGCAGACTTCTTCTCCATCCAGCGCGGCGGCAGGTTATACGGAAACTTGGCGCTGAATTTCGTCGAGCGTTCGTAAAGTCCGCCGAGCGTGGTAAACGGCTCGACCGCTTTTCCGTTCTCCATGTAGCCCTTGACCGCGCCGTAGGAGAGGCGCAGCGTAAAGGTGGCATCAGGGTAGAGCTTCGTGCCTTCGGTCTCGAAGAGCGCGCGGGCGATTTTGCTGTAGCCCGTGCGTTCCACGCCCGTGACTTCCTCTTCAAAGCGCTTGCGCAGCCCGCGCGATTCCGTGTCAATCGAGCGAGCCAGCACAATCATCGGGTCAGTCGAAGATTCAATCGCCTGACGACCGCCCGCGGCCAACTGCTTGCGGAAGGCGGGGTCTTTAAGCTTCGTGCCGTCAATCAACTCCGCGGCGCGAGCTTCCGGCGTCTTGCCGTCGAGCACGCGCTTCACGAGTGCGTGTTCGGCGCCGAGAGTTTCAACCATGAATTCGAGCGAATCCGTGAGTTTGAGTTTCTCAAAGTCGTCATAAACGGGTGCGGGGCTGTAGAGCGCGAGTTCGAGCGAGGCGCGGCGCGCATCCG
>CAZEZJ010000219.1:0-8379 GCA_964516695.1 uncultured Blastocatellaceae bacterium
AATCCAGCCTGACTGACGGGCGCATGTTCGTCTCGCTGCCGCGTCCGGCGCAGCAGCAGCCTGCTCAGCGCACTACGACGGCGACAACCACTCGCACTCAGACGCGCGTGGCTCAGGCGAATGCGCCGAATGCGCCGAGCGCTAATCTCCCGGTCAACATCGGGACTCTGAACGCGGGCAAGAGCATCACCATCACCTTCCAGGTGACGGTCAATAATCCGTTCCCGACCACCGGCCCGGCTTCTGTTTCCAACCAAGGCACGGTTTCGGGCGGCAACTTCTCGTCCGTCTTGACCAACGACCCCGGCACAGGACCGGCGGGCGACCCGACCGTCACCCCGGTTGACGCGGTTCGTCTCAGCATCGGTGATGTTTCAGTCGCCGAGGGCGCTGTCGGCTTGCGCACCGTCACGGTCACCGTCAACCTCTCGCAGACCACCAATGCGGGCGCGTTCACGGTGCATTACCAGACGGCTGACAACACGGCGACGGCACCCGCCGACTACGTGGCCGTTCCAGACACGGTGCTCAACATTCCGGGCACTTCGACGACGGCGACCTTCACCGTCCAGGTCAAGGGCGACACCATCTTCGAGGGCAACCGCGACTTCTTCGTTGACCTCTCAAGCCCGACCGGCAATGCTGCCATCCTCGACTCGCAAGGCATCGTCACGATTGCCGACGATGAGCCGCAGTTGGCAGACATCTCCGGCGACGGCTTTACTGATGCCTCCATCTGGAATTCCAACAACGGCCAATGGTTCGTCGTCAACAGTGGGACGACGACAGCCACGATGGTCGCAGATGATTGGGGCCGCGCTTCCTTAGGCGACGTTGCTGTTCCGGGCGACTACGACTTCGATAACAAGATAGACATCGCAGTCTTCCGCGCTTCGGAAGGCAACTGGTACATCCTGCGAAGCTCCACGGGCACGCCCATCATCCAGAATTGGGGCCAGACGGGCGACCGGCCCGTGCCGGGCGACTACGACGGAGACGGCACGACCGACGTTGCGGTCTTCCGACCCAGCGAAGGCAAGTGGTACATCAAGCGCAGTAGTGGTGGCACGACTGCTCAAAACTGGGGCATCAGTACAGATAAGCCTGTCGTCGGTGATTACGACGGCGACGGCAAGTCTGACCTTGCTGTGTTCCGTGTCGCGGAGGGCAATTGGTACATCCTCCAAAGCTCTACGGGCACAAACGTGATGATTAACTGGGGCCTCGGCACAGATAAACTCGTCCCCGGCGATTATGACGGCGACGGCAAGACGGACTTGGCCGTCTATCGTAACGGCGACTGGTTTATCCGCAACAGTTCGGGCGGCTCGACCGTCAAGAACTGGGGCAACGCGACAGACCTTGCGATTCCGGGCGACTACGACGGCGATGGTAAGTTTGACATCTCCGTCTGGCGCGGCACGGAAGGCAACTTCTACACCATCAGGAGCACAGACAACACCGTGCTCTTGCAGAACATACAGGTCGGCGGCACAGGCGTCGTCCCCGTGCCAAACGCTTACTTGCCGCAGTAGTTCTGGGGCAAGGCTCAAGCTAGGAAAGATGAAAGCGTGGCTGCTCAAGATTTTGAGCAGCCACGCTTTCATCTTTTCGGCCTGACCTGTTTCCGGCCTAGCTTTTACCGGGGCGTCAATGGCTCGTCTTTTTTCGTCACGCACGGCTTACAGTCAGGCAACTATTTTCATTATTAGCTAATCGAAACGTGCGCTTTGAGGTTAGTCATAATGCGGCGCGTCGCCCCCTGACACTTGTAAATTCTCGCAGTCCTTTCTTTCTGCCGGCGACGAGCTATCACACTAAGCAAACCCGTCAAGCTGTTAGCTGGCGTCCCGTCCGGCTAGCGAATGGTCCCTTATCCCAGAAGGATTCTGTTGAAATGTTTATTAAATCAGGAATCAGAAAAGCGGCGGCGCTGTTGCTGCTGATTGCCGGCGCGTCGCTCTGCGGCAGCCCAGACGTGAAGGCGGCGGGCGGTGGAAGTGTAGACAGCACCTTCAACGCCAACGCGACCAATGCTCTTAACTCCTTTGTGCGCGCGATAGCCGTTCAGCCCGACGGCAAGCTCATCATCGGCGGCGCTTTCGTCACCATCAATGAGGAAATCATTCTCAACATCGCGCGCCTGCACGCTAACGGCACGCCCGACGCGGCGTTTAACTCCAACGTCAGGACAAACGCCGCCGTGCATAAGGTCAAGCTCCTGCCGGATGGGAAAATCCTCATCGCGGGTATCTTCACGCGTCTCAACGGCAACGTCTGCTATGGGCTGGCGCGCCTCAACGCCGACGGCACATTTGACACGTCATTCAACAGCAGCGTGAGTGCGGGCTACGTCTCCGCGATGGCGCTGCAACCGGACGGCAAAATCATCATCAGCGGCTTCTTCGACACGGGCGGCGGCACGGAGAGCGCTTTCCGCGTCGCCCGCCTGCACACGGACGGCTCGCTTGACGGCTCGTTTACGTCCGTCGCGGGCATTGACAGCGACATTCTGGACGTAGTTCTTCAAGATGACGGCAAGGTGGTCATCGGCGGCCAGTTCTCGACGATTGACGGAGTCACGCGCAACGGTATGGCGCGGCTCAATGCTGACGGCACGCTCGACGCATCGCTCAATCCATTTCCCAACCACTTCGTCATCCTGCGCTCGCTCGCCATGCAGCCGGACGGCAAGATTCTCGCGGGCGGCATTTTTCAGGATTTCGACACGGGCACTTCGACCTATCTCGTGCGCTTCAACAGCAACGGGACGAAGGACACAAGCTTCGCGCCTCCCGTGAACGCCGAACTGAACACCATCCTGCTAGACCCGAACGGCAAAATACTGATTGGCGGCGCGTTCGCCTTTGTCGGCAATGGCACGCGTAACGGCATCGCCCGCCTCAATACTGACGGCACGCTCGACGCGTCTTTCAATCCGGGCACAGGGGCCGATGGCAACGTGCGTGCGCTGGCCCTCCAGGCAGACAGCCGTATTGTGCTCGGCGGCTCGTTCAGAAACGTCAACGGCGTGAGCCGCAATAAACTCGCGCGGGTTGACAGCGCGGGCGCGCTTGACGCCGCGTTCAATCCCTTCTTGGCGGCGGTCGGGATAATCAATACGGTCATCGCGCAGCCGGACGGCAAGCTCATCGTCGGCGGCAGTTTTCATCGCATCAGCGGCGTTGACCGCGGCAACATCGCGCGCCTGAACGCGAACGGCTCGATTGACGCGTCGTTCAATCCAGGCAGCGGGACAAACGCGGCTGTCAATGCGCTGGCCGTGCAACCGGACGGGAAACTACTCGTCGCGGGCGCTTTCACGGCGGTGAACGGCGTCACACGAAACGGCATCGCGCGCCTGAATGCTGACGGCACGCTGGATACGTCTTTCACGTCGCCGCTGCGCCTAGACACCAGCCCCATCGTGAACTCCGTCGCGCTTCAGGCTGACGGCAAGAGTATCATCGGCGGTTCATTCACGGCGCGCGACGGCTTCGTCTTCTACAACCGGCTCGTGCGTTTGCACACGGACGGGACGCTCGACACCACGTTTGCGCCCGTCATTTTGTCAAACACGACGATTCAGGCGGTCGTCATTCAACCCGACGGGCAAGTGGTCGTCGGCGGCAGCTTCAACGGCTTCGGCGGCCACAGCCGCAAAGGCATCGCGCGGCTGAACACGGACGGCTCGGTTGATACGTCGTTCGACCCGGGCAGTGGTGCGAACAGCGGCATAGGCTTTCCATCCGTGTTAGAGGTTGTCAGGCAGCCGGACGGCAAATTCATCATCGGCGGCTTGTTCGCGACCTTCAACGGCGTCAGCCGCAACAACATCGTGCGTCTCAACGCGGACGGCTCGGTTGACACTTCTTTCGACCCCGGCACGGGGACGAGTTTCACAGTGAGCGCGGTGATGGTCCAGCCCGACGGTGATGTCGTCATCGGCGGCTCATTCGTCGCGGTCAACGACGTACTTCGTCGCTACGTGGCGCGGCTCAACGCGAACGGCTCGCTCGACACCACGTTCAAACTCGGCGCAGGCGTAGACGCGCCGGTTTTGGCGCTAGCCATGCAGCCCGGCGGTAAAATCATCATCGGCGGCTCGTTCACCGCCATTGGTAACGTCATACACTTTGGTCTCGCGCGGCTGCACGGCAGCACGGCTGGCCCAGGCGACTTTGACGGCGATGGCCGGACAGACATCTCCGTCTGGCAGTCAGACAGCGGCAAGTGGCACATCATACAGAGCGGCGATTCTTCCACGCGGCTGCAATTCTGGGGTCAGTCGAGTCTGGGCGACATCGCCGTGCCGGGCGACTACGACGGCGACGGCCTGACAGACATCAGTATCTTCCGTCCCTCTGACGGCAACTGGTATATCCTCCAATCCAGCGACGGCGCGAGCACCCTCCAGGGATGGGGACAGGCGGGCGATAAACCCGTTCCGGCTGACTACGACGGCGACGGACGGACGGACGTGGCAGTTTATCGTCTCTCGGAAGGCAACTGGTACATTAAGAAGAGCAGCGGCGGCTCGATAGCGCAAGGCTGGGGCGACCCGACGGACAAGCTCGTGCCGGCGGATTACGACGGCGACGGGCGCGCAGACATCGCCGTCTTTCGTCCAACGGACGGCAACTGGTACATTCTCAAAAGCACGGGCGGACTCAAACAGCAGCAGTGGGGCATCAGCGAAGACCAGCCCGTGCCGGGAGACTACGACGGAGACGGAATAACTGACATCGCCGTCTATCGCAAGTCGGAAGGCAACTGGTACATTGTGAAATCAAGCGGCGGCGGAATAATCCGCAACTGGGGCGACGCGACAGACCAGCCCGTGCCCGGCGATTATGACAGCGACGGCCTGACGGACATCGCTGTCTGGCGACCCTCGCAAGGCACTTGGTACATCATCCAGAGCAGCACGAACAGCGGCGCTCAGCACTATCTGGGATTGAGCGCCGACACGCCCATACCGGCAGCCTACTTGCCGCAATAAACTTTCAAGGCATTTCCGCTAGACAGAAATGCACAGATGAAAAGGCCGGAGCGCAATTTCATTGATTGCGCTCCGGCCTTCGATTTACGGTTATGTCTTGCCTCACGTTAAAACGAACGCTGCTCTCCGGCTAACGCTGCGTTCTTCTCCGGTCACTTCCGCAAACAGACTTCATAAGCTCTAAGCCGGGCGCACTCGCAACGGCTCCGGTTCAGTCTGCCCTGCCGGCTGCTCCTGCGGGGCGGCTGGCGGCGGGGGCGGGTTGGAGACGAGGCGTTCGAGCGCCGCGTCGAGCACGTCATTGATGCGCGTGGCGGGGATGATTTCCAGGTCGCGGCGCACGTCTTCGGGTATCTCTTCGGTGTCGGCCTCATTGCGCGCGGGCAGGATGATGCGACGAATGCCCGCGCGGTGTGCGGCCAGCACCTTTTCCTTGATGCCGCCCACCGGGAAGACCAGACCCGAGAGCGTTATCTCGCCCGTCATCGCCGTATCGGGGCGCACGCGGCGGCCCGTGAAGAGCGAGGCCATCGCTGAGGCCATCGTGACGCCGGCAGACGGCCCGTCCTTTGGAATCGCTCCGGCGGGAACGTGCAGGTGGACGCCGTAGCCCTTGAACATCTCCGGGTCAATGCCAAACTCCGCGGCGTGCGACCAGAGATAGGAACGCGCCGCACGCGCCGATTCCTGCATCACTTCGCCTAGCTGTCCCGTGAGCGTCAGGCCCGCGCCGCCCGGCAAGAGCGTCCCTTCGATGAAGAGAACTTCGCCGCCCATCTCCGTCCAAGCCATGCCCGTCGCCACCCCGGCGGGCAACTCCTTGCGCGCTTCCTCCGGGTAAAAGCGCGGCGCGCCCAAATACTCTTTGATGTCCGGCGCATCAACCGTCAGACGCTCCACTTCCGCTTGCGCAATCTTCAGCGCGACTTTGCGCACGATGCTGCCAATCGTGCGCTCCATCTGGCGCACGCCCGCCTCGCGCGTGTAGCGCGCGGCAATCAACATCAGCGCGGCGTCCGTGATGCTGAACTGCTCTTCGTTGAGGCCGTTCTCCTTGACCTGTCGCGGCACAAGATACTGCCGCGCGATATGAAGTTTCTCCTGGTCGGAGTAGCCAGCGAGTCCAATAATCTCCATGCGGTCGCGCAAGGGGGCGGGGATTGGCCCAAGCTGGTTGGCCGTCGCGATGAAAAAGACGTTTGAGAGGTCAAACGGCAAATCGAGATAGTGGTCGCGGAAGGTGTTGTTCTGCTGCGGGTCTAAGATTTCGAGAAGCGCCGCCGCGGGGTCGCCGCGATAGTCGTTGCCGAGTTTGTCTATCTCGTCGAGCATCATCACGGGGTTGTTGACGCCCGCGCGACGCAAGGATTGAATAATACGACCGGGCATCGCGCCGATATACGTGCGGCGATGGCCGCGCAGTTCCGCTTCGTCTCTCACGCCGCCTAAGCTCAGGCGCTCAAACTCGCGCCCCAGCGCTCGCGCAATCGAACGACCAAGGCTGGTCTTGCCCACACCCGGCGGGCCGACGAAACACAGGATAGGACTCTTCGCGTCGGGCCTGAGCTTGATGACGGCGAGAAATTCGAGGATGCGCTCCTTGATGTCTTCGAGGCCGTAGTGGTCTTCATCGAGGATGCGGCGCGCCTCTTTCAAGTCGAGCTTGTCTTCCGAAGCCTTGCGCCAGGGGAGTTCCAGAACGTATTCGAGATACGTGCGGATGACGTGATAATCGGGCGCGGCGGAGGGCAGCTTCTCCATCCTTCTCAACTCGCGCTCGGCCTCCTTGCGCACGTCTTCGGGCAGGTCTGCCGCGTCCAATCGCTCGCGCAGGGCGTCTGCGTCCGCGCGCTCGCCGCCCTCTTCGTCGCCCAGCTCTTTCTGTATCGCCTTCATCTGCTGGCGCAGGATGTAGTCGCGCTGCGCCTTGTTCATCTCGCTCTGCGCTTCGTTGGCAATCTTGGAGCGAATCTGCATAATCTCGACTTCGTGCGCGAGCGTGTGGTGTGCGAGGCGTAAAAGCTCGTCAGCCGTCGAGGCTTCCAGCATCTTCTGCTCCTGCTCGACGCCGAGATTGAGAATCGAGGCCAGAAAATAGGCGAGACGAATCGGCTCATTAGCCTGCAACACAATCGAGCGCACTTCGGGCGGAACCTGCGGCAGCATCGCCAGCGCTTGTTGAATCAACTGCTGGACGTTGCGCTTGCTCGCTTCGACTTCATCCGGGTCAACGACCTTCAAATCCGGCAGTATCTCAACGCGCCCGCGAATGTATGGCTGTTCCTGCGTCCAATTCGAAACGCGTATGCGTTCTTGTCCCTGCACAATCAGATGCACGCCGTCTTCGATGCGCTCCATGCGCTTAATCATCACGAGCGTGCCGACCTCATACAGGTCTGTGGGCAGCGCGTCGGAGCCGGTCACGTCTTCCCGGCGCAGGCTGATGCAGGCCAGCAGTTTCTCTTCGGTCGCGAGTGCGGCCTCGACCGCGGCGATTGAACGCGGGCGTCCGACCGCCAGCGGCACAACGGTTTCGGGAAAGAGCGTTGTGCTCTGCAAAGGCAGCACGGCAATCTCAAACGGCACGGCCTGCGACTGTTGCTCCGCGGCTGTGCCTGTGCTCTCAAGCTGATTGCCATCGGCCGGCGGCACAGGCGATTGCGGGTTGCGCGCCTCTTCTCGCGTTTTAATGTTTTCCGAATTATTAGTCATAACATAAATAAAGGAGTCAGCAGCCTTGTGGACAACAAGCCGGAAGAGCAGCCGGGCGGCCAAAGCGCCTTTGCTGTTATTCCGGCTCCTGGCACAAGTCTCCTGACTCCTGACCTTCTCTGCTTCTTCGCAGGTGCAAGACAAGCAGACCGTCCGTGTAGTCGCGCGCCAGATGCGCGTCCTCTATGCAGCAGGGAAAGCGCAGCGTTTTCTCGAAGCGGCTATAGGTGATTTCCAGTTGTTGATAAACCATGCCGTCGCTGTAAACGGTATCACGACGACAGCCCTCGATGCGCAACGTCGAGCCGGTGACCGTCACCTGCACGTCCTGTTCAATGACGCCCGCCAAATCAACCTTGACTATCCAGCCGTCATGCGTTTGATAGACATCCGCCGCCGGACACCACAAACGCCCGCCGGGCCGCGCACGCCGCCCGACAGGCATCAACCGAAAATAACGCTCAACTGATTCAGCCATAAAGACAGTGACGAGTGACGAGTGACGAGTGACGAGTGATGAGTGATGAGTGATAAGTAGGAACAAGCGATGAGCGGTTAGCGCTCAGCGTTTGTCTTTAACTCATCACTCATCACTCATCACTCATCACTGCTTTAACGCACTTCTTTAACCGAATATCTTGCTCCAGAAGGAAGCGCCGCTGGAA
>CAZEZJ010000220.1:0-7892 GCA_964516695.1 uncultured Blastocatellaceae bacterium
TCAAGATTCAAGTTATCCATCTCTCTTCCCCTGATTCCAAACAACAATGTCTCATAATGATATGCTCCGAATAGGATTGATATTTCTCCAGCGCGGTGTGTCCCGTAATGGACGACAAGGTCAAACCCGGACGGACAATCTATTACGTCCACCTCAAATTTGAAGATCAGATGCTCCCGTATTTACCCATCATAAAGCACGCTATTCTTCGCCGCTTGGCAACAGAAGTCTTACGTCCGACTCAGCAATGGCGCGCGACGGAGGGCGTGAGTGGAGCAGTGAATCCCAATCTGTGTGAGAGATGGAAAGCGGTTAAGGACATGAGTAAACTCCTTAATTGAAGAGGGCAACCATTGCGGCTTAGGTCGGTGCGGAAGCTTAATATGGATGCACGGACTTTGCAGCGCACGGAGGATGCGCACGCTGGCCAACTGCTCTCTGGAGTGGATTTCGGGAGCGCCACAAACCACCTCTGGCACTCAACGAACCTACGACTGAAGACGAGCGTCACTTTATGCTTCCCGCCGTAGGCTGTCAAGAATTTTCTTGGGATAACTCAGCTCACTCATTATAATTGCCTGCATGACGTTGCCACTGGCTGAAACTCGCGCAATCTTTGCGCTGCCTTTATGCCACGCTTCCCGACGCACTTACCATAATTACTGAGGACTTAATGGCACAATTAAGAAGACATTTCCGCCTCTTCGTAGCTTCTCCGGGGGACATGCAAGCCGAGCGGGAGCGTGTGCCGCAAGTCGTCAAGCGCGTCAACGACATCATCGGCGCGGATAAGGGTATTCACCTTGAATCATGGTCGTGGGATATGGATGCCGCGCCGGATGCGGGCCACCCGCAAGACGTTATCAATCGTCAGTTAGATCAGTCGGACATCGTGGTGGTCATTATCTGGAGTCGCATGGGCACGCCCACGAACAACGCCGCCTCCGGTACGGCTGAAGAGTTCTTTCGCGCCCTGAAACGATGGGAAAGCACCGGCTGGCCGCGAATCATGGTCTATTATTGTGAGCGGCCTATGCGGCTGGACATCACTCTTGAGCGGATTCAGCAGCTCAACGCAGTGGCAAATTTTAAGGAGCAGATCGCGCCGAAGGTGCTCGGTCAAAAGTTTGAAAGCACGGACGACTTCGAACAGAAACTTCTTCAGCATCTCCTCGAAGTCTCTCGCGATCTCGTCAGCGCGCCTCCTCCGCCTTCCTCGCAACTATCCGTTGAAGATAACAAGTCGAAGGTGAGCTTAGAGCCTTACCTTGATCAGGTGGAGAGCGTTTGCGGTTCAATCGTTCTCACCGGACTGCTTAGCGGGAAGGCCGCACCAGCAGTTCCTCTAGAAGAGGTCTACGTTTCACTGACGGTCACAAGGCCCGACTTACTAGAGGAGACTAACAGCCGCGGCGCATATCAAAGCGGTGTCATCGCAGCCCTGGCAAATGATCTGCGCCAGCGTGAGCGGATTCCAGAAGCACCTGAAGCCGAGACGAAAAAGATGCTGGAAGCGGCGCTCAGGGAAGTTGGCGTGAGCGAGCAGGAGTCTCAGGATGCGTACACTATCAAGTCTGCTTATCACAGGCTACGAACTGACGCCGGGCATTACTCTTCGCAATCCGTTCGCGAAATACTACGTACTTTTCAGATTGAAGATGCGTTCCGTTATGCGCAGTATCTGCTGGTAGAGGGAGTGCCCGGTTCAGGCAAAACGACGATCCTGATGCGCGTTGCTATGGCGCTTGTGAAAGCACATCGCGGCGACCCTGAGAGTGCGCAATCCATGGGTTTTGCCGCCCCCTATCCATTGCCGATCTTCGTCCCGCTACGTCGGTTCGCAACCTACCTGCGCAGCCTACCGATTCAGGAGCAGATTGTCGGCGGCTCACCGCCGCTGCTGAAATACCTCTGTGCTACTGTTCTGCCGTATATCGGAGAAGACGACTGGCTGATAACCAATCTGGAGGCGGGTCATGTGACACTGCTCTTCGATGGTCTGGACGAAGTTACCGACGATGTCGTTCGCCACCGAGTGGCCGGTATCGTTCGCGACTTCATCCGAAAGTACTCCAAGTGCCGGATCGTGTTGACCACTCGGCCCGCCGGGCTAACGGCAGCCGTGCGGAACACGCTCATTCGCCAGGGGCGTCTTGCTTTCTGCGAAGTGCGTCCCCTCGACCAGGAACAGATGTCGCGATTCATCGGCGCTTGGTATCGAGCACTTAACACGGATCATCAAAGGGCGCAACAACTCACTCGTGATCTGGTCAAGCGTATCGAGGCCAACCCTCGCGTAGCCGAACTTGCGCGGTCACCTATTCTCCTCACAGCTATCGCTGTGGTCCATCAAACACTCGGAGACATTCCGGAACGTCGGGCCGATCTTTATGAGCATTGTGTGCGAGCGTTATGCGGTCGTTGGGATGCGGCCAAAGATGAAGAAGGCCGTGAATTATGCGGACCCGTTGAGCAAGAAGATAAGATAATTCTCTTCGAGCAAATAGCGTTTACCATTCACGGTCAGGGCGGGGACGCCAAAACAATTGAGCGCGGGCCGCTACTGAATATCTTATCCAAGACGCTGCCGTCCGATCCGAAACAAGCTTTCGCGCCTGAAAGATATAGCCCTCTGCTGGATAATATAGTTGACCGCACGGGTTTAATTATTCCCGATGGTGATATTACATATCGCTTTCGTCATCTGAGCTTTCAAGAGTATCTGGCAGCTCGTCACATTAGCGCTCGTTATGACCATCCGGTCGAAGCGCTCGCGCCGCAGTTGGCTGATCCTTGGTGGCGCGAGGTTGTGCTACTTGCGCCAGCTTATAAGGCTATGTTCTCCGGGCCTGACGCCCGGCAACTGCTTCTCAATCTCGCCGAGTATGCCAGAGTCAATCCCGATCCGGATTTTCGCGCCACAGCCTTTGGCACTCTGGCACATGCCCTACTCGATCTGCGCGAATACAAAGTTAACCGTCTGGAAGAGACGGCAAGCGAGTTGAGAGCCGATTTTTTGTCAATTCTCACCGACCTTGCACAGCACGGCGAACCGAAGACCCGCGCCGAGATAGCTGAGTGTCTCGGTTTCTTCGGCGATCCCCGCCTGACCGACAAGAAACGCTGGGTGACTGTGCCTGCTGGCGCTTTCCGGCGTGGCTCCGCCGCGAAAGACGCAGCCCGTGATGAGATAAGCGAAGGGACTATCCAGATCAACGAATTCCACGTCCAGCGCTGGCTCACCACCATAAATGAGTATCGTATCTTCGTTGAAGATGCGAAGGGTTACACGGAGCAGAGGTGGTGGGATCCGGAGGGCTGGCATTGGTTCAGGGAAGAGACCAAGCGCGCCCCGGCAGAGTGGGAGACGCAGGTTGAGAAGTCCGGCAACCTGCCTGTTGGTGGTATCTCCTGGTGGGAGGCTCAAGCCTACTGTCGCTGGTACTCGACAATTGCGAAAGGGCAACCGGACAAGTGGATTGTCCGGTTGCCGACGGAGGCGGAATGGGAGAAAGCCGCACGCGGAGGCGAGACTCTGGCCGCTGGCGTCGCCAACGAAGACCCGGAGCGGGAGTATCCTTGGCTCGGCCCGTGGAATGATAACCTCGCCAACTCCTCTGAAGGAAACTGGTTGGCCACAGCAGCGCCCGTCGGCTGCTACACGAAAGGGAACGGCGCTTATGGTACGTGGGACCAAGCCGGAAATATTTGGGAATGGTGTTTAGACTGGTATGACCCGCAAGCTTATCACAGACCGGGGCGCGTTAATCCTGCTGTGATAGACCAGCAGAGCGTGCCGAAAGTGCCTACTCTGAACGGTCGCCAGCAAAGAGTGATCGCCCCCTGTCGTGTAAGCAAAGGCGGATCTTGGACTACTGATGCAAGGCAGTGCCGCGTCGGTTTCCGCAATCGTCTTGAACCCTCACGGCGCTTAGAAGATCAGGGCTTTCGCTGTGTCGTTGCGCCTCCTCTCTCCCTGAAATAGACTCGAATGCATTGGCTTTCTTTATTGCGCTTTTTCTCTATTTCCCCAGAAGTTTCTTGGTAATCGCTGATTATATGTTATGTTAAAAAGGTTTGTCCGGCCGTCAGAATGGACCGAAATTTATGAACGACTGCCAACCTTATAAAAGCGGAAAAGTATGGTTCACGCTCTAGAAAAATACAACTGACTGTCAGGACTAAACCCCTGCGAGGTAAATGTTTTTTGCCAATGAAGTTGGTAACTAAACAATAAAGTCGGTAACCCGCCAATAAAGTGGGTAACTGAAGATGGCAGAGCATAAGGTGCTTAACCTTATGCTCTGCCATTTTTATATTTCTCTTAAAGGCGATATTGTCCCCTTTTGTGGAAGTATCAGCTTGAACGCCGGAGGGAATTGTGGCAACCGAAAACAAAGCAATTGATGAAGCTCAAATCCGTGGGCTAATTGAGAATAAGATTAAGGCAGTCCGTGCCAAAGATATTGACGGGGCAACGTCCGACTATGCAGCGGATGTAATGTCGTTCGATGTCGTAAACCCATTGCGATATATCGGAGCAAATGCGGTTAGAAAAAGATTGGAAGAGTGGTTCTCCTCGTTTCAAGGTTCGATAGGCTTAGAGATTCGCGACCTGAGCATCACTGCGGGCGAGGCTGTGGCTTTCAGTCATTGCCTCAACCATGTTAGCGCCACGACGACAGGCGGAGGAAAACTCGACATGTGGTGGCGCGAGACCGCTTGTTACCGCAAGCTTGAAGGCAAGTGGCTAATCACGCACCAGCATAGCTCGGTGCCTTTCGACGTGGAGAGCGGCAAAGCCTCGCTTAATCTCAAGCCGTAGCTTTCCGCCCATAGGTGGGGCTTCAATTTGCAATCAGGCAGTCATCCGTGAGGCGGAAGATGCTTACTCTTACGGCGCAGCCTCCAACTTGATAGACTTCATTCACCCCGCATTAGTTGCCACGCTGGACGAGGCTGGCGGCGACCGCCACCAGTTCAGCCAATTCAACCGGCTTCGGCACGTGCATCTGGTACCCGGCCCTCAGCGCCTGCATCCTATCTTCAACCCGCGCATAGGCCGTCAGGGCGATGGCCGGCACCTTGCCCCCACCTTCGGCGGGAAGCTCGCGCACGCGCCGGATTAGCGCGTACCCGTCTTCGCCTGGCATCCCGATGTCACTGATTAACAAGTCTGGCACGGCGGCCTCAATCGCCTCCAGCGCCTCGGCGGCTGAACCCACGGCTATTACTTCTGCGCCACACTGCCCAAGCCCTACTTTGAGCAACTCACGCGTGTCCGGCTCATCATCCACCGCGAGCACCTTCAGCCCGTCGAGCCTGTCAGGGCATTCATACAAGGGCAGCGTGTCTCTCGCCGCCGGATGCACGCGCTCCTCTTTACCAACACTCTGATAGACGGGGGCAACCGGCAGCAGCACCGTGAAGGTCGCGCCCTGTCCCTGGCCGGGACTCTCGGCCCGCACGTTCCCGCCGTGGAGTTCGACCAGATGGCGCACGATAGCGAGGCCAAGCCCGAGTCCGCCGTGCTGACGCGTGGTGCGCTGGTCGGCTTGGCGAAAGCGGTCGAAGACGTAGGGCAGAAACTCCGGCGCGATCCCCGCCCCGCTGTCGCTGACGCTGATTTCGATGTGCGAGTTGACACGCTCCAGCCTGACCTGCACCCGCCCGCCCTTCGGCGTGAACTTGATGGCGTTCGAGAGCAGATTCCAGACGACCTGCTGGAGCCTGATGGGGTCGCCTGAAACCGTGACCACACCTGTGTCCATGATGCGCTGCACGCGCACTTCCTTCGCTTCCGCTGCGGGTCGAAGGGCTTCGATGGCAGACTCCATGAAGGAGTTTGGGTCTACGGGCCTCACGTCGATTCGGAGTTTGCCCGTGATGATGCGAGAAACGTCCAAAAGGTCGTCGATGAGTTGCGACTGCGACCGCGCGTTGCGCTCAATCGTCTCGATGGCCTTGAGGATGGAATCGTCGCCAAGCTGGCCTGTGCGCAGCATGTGCGCCCAGCCGAGGATGGCGGTCAAGGGCGTGCGTAATTCGTGCGAGACGGTGGCGAGAAATTCATCCTTGAGCCTGCTCGACTCCTGGGCCTCGCGGTACAGGCGCTCCTGCTCTGAGGCAGACGTTTCGGCCTCGGCCCGCGCCTTCTGGGCCGCCTCGAAGAGCCTGGCGTTGTCCATCGCGACCGCGGCCTGCGCCGCCAGCCCTTCGATGACGCGCTCGTGCCGCTCGGAGAAGACGCCCATCTCCGGGTGTCCGAAGAAGAGGCCGCCCAGCACTTCGCCCGAGCGCGAGATGACTGGCACAGCCAAGTAGCTCACGACGGGGAGGTGTCCTTCGGGCATTCCGTAGTACGGCGAGTTCTTCCCGTAGCGCGGGTCAAGATGCACGTCAGCGATGCGCACTGTGCCATCGCCACTGAAGGTCGGCGCGAAAATGTCGGTATTGCGCGGCATCGGGAAGTGCTCAAAGGCAGAGCGCGGCGCGCCCGAGAGCGTGTAAAGCATGTAGCTCTCGCCGCGTTCGTCGAGCACGTTGTAGAAGAAGGAGCCAAAGCGCGCGTTTGAGATTTCGGTGGCGGCGTCTGTGACCGCCTGTACGAGCTTGTGCAGGTCGAGTTCGCCGGCGAGCGTCTGCCCGAGGTGGTTGACGGTTTCAATAATCTCCGCCTGCTCGCGCAACTGCTGCTCGGCGCGCTTGCGCGCGGTGATGTCGCGGGCGATTTTCGAGGCTCCGATGATGCGCCCCTCGGCGTCCCTCACGGGCGAGACGGTGAGCGACACGTCTAGGAGCGTGCCGTCCTTGCGCTGGCGCACCGTTTCGTAGTGGTCCACACGCTCGCCGCGCCTAATCTGTTCGAGGATGCGCGGCTCTTCGTCCGGGCGGTCGGAGGGAATCATCATCGTGACGGGCTGGCCTACGGCTTCCGCCGCAGTGTAGCCGTAGAGCCGCTCGGCTCCCGGGTTCCAACTGAGGATCACGCCGTCAAGGTTTTTACTAATGATCGCGTCGTCTGAGTTTTCGACGATGCTGGCTGCTTGAAGCAGTTTCTCCTGCGCACGCTTGCGCTCTGTCACGTCGCGCGTAATCTCCAGAATGGACGCAACCTCGCCCTGCTCGTCGCGCACAGTCGCCCAGCGAGTTTCGACGACGAGTTGCTCGCCGTCTTTCCGCGTGTGTTTAAGCTCCCCCTCCCAGTAGCCTGCGCGCCGCAGGTGCTCGTAAATCTCCGCCAGTGGGATGGGCGTCTCGGTCTTGAGCAACTCATGCGGCGAGCGACCGAGCGCTTCCTTCTGCGTATAGCCGTAGGTGCGCTGCGCGCCCTGATTCCAGAGCGTGATGTTGTTCGCGGAGTCGCGTAAGAAAATCGCGTCGTAAGCCTGATTAATGACCTCCGCCTGCTCGCGCAGCATTGCTTCGGCTAGCTTGCGCTCAGTTATGTTGCGCGCGATTTTCGAGGCCCCGATGACACGGCCGTCAGGACTTCTGATGGGGGAGACGGTTAGTGAGATGTCAACGAACGTGCCGTCCTTACGCACGCGCACCGTCTCGTAGTGCTCGATGCGCTCACCCGCACGGAGACGCGCCAAGATGGCTGGCTCTTCGTCTTGGTGGTCCGTCGGAATCAGGGTCGTCACCGGCTTACCGATTATTTCCGCGGCCGTGTAGCCGAAGATGCGCTCAGCTCCCTGATTCCAACTCGTGATGATGCCTTCGAGCGTCTTGCTGATGATGGCGTCCTCTGCCGACTCGATGATGGCCGACAGCCAGTAGGGTGCCAGCTCGGGGCTTGGCAAATTAGCAATCAAGTCTCGGCTGTGTTTGTTGTCGGGCGGCCCCTTAGGCGGGGATTTTATGGGCATAGACACACTTATCCAGGATAA
>CAZEZJ010000220.1:7917-8364 GCA_964516695.1 uncultured Blastocatellaceae bacterium
GAGAGATGAAGGGGAAGCTTAGGGGATAGGATGATTATACAGAGTTCGCATCTTTATTGCTATGAATCATTCCTCTCGTGATTAATAGAAGGCAAAGCTTGGGTAATTATCTACTTAACGCACCTGTTTTGAAATTTACTGAAGACCGCTTCAGCCCTTTTAGCAAGCATACGAGGGTAGGTTAGGTTTCTTGTATCAACTCGCCGGAGAGCAACACCGCGCGCCCTCGGGCCGCGGGCACGCGCGCGAGCAGCGCCCAGGCAACGTCGGCCGCGGCGATGGGCCGGTAGTTCGCCGGAACGAGTCGGCCGAGGAGTTTGCTCACTGCCGTCGCCACCTTCTCGGCCGGGCGCTTTGGCTGGCCGAGTGCCTCGCGGTCTCCTGTCAGCAAAGATGCACGGGCGATGATCAGGCCTTCGAAAGAGAGTCGCGCCAGCGCTTCTTCCA
>CAZEZJ010000221.1:0-2246 GCA_964516695.1 uncultured Blastocatellaceae bacterium
AGAAATTACCGGCGAATCCGAAGAGCGAAGGGATCAGTCGGGTGCCTTCGCCCCGGTCTAAACATTCCACCGAGAGGGGCAAATAACCTGAATAAAGAAAATGTAAAGAGATGCTGAAGCTTTTGTTCGATAATATTCTTTTGCTACAGAGTTGAACCCCTGCTCACAGAAAAGTGCAGGCATTAAGAGAAAACCTCCAGCAGAGGCCCGAATTTAGGTAAGATATAATCATTAACTACTGAAAAAGATAACCACAGCCCAACTAACAAATGCCTGAAAGACTACCAAAGGGATGGATAAAGACGACGCTCGGCGAAATCACCGAGCCGTCGCGAGAGCGTGCGTTGCCCACGGAAAGCCCTGACATGAGATATGTCGGTTTGGAGCACATTGAACCGCAAACAATGAAGCTCCTTACATATGGATATGCTCGCGATGTTCGCAGTTCCTCCGTGCGGTTCTCGGAGGGTGACGTGCTTTACGGCAAAATGCGTCCGTACCTAAATAAAGTTTGGGTCGCGGAGTTCGAGGGGCTTTGCTCAGCAGAGTTTCTCGTTTTTCCAAAATCCGATGGACTTAACAGTCAGTTTCTCGCCCTGCGCCTGAATGCGGAGGATTTCGTCACCTTTGCGAATGGGCTGGTTAGTGGTGAACGTCCGCGCGTTGATTTTGAAAAATTATCACACTTCACCGTACTGCTGCCTCCTACTGCTGAGCAGGAAAGGATTGTAGTCAAGCTGAACGCCGCATTGTCGGGAGTGGAACGAGCAGAATTTGCAACGCGTCGCGCGCACGAACGGCTCCAGCGTTATCGTGATGCCGTCCTGCAAGCTGGCATCACTGGCGAACTCACCCGCAACTGGCGCGAAGGCCATCAGAAGAACAAAAAGATAAAAGCTGAAAGCGGCGAAACTCTGTTGCAACGTATCCTTACTGACCGCCGCATTCGGTGGGAAGAAGGCGAGTTGCAGCGCCTACTCACTGCTGGCAAAGTCCCCAAAGACGACAAGTGGAAATCGCGTTATCCCGAACCAGCATTACATAAGTCAGATGGATTGCCTGAGTTACCAGAGAGTTGGATATGGGCATCGCTCGACCAAATTGGTGAGTTAAATCGGGGGAAGTCAAGACATCGTCCACGCGATGACGCGCGTCTTTATGGTGGTCCGTATCCATTTATTCAAACAGGTGATATCAGGCGCTCCGGGGGCACGATTCGCGAGCACACACAAACCTACAGTGAATTTGGTCTCAAGCAGAGTCGTTTGTGGCCAGCCGGGACGCTATGCATCACAATAGCAGCCAATATCGCCGAAACGAGTATATTGTCTTACCCAGCATGTTTTCCGGACAGTGTCGTGGGTTTCGTCCAAAATGATGAACTTCTTAAAGTTCGGTTTGTCGAATTTTTTATTCGATCTGAGAAATCTAGGCTTGAGCGTTATGCACCTGCCACGGCTCAGAAAAATATTAACCTCGAACTTCTTTCAGTATTGGCAATTCCTTTGCCCCCTCTTTCAGAACAAGCCGAAATTGTCCGCGAAGTAGAGCGGCGTCTGTCGGCGGCTGATCGCTTGGCAGCGACGTTGGACCAGCAGATCGCCCGCGCTCACGAAAGCCGCCAATTGCTCCTGCTCGAGGCTTTTGCCGGGCATCTCGTACCCCAAAACCCAGATGACGAACCATCTTCCATGTTGGTCGAACGCATCCGTGCTGAGAAGGCACAAAGAGAAGCCGAGCGAAAACAGACACGTCGAGTACTTCGACCGAAAGAAAAGAAGAGAAAGGTTTCTATGCAAGAGCAACCGCCATCACCCGAATCGATCAGAACTGCATGGGAGAAGATAGGCCAAAAAGCTGATGCTCGCCGCTTATTCGACGGGGCTGGATTTGGCCCTGAGCACGTCGTGCAGTTTTACGAAGCATTACGCGCCACACCAGAGGTGCGAGCCGCCTTTCAAGAAGCAGCGCAAAGACATCGGAAGCCGCAGAAGACTACTAGGCCTGCCAAAGAAAAGCGCGGTGAGCCGAAAGGCCGTTTCCGCCTTGCCGAGCTTTGGCTGGAAGATTTCAAGAATCTAAAAGATTACACAGTCCGCTTCGACCCCGCTCACGGGGTGGATGTAGTTCTCGGATGGAACGGCACGGGTAAGTCCAATCTCTTTGAAGCGCTCGTCATTATCTTTCGCGACCTGCATAACTGGTTAGAGAAGAACCGTTGGCCGGATAAACCAATGAGCGGTTAT
>CAZEZJ010000221.1:2256-8323 GCA_964516695.1 uncultured Blastocatellaceae bacterium
CTCAGCTATGAAATGGACGAACATACAGTAGAAGTTACATGGCGACCTGAGCTAATGAAGCGTCCGGAATTAAGAAGGGGTCCGATTGCTCGAAAGGCAAAGGATGAGGTGAAACTTGAGATCATCAAGCGCGACCAGTTGCCCTTACCGCGATTTGTCTTCGGCTACTATTCAGGCCCTACTAACCGCTTGGCTGAACATTTTCTGCCGATGAAGCAGGCCCACTATATTCGATTGCGCGAGGCAAAGGCAGACGATAGGAAGACTTTGGCTAAGTTGTTAGAGCAGCGAAGATTCTTCTGCGCTGAAACCCATCATGCCAAATATGTGTTGCTCGCATTTTCGTACAAAGAGGATCTGAAGATCAATGACTTCCTGGAGAATCGTTTAAGGATCATGGGCTTCGAGTCTGCGTTATTCGTCATTCGCAAACCGCGTTGGGCGAAATCGGGGAGCAAGGCTGAGGATTTTTGGGGTGCTACGGGCATAATGCGCCGCGTTATGGAGCGACTCCGCCGCTACGCCATCGCGCCAATGGTCCTCGAACAGACTGTCAGCTATGGCTACCGATCAACTACAGAAGATCACTACTATTTCTTCTTGCCAGACATTGAGAGTCTCCATTCGTTCGCAGCCGAGTATCCAGATGCGCGAACTTTCTTTTTAGCCTTAGAGAGCACCGACTTCTCAGAGTTGATTCATGACGTAAAGATTCAAGTCCGAATCAAAGCGACCAACTCGGAGCAAGTTCCAATCACGTTCCACCAAATGAGCGAGGGGGAACAGCAACTGCTAATGGTCTTGGGATTGATGCGCTTCACAAAGTCGCATCAATCGCTCGTGCTGCTCGATGAGCCGGATACCCACTTGAACCCGCATTGGAGCGTGACTTATCTAAAAGACCTATCTTGGGTGATGAGCGACAATGGTACTCAATCACCTGAGCAGCTGAGCAGCCAGAATTTGATGGCGACGCATGACCCGCTTGTTATTGCGAGCCTCGTCAAGGAGCAAATTCATCTTTTGAAGCGTGACTCGCAGACTGGTGCCTGCAAATGGACACCCGCCAGCGTCAATCCACGTGGACTAGGGTTTACGGGTATCCTGACAAGCGAGATGTTCGGGTTTCGTAGCGATCTCGACCCAGAGACTCTCGCCGACCTAGACAACAGAGTTCGCCTTGTTGGCAAGGAAGGAGCATTGACAGGTCAGGAAAAGAAAGAATTGGAGAAGATCGATAAAAGGTTGGCTGAAGCTGGCTTTTTGAAGGCATTCAGTGATCCTTACTACGCAGCGTTCATCCGGGCATGGGGCCGAAGATACAGCGAGTTGATGGCGGGTGAGGAATTTCTAACTCCAGAAAAGCGGCAAGAGGTTGAGCGAATTGCACGGGAGGTTTTAGATGAAGCAGTCGCGGAGGTGTCTAAAGAGGTTGAGGGCGAATGCGCTACGTTGACATAGACCTCTTGCAACTGCCAAATGGCTGGCAGGCACGGGCCGATAAAGCGCTTAATGATTTGCGTAGCGAAATTGCGGCTGCTGAAGCTAAAGCGCGTTCAGCAGGACGAGACGTTGCAGCAGCGCGAAAGAACGCCATCACGAAGGGATTGGATAAAACTGCCCGCCAGGCGATCTGGGGAGACTTGGCGACCAACCTCGCAGCATTAAGGAAGGAGAAGTGTTGGTATTCGGAAAGCAAGAACCCTGCATCTGACAAGAATGTTGACCATTTCCGGCCCAAGAATAGCGTAATTGAAGATCCAGACCATGAAGGTTACTGGTGGAGAGCATTTGATTGGAGGAATTATCGATATGCCAGCCAGTGGTGTAACCAGCGCCGCGTTGGCGCAACCAGTGGCGGAAAACGGGACCACTTTCCACTGCGGGCCGGCAGCTTTAGAGCCCGTCAGGAGACGGACGACATTGACCGGGAAGACATCATGCTTCTCGACCCGATAGACCCTGATGATTGGAAGCTTCTCACCTTCCGTCCAGACGGACATCCGACGCCAGCCAAGGCAAATGGAAGCCCTGAATATGAAAGGGCCTCAATGTCCATTGAAGTTTATCACCTCCACTGCAAGGAACTCGTAGATGACCGTAGACTCTTAGCAGGTAAAGTGAAGCGAACCATTGAAGACATGGAAACGCTCCGACCACACATTGCAAATCCCGCAATGCGGCAACTGTACAAACGACAACAGAAGGAACTTCTGCGATTCATCCACCCAGATTCAGAATATTCAGCAGCGGCACTGGCATACGCTCGAGCAGAAATCTACAAATTAGAGTATGGGCATCAGGTTGAACGCGAGTGGCTGCAAGAAATATTGACATAATACAAATGGCTAAAAATCAAACTACGTCGGCTTCAGCTCTCATCCAGAAAGTCTGGAACTATGCTCATGTTCTCAAAGACGATGGCTTGGCGTTCATGGATTATACAGAGCAAATTACCTATCTTCTCTTTCTTAAAATGGTTTGGGAGCAGCGGCAAGCAGGAGCGGGTGAGATTCCGTCGCGCTACAGTTGGGGCGCATTGAAGAACATCGATGACAAGGCGAAACGGTTGGATCGGTATCATCAAGGTTTACGACTGTTAAGCGAACGTCCGGGTTTAGTAGGCCTGATCTTTACAAAGCCGCAAAGTAAGATAAATGATCCAGCCAAACTTCACCTCCTCATGCAAATGATCGATACTGAGAATTGGTCAAATCTCGATGTGGATGTTAAGGGTGAAGTTTATGAAGGTTTATTAGCTCGAAATGCTGATGATGTACGAGGTGGAGCCGGTCAATACTTCACACCCCGACCTGTCATCCGGGCAATAGTCGAAGTGATGCGACCCGAACCACTGATGCGCATTTCTGATCCTGCGTGTGGCACAGGTGGTTTTCTTTTGGCAGTGTTTGAGTATCTCAAAAGCAGGACAACCAATTCCAAAGAGGCTGCTTACCTGCGGACGAAGGCATTGCATGGAGTTGATCTTGTATCGAACGTAGCGCGGTTGTGTGCGATGAATCTCTTTCTTCATGGGATTGGAACTGATCCCGAACACCCAGTGGTGTCGATAGGCGATAGTCTCGTCGAATCAACGGCTGAACTGGTGGATATGGTTCTCACGAATCCGCCATTTGGGAAGAAGAGCAGCTTTACCATATTTGGGGATGATGGAAAGAGCCAGACGGAGAAGATTTCTTACCAGAGGCGGGATTTCTGGGTCACAACTAGTAATAAACAGTTCAACTTCGTCCAGCACGTCTATTCAATGCTCAAGGAAAATGGTCGTGCCGCAGTAGTAGTGCCGGATAATGTACTATTTGAAGGTGGCGCAGGCGAAAGGATTCGTCAGGCTTTGCTCCAGCGATGCGAGGTTCACACCCTGTTGCGATTACCAACCGGCATCTGGTATTCACCCGGCGTAAAGGCGAATGTGCTTTTCTTCGATAAGAGGCCGGTGACAACAACTCCAGCAACAAAAGAAGTATGGGTCTATGACCTGCGCTCAAACCGAAATTTTTCACTCCGGCAGAATCCAATTCAGCCTGAAGACCTGACGGATTTCATTCACTGCTACTGCGCTGACGATCCAATTCGGCGCAAGGAAACCGATCACTTTCGACGATTCAAATATTCGGAGATCGTCGCAAGGGACAAAGCGAACCTTGATATTCAGTGGCAGTATGAGACGACTAATGTTGCCAAGAGAGTCACTCCCCAAGCGCTGATGAAAGATATTTTGGAAGATCTAGAGGAAGCGATGAGAGAGTTTGCTGCTGCTGAGAGCGAAATTCGTCGATAACAGCATCTGTTGCCAAGCGCCCAAACTGATTGCCATTATTTAGTATAAGTTCGGACTGATTGCCAGTAATCAGTATAAGGGGAGATTGGCCTCTTTTCTGGTTTCCTATATTTCTCGCAATCTCCCCTGCCATTAAATCCGTCAATTTTGTGCCACTAATTGGGTATAGTCGCACGGCGCGCCGCGACTTGACACATTAAGCGGCACAAAAGGGTCTGTCTTCGTTCTGGGTCTGTAAAGCGCGAGAGGCTAAGAGTCGTAGCTGTAGCGACGGCAGACTTCATGCACCTTCTCGTCGAGTGCCCACGGTTCGTCGCGCTGACTATTCTTTAGAGCGGTCAGCGCACTAGCGAAGTAAGCTAATCAGGGAGTCGCGCTTGGGCCACGGAGGAGTAGCGCGCTCCTCCGGTGGTTCACTCTGCGCACCTTACTGCCGCAAGTCCAGCAGCCAGATGTCGCTTTCCGATTCGTAAAGCGAAAAGTAAATCAGCCGGTCGTCGTTGGAAATCCCGATGCCGCGTATCTCGTCCTGCCCGGCGTCAAAGACTTCCACCATGCGTTTTGTCACGATGTCAGCGATGTACGCCTTACTTCCGGCGGAGAAGACAAAGCGCCGGCTGTCTGACAGCCACATCGGGTCCGACAGCCACATCGGATAGCCTTCGACTTTCGCCACCTTTTCGTACCTTTGGTTCGCGAATGAATAATAGCCAACCGCCGACTCGGCGCCGTCGAATGTTCCCGCCAGCTTCGCCCCGTCCGGCGACCAGTCCCACGCCAAAAAGTGTGTCTCGCCCTCGGGCGACGGGAGACGCTCGGGAGTCTGATGCTTCCAGTCCTTACCGGCGTCGATGATGACGTTAAGGAAGTTGAGCTGAAAGAGTAGACGCTTGCCGTCGGGCGACCAGAGTGGAAACGAGGCGCTGCTCTCACTACCGAAGGTATGCTGGCGCAGGTTCGTGCCTTCCAAATCGAGCGACCAGATTTCGTAGTTCCCGCTCCGGTCGGACGCGAACGCTATCCTCTTGCCGTCGGGCGACCAGCGCGGGTAGCGGTCGAAGAACTTGTCGTGAGTCACGTCGCGCCAGTTCGTGCCGTCGCGGTTGACGACGGCGATGTCGTCCTGAGACCGGCGGGGAACGCGCATGACAAATTGCTTGCCATCGGGAGAGAGTTCGGGGCGCACGACGCGCCGGTCGCCGCGTGTTACCCAGTAGGGTTGACCGGCAATTTTCTCGCTCTGCGGATTAAACTCGACGGCACGGATGTTCGATTGCTCGCTTGTCTGCACATAGAGCAGGCGCTTGCCGTCGCGCGAGAAACTCAAATGGCGGTTGAAAGCCGAAGGCGACATCACGGCCTCCGGTTCGCCCAAGACGCGGCCTGTCTCTTCCTCGACGGCGACCCGCCAGAAACTCATGTTGCCGCTCCGGTCACTCGCGAAGTAAAGAAAGTGGCCGTCGGGCGACCAGACCGGATTCCAGTTCGTCGAGGCGTCTTTGGTCACCAACACCGGCGGGCCTCCGCCGCTCGCGACGGTCGCGATGTCGCTGCGCCCGACGTTCGGCGGCATGAACCAGTAAGCTACTCGGCGTCCGTTCGGCGACCATGACGGCTGCATGGCGTCCGCTTCGGTGAGCAGTCGTTTAGCACCCGTTTCCAAAGTGACGACCCAGATTGCGCTGGTAAAGGTCGTCCGCGTGCTGGGCACGTCGCGCCCGTCTGTGCTGTAAGCAATCTCTTTCCCGTCCGGTGACCATGAAGGGTGATGACCTCCGGCGACGACGAGGCGGGTGTTCTCGCCCGTGGCCTCCATGACGTAGATGCCCGCAGGCTCTCTGGTCGAGCGAAAGGCAATCCGTTCGCCGCCCGGAGAAAAGGCCGGGTGGCTCTCGTCCGAAGGCGTGTCCGGCGTGAGCGATGTTGCATTCTTACCGCCGACGCGTTGCAGCAAGAGGTCCCAGTTCCCCTTGACCCGGCTCGCGTAAACGAAACTCTTTCCGTCCGGGGCGAGAGTCGGGAAGTGTTCTGTCCCGGGCTGGTCCGTGAGTTGAACATGAGTGGCGCGCCCCCAATCGGGCGGAGCTGCCCGCGTTTGCGAGAAACGCCAAATGGCGACACACACTGCCACCGCCGCGACCGCCGCCGCGACCGAGAAGACCAGCCTGGTTCGGGGCGTCTTGAGGTTGGCGGATTTGACGATTGTTTTTGCGCGCGAGCCGCCTGTGCCGGATTCGATTGAACGCAGCAGCCGGCGGAGGTCTG
>CAZEZJ010000222.1:0-3431 GCA_964516695.1 uncultured Blastocatellaceae bacterium
TGAGTCGTCTGGAAAAGGAATTGGCGGAGGTTGAAAGCTTCTCCGCGCAGGCCAAGCTGGCTTCCGAGTTGATGGAGCGCGAAGGTGAACTAACGGAACGCCTCGCGCACCTGCGCGCCGAGATTGCACGTGATGAAAAGATGCGAACGGAAGTCAAAGGCGGCTTGTGCCCGATTCTTTCCGAGCGCTGCCTGAACATGGCTGAGGGACAAACGCTCGAAGATTATTTCAAGCAGCATCTCTCCTCCAACAGCGCCCAACTCAAAAAGCTGGAAAAAGAGCGTTCGAGCTTAAGCGTCGCGGTGCGTGAGGCGCGCGAAGCCGAAAAGCATTATGCGCGGCTCGGAAATGCGCGGCAGCAACTAGCCAACGAGCGCCAGTTGTTGACCGAGCGCGAGAGCCTGCTCGCACAGTTAGACGAAGACATCAAAGCTCTGCCTGATGCCAGCCGCGACCGCCTGAGCACTTTGCGCTTTCAACTCTTTGGCGTTGATGCCGAATTGAAGGACTTGCGCGAGGCCGCGCTGCGTTATGCCGAATTGCAGCCTTTGCAGCAGCGTCTCAAAGAAATCGAGCAGGAGGGCAAGCGGCGCAAGGAGGAGCGCGCCGGTGTCGCTGCCGCAGCCGAGGCGGTTGCTTCTCTGGAAAACGACATTGCCGAGACGGAAAAGAAGCTTCGTGCTCTCAATGACCCGCGCGGTCGCGCCGCCGCGCTTCTTCGTGAAGCCGAGCGCGAGGCGGCTCTGAAAGCGGAGACCGCTGGGGCGACGGATGCAAGGCGCGCCCTTGAAGAGCAGGCACGCGAGTTGGCCCAAAGGCTGCAAGCGTTTGCTGCGCTTGATAGCCAGTGGGAAGCCGAGCGAGCGCGTCGCGATGAGACGCTCGCCGCGCATCGCGAGTATGTCGTCAGCGAAACTCTGGCGGCGCGGCTGCCAGCGCGCGAGGCCGCCGTTAAAGAGGCCGAAACCGAGACCGCGCACATCGCAAACGAGGCCAAAGCTGCCGGACAAGAACAAGCCGCCGCCGTCGAAGCCTACGACCGCGAGCGACATGTGAATGAACGCACGGGGCTAGCCGCAACGCGCGAGCGCGCCGCCGCCGCTGCCGCCAAGCTGAGCGCAGCGCAAGCGCAAGAGACGGCGTTCGCCGCCGAGATAGAACGCTTGCAGGAGGTGCGCGCGACGATGCGCGAGGAGTTTGCGGCCAGAGAACGCCTCAAAGATTTGGACGAGACGACCGAGTTTATCCGTGACACGCTGAAAGCGGCCGGGCCTCTCGTGACGGAAAGTTATCTCTACAATATTTCGATTGAGGCCAACCAACTCTTTCGCGAGATTACGGGCGAAGCGGGCCGCGCGCTTCGCTGGTCGCGCGACTACGAAATCATGCTCGAAGAAGAGGGCCACGAGCGTTCCTTCCCGAATCTTTCGGGCGGCGAACAGATGGCCGCCGCCCTCTCCATCCGGCTCGCGCTCCTCAAACAACTCTCCGACATCCGGCTCGCCTTCTTTGATGAGCCGACCGTCAACATGGACGCCGAACGCCGCGAGCGCCTCGCCCAACAAATCGGCCAGATACGCCACTTCGACCAACTCTTCGTTATCTCTCACGATGACACGTTCGAAGAGAACGTAGACCACATCATCCACGTTAAAAGAACGGAAAGCGAAGAATTGAGGGCCGAAGCGTGAATCAGGGAAGGCCACCGGCATGACTGAGAAAACAGCCCAGCCCTCATCCTCGACTCTTAAGCCTGCCAAAAAATCGGTGACGATTTCTTGCGACGGTTCGAGCCTCGGCAACGGCCAGACGGAGACGCGTGCGGCGGCGGTTGCGTTGCTGGGGTTTCGCGGAGTGTGGCGCGCGGTCGGCGCTTATCTGGGAATTGCGACTAACCAGCAGGCGGAGATTGCCGCCGCCGCGCTCGGCCTCGAAGCCCTGCGCGAACCTTGCCGTGTGCACGTCACGACTGATTCGCGTTACGTGGTCGAGACGATGTGCGGGCGCTTTCGTCGCAAGTCGAATCAGGAATGGTGGGTGCGTCTAGACCGTGCGGCGAGCCGCCACAGTGTGACGTGGGAATGGGCCAAAGGCCACGCGGGCCACATCATACAGGAGGCGGCTGACCGCGCCGCACGCCGCATCGCCGCCGCGGGCCGCGTTGAGGAAAGCATTCTGCAAGATGCGGCTGAAAGCGTCGGCGTGATGGAAACCGCCGGGCCGGAATGAAAATGAAGGTTGATTCATTACCCTTTGAAACGCCGCGCTTGCTCTTGCGGCGTTTTAAGGATGACGACCAGGCTCAGTTTCTCGCCTATCGCAACGACCCTGAAATAGCCAGATACCAGAGTTGGGAGAGCTACAGCGCGGAGGAAGCGAGGCAGTTTATCGAGCGGCAAAAGTCGCTGCCGTTGGGCGTCACCGCGGGCCAATGGTTTCAATTGGCCATCGAGTTGAAGGAGACGGCAGCCCTCATCGGAGATTGCGCTTTCAAACTCGACGAACCGGATGCGCGACAGGCCGAGATAGGCTTCACGCTCGCACGCTCTTTCCAGCGGCGAGGCTATGCGGCGGAGGCCGTGGGGCGCGTGCTCGACTATGGTTTCATCGAACTTGGCCTGCACCGCATCTACGCCATCACGGACTGCGAAAACCACGCAGCAATCGCGCTACTGGAAAAACTAGCGATGCGCCGCGAGGCCCACTTCATTCAGAACATCTGGTTCAAAGGCAAATGGGGCGATGAATACGTCTACGCCATGTTGCAGGATGAATGGACACGAGCGCGCCCGTCTTTCGTCGAATTAAAAGCTTGAACTTTTGCGAGCGCGCAGCTTCAATTCGTTAACAGGCGAAACAACCGCCGAAGGGAATTTCAGCGATGGATGTCGGAAGCCAGCAAAGCCCGTTACCCATTATTCTTTTCGTCGCCCTCATCATCGGGGTGGTCTGTGTGGTCATCTTCCTGCTGGTCGCCTATGCGAAAAAGAAGGCGGCGGAGCGCACGCTCGCGATGCAGCAGGCCGCCGCCGCGTTGGGCTGGGCTTTCATCGCAGACGCTCCCTTCGAGATGATTCCCGGCATCGAACGCCACTACCTCTTTGCCCAGGGCCATTCCAAAAAACTCTACAACATGATGTATGGCATGATTGACGGAGCGCGCGCCGCCATCTTCGATTACACCTACACGGTCGGGCACGGCAAAAATTCAGCCACCTATAATCAATCGGTCGTCTATTTCCAATCCGAGCGGCTAGACCTCCCTTTCTTCTCGCTGCGCCCCGAAGGATTCGGGCATAAGCTCATCAGCGCCTTCGGTTATCAGGACATTGATTTCAGCAATCGCCCGACGTTTTCCTCGAAATACTTACTGCGCGGGCAGGACGAGCAAGCCATTCGCCACACTTTCCAGGAACCCACTCTGGCCTACT
>CAZEZJ010000222.1:3441-8304 GCA_964516695.1 uncultured Blastocatellaceae bacterium
CGGCAATGAAATCTTTTTTTACCGTCATTCCATACGCGTCGAGCCGGTCGCCGTCCGCTCGTTTCTGGACTGGGGACTGACCATGCTCAATCTGTTTCAGAGACAATGGTGAAAAGGTTCTCCATGAAGAAGGTAGTAAACATGAAGGCCAGCATCTTTCTCGTCTTTCTGCTTCTGATAGCAGCGCCTTCCGTGCAAAGTCAGCCGCGCAACTACGGGCTTCCGGCGGGCGCACGAGTGATTGAGGTGCAGGCTGTTCCGGCGCCAGAGGGACGCGCCAATAGAATTTTGATTCTCTGGATGCTCAAACCGTCCAAAAACCCGCTGCCCTACGGCCCCGAGGAATACACCTGCCCGGATTACACGCGCGGCAGCTATTACGACGGCCCGGCCAGAGTCTCTTTGTTCGACACGAAGAAGCGCCAGCTCATCAACACCATCGAGGTCAGAGACGAACACATCGCAGAGAAAGACTATCTTCACCTGCCCTACAAGATTCGCGCTGGCGGTTATTACCATGTCGCCAAAACCACGGACGGGCAGGAAGGCAAGCCGACGCTGATGTGGCTCAGAGACTACAACGGAGATGGTCGCGAGCTAGAGTTTGCCCTCTTCGATGCGCTGGCCTGCATGGGACTCGAAACGACGCTCATCGGCTACAGCCTCGCGCAGGATAAAGTAATCCAGTATCCGGTTCATTTAGATGTCACAGATGTCGCCGGACAATTCTCGACGCGCCAAACGCTCTGGGCCGATTATCTCTTCAGCAAACAGCCCGAACACCCTGGCTATTGGAAATATGAGATTGACTATCGCGGGCGGGGCGGCACGCTCGACCAGTATGAGATTCACTACAACCCACAGGCCGAGAGATTTGAAGGAACGCTCAAAAGCGAGGATGACGAATGAAAACGTGAGAGATGAAAGCCCGGCAATTCATCTTGAAAGTTATTCCATCGCCCTTCTGCCCTCAGCCACCTTCGGCTTTGCTCCTCACGGTGGTTAGCTTTAAGTCAGCAACGCCTTTATAATTCTCCCACCCGATAATCCTAGAGCGCGGCTCACTCTTGACAAGGGCCGCGCCGGATGCGCCAGAGAAGTCTTAACATCAGTGTCGCTTTTCGCCTCAAAAATTATTGCGCCGTGCGCCGTGCGCCTGGTTGCGCTGCGGCTCTCGTGCGTGTTGCTGCTTGTCGCGCTGTGCTGCGGCTCGCTCTCGTCTGCTCAAGCGCAGTCGCGCGGGTGGCTGTGGCAGAATCCTTTGCCGCAGGGCAACGCGATTAATGCCGTCCGGTTTGCGAAAGACAAGGCGCACGGCTGGGCCATCGGGGCCGACGGCGCAATCCTGCGCACGGACAACGGCGGCTTCGAGTGGGACGCGCAAAAATCTCCGGCCAGTACGACGCTTTACGGCCTCTACGTGAAGGATAAAGAGCGCGCGGTTGCGGTCGGGGCGCGCGGCGTGATTCTGACGACGGAAAACGGCGGCGATAAGTGGATACTCAGAACCACAGGCATCAAAGAACATCTCTACGCCGTCACCTTCGCGCCCGATGACCAGACGCGCGGCTGGGCCGTCGGCACTCACGGCAGCATTCTCATCACAACCGACAGCGGGCGCACGTGGGCGGCCGCCGCCAGCCGCACAAACTCACATCTCAATGCCGTTTCCTTCGCAGACAAAACTACGGGCATCGTCGTTGGCGACAAAGGCACGCTGCTGTTAACGACGGATGGCGGACTGACATGGAAGCAGCAGGCGGAATTGGGCCAACTGCCGCTGACGGGCATCACTTTTCTGACACCGAAGCTGGCTATCGCCGTCGGCTACGGCGGAAGCGTTCTGCGCACCGAAGACAGCGGCGCGACGTGGAAGCCGGTTCAAGTCTTTTCCACGACAGACCTGTTATCGGTCTTCTTCGCGGATGAGCTTCGCGGCTGGGCGACGGGCGATGGCGGCGTGATTTTGACGACCGGAGACGGCGGCAAGACGTGGCTGCCGATTAGCATCAGAACCAATCCCCGGCTCGTCACAGTCTATTTCGCGGACGCTGCGACGGGCTGGGCGGCGGGCACGAACGGTCTTGTGCTGCGCACGGACGACGGCGGCTTCGATTGGCGTCGCCTGACCGAAGGCGGGCGCGACGACCTTTCCGACATCTTCTTTCTGGATGGCGAGCGCGGCTGGGCCGCCGGCGCGCGCGGGCGTATTCTCTACACCTCTTCGGGCGGAAGAAACTGGACGGTGCGCCCTTCGGGGACGACCGCGCGCCTCGGCAGCATCACTTTCATCAACGAGCTACAGGGCTGGGCCGTCGGTGAGAAAGGCACAATCCTGCGCTCAACAAACGGCGGCATTCTCTGGGAAACCGTGCCGGCAGACTTGAAGGACGACCTCTTCGCCGTCTACTTCATCACGCCCGAGCGCGGCTGGACGGTCGGCGCGCGCGGCACAATTCTCCACACGGAGGACGGCGGCGAGACCTGGCGCTTGCAACGCGCGCCGACCGCAGCGTGGCTCGAAGATGTTCACTTCACAACCTTGAAGCGCGGCGTCGCGGTCGGTTCCAATGGCACAATACTCCGCACGGAGGACGGCGGAGAAACGTGGCAGGAGATTAAGGCTAACGTGCGCGAGTGGCTCTACAGCGTGGCGTTCGCGGATGAGCAACGCGGCTACGCCGTCGGCGCAAGCGGCATCATTCTGCGCACGGACGACGGCGGCATAACGTGGAAAGACCAGGAGAGCGGAGCCAAGTCGAACCTTTTCTCTATCGCGGTGGCGGGGCGCGACGACGCGCTTATTTCCGGCGACCAGGGCCGCGTGCTCCGCACCAAAGACGGCGGGCTGACGTGGGAAGCACAACCGACTATCACGAGCGTCTCGCTCTTTGCCGTCGCCTATCGCGGCGGCGTTGACGCATGGGTCGCCGGACGCGGCGGCGCAATCCTGCGTCGCACCAGCGCTGTCGCCACCCTAAAGATTCCCACGCCCAAAACCCGGCCCGTCATGCGCCGCGCCCCCAAGCTGCAATCCGCACAGCCGCAGACTGACTCGCTCCAAACCCTCGTCTTCGACGACGACATCCCGCGCGCCGTCCCGCCGGACAAAAAGCCTTAACTAAACTTGGCCCAAATTCTAAGCTCCACAGTCAGAAAGCATGTTCTTGACCGTGGAGCTTGAATTTTGAGTTTTAGCTTACCGGCGATAACGACAGATTCGCCTGTCAAACGCGTGCCTGCTAGGAAACTGCTGTCAGAGTTTGGCGGCAGTTTCCCAGTCAGTATGAATCGCTCCCTGTTCGGGCTTGTCAATGCGTTCGTAGGTATGCGCGCCGAAGAAGTCGCGTTGCGCCTGCGTGAGATTCTGCGGGAGGTTGGCGGTGCGATAGCTGTCGAAGTAGGCGAGGCTGGCGGCCATCGCGAGGCAGGGAACGCCGTGCTGCTGCGCCAGACTCAGGCTCTCGCGCCAACTCGCTTGCGCGTCCTGCATCCACGCTCTGAAATCTTCGTCGAGCAATAGATTCGCCAGAGCGGGGTCGCGCTTGTAGGCGGCTTTAATTCTGTCTAGGAAACGCGCGCGAATAATGCAGCCGCCCTTCCAGATGCGGGCCATCTCGCTCAAGTCAATATTCCACCCGTAGTTTTCCGACCCGGCGCGAATGAGATTGAAGCCTTGCGCGTAAGAGCAAATCTTCGCGGCGTAGAGCGCGTCGTGAACGGCGCTGATGATGCGCTCGCGGTCAGCCTTTGCGGGCGCGCCCGCCGGGCCGCTGATGACTTTGCTCGCAGCGACGCGTTCATCCTTGAGGCCGGAGATAAAGCGTGCGTCAATGGCAGAGTTAATCGTCGGAATCGCGATGCCGAGGTCGAGCGCCACCTGCGCCGTCCACTTGCCCGTTCCCTTCTGCCCGGCCTTATCAAGAATCAAATCAACGAGCGGCTGGCCCGTCTCTTCATCCTTGACGCGTAGCACCTGCGACGTGATTTCAATCAGAAAAGATTCGAGCGAGCCTTCGTTCCAGCGCGCGAAGGTGTCGGCCAGTTCAGTCGCTTCCATGCCGAGAACGCGGCGCAAGATGTCGTAGGCTTCGGCGATAAGCTGCATGTCGCCATACTCGATGCCGTTGTGCACCATCTTGACGAAGTGGCCCGCGCCGTCAGGCCCCGTGTAGGTCGTGCACGCGCCGTCTTCAGTTTTGGCGGCGATGGCTTCCCAGATGGGGCGTATCTCTTCGTAAGCCTCGCGTTTGCCGCCGGGCATCAGGCTTGGCCCCCAGAGCGCGCCCTCCTCGCCGCCGGAAACGCCGGAGCCGACGAAGTGTAAGCCCTCGGCGGTGAGCGTTTTTTCGCGTCGCTGCGTGTCTTCAAACCAAGAGTTGCCGCCATCAATGAGGATGTCGCCGGATTCCAGAAACGGTTGAAACTGCTCGATGGTCCAATCAACGGGTGGCCCGGCCTTGACCATCATCATTATCTTACGCGGGCGCTTGATGGCGCGCACAAACTCTTCGGGCGTCTTCGCTCCCGTGAAACGCTTGCCGCTTCCTTCGCCCGCGATGAACTTATCAATTGCCGCCGGCTCGCGATTCCAGATTGCCACCGCGTAGCCGTTGCGCTCCATGTTGAGCGCCAGATTCAGGCCCATCACGCCCAGACCCGCCATGCCGATATCCGCTTCCGCCATGCTGGTTTACTCCCGCTTTGCGCTCGCGCGCCGTTTCACTGAATGGAGATTACTGACGACTAAAAAAACGCCGTCAGTCTAAAGTTTCTGCTCCGTACTTTGCGACTATTTCCCGGCGGACAAGCATAGCACGAAAAGCAGGGCGTGGGGGGGTGGTTATAGGGGGTGCGGGAACA
>CAZEZJ010000223.1:0-956 GCA_964516695.1 uncultured Blastocatellaceae bacterium
TCAAGCAGCAGCAGGATGCCGCCGCCGAGCAGAACTGGAAACGCCAGCAGCGCCAGCACGGCGGTCGTAAACCATCCCCAGCACGTCAACGGCAGGCGCATCAAAGATAAGCCCCGCGCGCGCATGTTGAGCATCGTCGTCAGGAAATTGAGCGCGCCTAGCAGCGACGCCACGCAGAAGATAGCGATGCTGATAATCCAGAGGTCTGTGCCCCTTCCCATGCCGGGGACGTTGAGTTGTTCACCGACGGCGCTCAAGGTCGGATAACCCGTCCAGCCGCCCGTCGGCCCGCCGCCCGTCACAAAGAACGCTGCGCACAAGACGACCAACCCAACAAACGTCACCCAAAAGGAGAGCATGTTGAGCACGGGGAAGGCCATGTCGTCTGCGCCGATTTGTATCGGCAGGAAATAGTTGCCAAATCCTCCCTGCGGCGCTGTCGTCAGCACGAAGAAGACCATCATCGTGCCGTGCATCGTCACCAGCGCGAGATAGACTTCGGGATTCATCACACCGCCGGGCGCGGCTTCCGTGCCGAAGAACCATTCGAGGCCGGGCAGGCCCGCTTTCGGCCACGTCAGGCGCACACGCATCAGTATCGACATCAGCAGGCCGACAAAGACGGAGAACATCGCCAGCAGGAGATACTGGATGCCGATAACTTTGTGGTCGATGCTGAAGATATACTTGCGGATAAAACCCGTCGGGGCCGGGTGGCGATGAATTTCGCCCGCAGCGTGAGCATCATGCTCCGCATGAGCTGTCTGTAAGGGTTCGACCTCTGCCATGCTTATCTCCTCTTCAATAAGCTTGAAGCCTGAAGGCTGCCAGCTTCTTGAGCCTCACTCATCCGTCTTGATAAGACTGCTGTTATTTACAACCGTACTTTGCTAAATACTCATCTCTCTTCTTTTGAAACTCCGGCTGCGACAACGACACCAACGATTGATGCTCGG
>CAZEZJ010000223.1:966-8252 GCA_964516695.1 uncultured Blastocatellaceae bacterium
CTTCCGGCAGCACCAGCATCTTCGCGCCCATCTTATAGTGAAGTTGCCCGCACAACTCGGCGCACGCAATCTCGTAGCATCCATCTTTCGTCGCCGTGAAATGCACCGGAATCTCCAAACCTGGCACGGCGTCCTGCTTATAACGCATGTTGGGAATCCACAGGCTGTGCGTCACGTCTCTGGCGCGCAGCAACAAGCGCACGGGGCGATTGAGCGGGATAACGAGCGTCGGGGCAACAATGTCGTCCTTCGAGTTCGGGTCTGCCTCGTCAAGCCCGATGAAATTCTGCGAGCCGTCGTTAATCAATTTCGGGTCTGTCAGCCCGAAGAGTTTATCCGCGCCTGGATACTGGAAATTCCATTGAAACTGTTGCGCGACGACGCGAATCTCGAAGCTGCCCGCCGGCGCATCCTGAAAATGGAGCGAGGCCCAAACGCGTTGGCCCATGATGGCTAGACCGATAAAGATGAGCGCCGTGATGCCCGTCCAGAGCACTTCGAGGCGGTTGTTGCCGTGCGAATAGGTGGCGCGCTCTTTTCTGTCGCCGGGCGTGGAGCGGTATTTCCAAATCGTATAGCCGAGGCCAATCTGCGCCGCGACGAAAGCGAAGGCGACGACCAGCATCGTAATCGTAAACTGGCTATCGATGCTGAAGCCGTGTGCGGCGATGTTTTCGGGAAACCACCAGCGCTTACTCACAAAGAGAATTACAGTGAGGAGCGTAACGAGCCAGATTAATGCCGCCAGAACGCGACCCATCGGTTAATCTCCTTATAGTGATAGCTAATTGGTGATAAGTGATAAGAATAAAGAAAGCGGTTTTCTCTTATTACCTATCACCCATCACCTATCACTGATTTAAGACCATCAACACAAAGAGCAGCGGCAGGTAGAGCACGGATGCGAGCAAGAGTTGCCGCGCCTGTTGCCTTGATTTCGAGAAGGCAGCGCGCAGGCTGCTATAGAGAAACAGCAGGCCGAGCGCGAGAGCGCCGTAGAAATAGACTTGGCCGGAGATGCCCAGAAACGTCGGCAGCAGACTGACCGGCAAGAGCATCAATGTGTATGCGACAATCTGTTGTCCGGTCACGCGTCCGGCGGGTTCGACCACGGGCAGCATCTTGATGCCCGCGCGCTCGTAGTCTTCCCTGTACATCCAAGCGATTGCCAGAAAGTGTGGAAACTGCCAGAGAAACAGAATGGCGAAGAGCACCCACGCGCCCGCGCTCATGTGGCCGCTGGCTGCCGTCCATCCCATCAAAGGCGGCATCGCCCCTGGAAACGCGCCGACGAAGGTTGACAGCGTAGTTCTCGTTTTGAGCGGCGTATAACAGAAGAGATAACCCGCGACGACCGTTAATCCGAGCAGCGCCGTCAATTGATTGGTCGCCAGCGCGAGATAAGCTTCGGCGGCAATGGTGAGCGCGATGCCAAAAAAGAGAGCTTCATGGGGCGCGAGCTTTCCCGTGGGCAGCGGGCGCATTTGCGTGCGCCGCATTCGTCCGTCGAGTTCTCGCTCCATATACTGATTGAGCGCCGCTATTCCTGAAGAGAGCAGCGCGATACCAATCATCGCGTGAAAGAGCGTCAAATAATTGACCGGACTTTGCGCGCCGAGACAAAAGCCCGCCGCCGCCGTCAACACTATCAGAAACGTAATGCGCGGCTTCGTCAATTCAAGATAGGCCAGCAACTTTTCGCGGGCGCTCAGTTCTTCCCCCCTCGGCTCGCTGACTCCGCCCTGACTGATTTCGATGACAGCACTTTTCATGTAAATAGTTTTTGCTTCTCTAAAGTTCGTTGCTGCTGTTTAGCCGCGCGCGGCGTTCATCTGATAATTCGCCGTCGCCGTTTGATTGCTTCTCAACAGACGAAAGGCACGCAGACTAAGAACAACTGTCGCGGCCAAGACGAGCGCGCCGCAGGCGACGTGTGCGACCGTCAGGCCAATCATCGGATTCAAAGGCTGCGGGTCTTCGGGCGAAGCGTTTCTCGCCAGAAAGGTTAAGACGCCGAGAATCAATTGCAATCCGAGAACGGCTGCCGCCAGTTTGGCGGGCCGCGCCAGATAAGCGTTTGCGCCGTAACGTCGAAGGGTCGTCACAACTGTGTAACCCAGAATCAGTGTGACCAGCACGGCGCCCGTGATGTGTGCGAGCAACAGATTCGTCGGCAGATATTGGTCCCACGTTGCCGAATGGCGCAAGGTCGCGCCCAAAGCCAACTGCACAAACGTCATCCCGAATGCCGCTACCGCCAGATAGCGCACCGACCAGCCACCCGCTTCTTCGATTGTCTCGCGCTCGTGCTGCCAGCCGGGCGCAGTGAAAACTGAAAGGCTGACCAGCGTGCAGAAAAAGAGTTGGGCCAAGCAGGCATGGGCCGACGAGACCCAGAGCGGCAGCAAAAGCTTGACCGTCAAGCCGCCCAGCAACCCCTGCGCGATAACCATCAAGAGCGCAAACAGCCCGAGCCTGCGCACCCAAGCGCGCTTCTCGCTCCACCACAGCCAAACGTTCAAGACAATCGTCAGCAAGCCGACAGAGGTTGCCACCATCCGGTGGCCGTGCTCCCAAAACAGATTCCCGACCATCTTCGGAAAGACTTGCCCGTAAGACAGCGGCCAATCCGGCGCAGCCAATCCCGCATCATGGCTGGTGACGAGCGCACCCGCCACAATCAAAAAAAGTGTTGCGCACGTGACGAAGACGGTGAAACGATGAAGACCCCGGTTCATAATTTTAGATTTTAGATTTGCGATTGGATAAGGCTAAAAGCTTTCTAATTAAAATCTTCAGTCCTTATCCAATCAAAAATCGCAAATCATAAATCGCAAATCCCCTCAGTGATGCATCAGCATCGGAAACTCAATCGCGGGCATTAGCTGCAACGAGCTGTCTTCAAGCGCGGCGGTCGCGCCGCTGTCGAAGGTGAAGTCGGTGGTGGCGGTGCCTTTGGCATCGACCTTGACCTGCGCTGTCTTCTCACCAAACTTCTCGTGCCAGGCAACGAGCGTGTATGTGCCGGGCGGCACGCCCGTAATTTGGAAAGTGCCGTCTTCTTTCGTGACGAAGAAGAAAGGATGGCTGAGCACATTAACGTAAGCCTTCATCCACGGATGCTGGTTGCATTTGACCGGAATGAGCGTTTCAGCGCGGGCGAAAGATTTGACGATGGGCGGCGCGCCCTGCGTCTGCGATTGATTCCACTTCTCGTTGCTCTTGGCCTGCACGTTGACGTTGTGCGTCGTCGGGTCGGAGTTGGTGACGTTAATCGTCTGCTTAGCGATAACGCCGAGAACGTGCGGCTCGTAGCGGCAGCCCTTCTGGTCGAGCGCAGCGGGCTGTGACGGAACATCGAAGCCGTAGTCCTTGACCTTCTTGCCGCCCGTGACCTGCCCGTCTTTGATATAGACGAACACGTGGGCCAGCTTTCCGTCCTTGACGGAGACTTCGTCCGACTGAGGGTTGGCACTCATCTGCACACACGCGCCGTCTTGCGACATATCAATCGGTTTGGGCGCGGGCGGGGCTCCGTTCAGAGCGACTTTGCCCGTGATAGTTCCCTCATCGCCCTTGCTCTTGTAAGGCGTGGCGGCGGGTTGGTCTTCTGCCACGTCATCATCTTCCACAGCCTTCTTTTTACAGGCGAAACTAAAGGCCAGCAGCGACACCATGACGGAGACGGCGAGCCAGAAGCGCGCACGTTGCGACAACATATTGCTAATCCTCCACAGGAGATAAGATGAATTCGTGGCAATTGTAAGCCATAAGCACGGGAAATCTAAAACCCGCCCGCGCCATGCGCTGCCACCACGCCAACACCTGGCACGCGCCCCGCAGGAGGCGCGCTCTTTAAGCGCGCGCTTCGCTTCTGGCGGTGGCTGCGCAAGCGTTGCACTTCACGATTGCTCTTGCGCGGGAGGCGGCCTTGCGCCTTGGCGTTGCTGCGCTGCCGCTTCTGACGCGCGTGGGCCGTGGGTGCGGCTGGTGCTGCCGCAGGCGGCGCTTGCTCGGTCGGAGCGGGCGCTGAGCCTGCCGTCGGCGCGGGCGAGGTCGCGTTCAAAGCGCGCTGTTCTTCCGGCGTCATCAGGAACATATAGCGCACCAGCAGCCGCGCGTGGTCTTTGTGATACTGGTTGAAGCTCTCAGGCCCCTGCGCCACGTTGATGACCCAGCGATTGTCAGGTTCTTTTCTGAACAACTCTTTGGGCATCGCCGTGCCGGGGCTGATGGCCTGCGGGTCGAGCAGCCAGCGATAAGTCCAATCGGGTTTCAATCGTTCGGGCGCGAGCAGGAAGTTTGGCGCGGAAGCCGTCTTATCGCGCGCCGCGTCTCCCGTAATATGACACTTCAAGCAGGGCGTCCCAGATGTGAACATCTGGCGGGCCAGCATTCGCTCCTCGTTTGACAACGGCTCGACCGGCTCTTGAATGTACGGCTCTTGCTGCGCAGACATCGCCATAAAGAAGCGGACGAGCGTGCGCAATTCGTTGGGCGAGAAGCTAAACGTCGGCATCCGCGCCTTCAGATACGGGCGCACGCCGTTGCGGTCTGTGCCGGGCTGCGCTCTTAATTCATCCAAGCCCTGCTGGATGACATTTCTGGGCGCGGCTGCATTTTGCCCGCCGGAGGTTTGTCCGGCAGTTGTTTGCCCGCCAGCGCTCGTTTGATTATTGGCTTGCACGCTATTGTTAGCTTGCGCGTTCTGGTTATTTTGATTGCCGGCGGCTTGCGTATTGTTTGCCTGATTCTGATTGCCTTGCGCTTGATTAGCCTGCGGCTGCGCAGCCGGGTTAACCACGGACTTCGCGCTCGGTTGAGTTTGGCTGACGGTCTTATCGCTGCGGCCAGGTTCGGCCTTACCCGTCGCATCGCTCAAGGATGGGTCATGCAGAAAGCGCAGCAGCCATTCGGGGTCAACGCGTGCGCCCTCGCTATGCAGGCGCGGCGGCAGTTGGTCAACCCATTCCGACTGTTGATAGAGCGGCAAGTCCATCAAGGTTGATTTCTGCCCGACCTGAATGCTGTGGCAGCCCATGCAGTTGTATTTCTTGATGACCCACCAGCCCTCTTGCACGGCCTTTTGTCTCTCCGTCGGATTGTAGAACATAGAGACGGGCACGTTGGCTCCTTCAGCGCCGACGCTGCCGAGCAGGAAGGTCGTCAAGGCGTTGCGCCATTCTTCTTTCAGGTACGGCTTCGGCATACGGAGACGGTCTTGCGGCTCTTTCTCCTTGCCGAAATCGTAAATAGAAGGCTCGGCCAGCTTGTGCTCGATGAATCCCTTGTGGTTGTACCACTCTTCGCCCTTCTTATCAGGATGCAAATTGAGCGGGTCTTTGCCCTTCTCCGCGTCGTGCGTGAGCAGGGCGAAATCGAGACGCTCAATCGGCGTGCTGCCTTCGGTCGAGAGTTCTTTGCCGATGCGCTGCTCTTCTTCAAAGCCTTTGATTTCGTGGCAACCGGCGCAGCCATACTGCTTAATGAGCAACTGCCCCTGAGCTTTCAGATTGGGGTCGTCCATGTAGGACGCGTCTTCGTAGCTGCTGTTTTGCCGGAGCGAGAAGAGATAAGCGGCGATGTCGCGCGCGTCCGTGATGGTCAGACGGAAGTTAGGCATCACGGTCATGTTCTGCACTTGCAGTTCCGCGCCGTCGTTCGGACACTTGGAGTGCAACTCGGTATCAAACTCGAATTTGAGTCCCTTCTTCTCGTAGTCATCACGCGTCAGGTCGCGCTTTTCTTTCGGGCAGTAAGGCATCCAGCGTTCGCGCGGGTTGTATATCCAGCGGACGATGTAATCGAAGTTGGCCTTATCGCCAACGCGCGTTAGGTTGGCGGCAAAGTGTCCGCCGACTGCCGCTTCGCCGTCTCCGATGGAATGACACGCCATGCAGCCGCGCTGCTCGAATAGGTCTTTGCCGTTATTGACGTTGCCTTGCGCGGGGTCTTGCGCTCCCACTTTGCCGTCGAAGCTTTCCTGCCACAGATAGGCGGAGATGGCCTTGCGTTCGCTGACCTCTAACTCGTTGTCCTGCGATTTGTGATTGCCCTCGCCGTCGAGACGCCAGAAGGTCGGCATCTTCGTGCCGGGACGAAAGCCCTGCGGGTCGCGCAGCCATTCGGGTATCCATTCCTTCTTCAGCTTCAAGCGCACGTCCTTCAGATTCGGCCCGACCTTCTTCTGGTCTTGCATCAGGTATCTGGACTGAACGTTAAGCTCGTCAATCTGCGCGGCGATGAGGCTGTTGGTGACGCGCAGGGATTCAGCTTCAGCGAGCAGTTTTTGCGCCTCGCCTTCATCTGAAATCTGGCCCGAAGATTCCGATTTGAATTTCGACTCGCGCTCGTTGGCGACGATTTGCTCTTCAAGTTGGGCGATGGTTTGACGGGCATTACTGAGCGCGTCCGTTTCGCGGTCGAAATTCTCCGCGCGATGGCAACCGACGCAGCCTCGCTCTTGAAAGAGGTCTTTGCCAAGGGTGAGATTCGGCGCGCCGTCTAAAACGCGGTCGCCCGTATGACACTGTTGGCAGCCCGCCTCCATGTTCTCTCTCTCGTGCAGCGGATGCAGCCAGAAGGGATTGAGGCCATGAGCTTTCTCGATGGTCGTCGTGGCGCGACCGTTGCCGCCGTGGCAACCGGCGCAGCCGAAGCGGTCAGGACTGTGAATGTCGAGCAGGCGCTTGTTGGGATGGCTGACGAAGGCTCTGGACCATTCGTCCGGCGTTCGCGAATCGAGCGGGCGCATGGCAACGGGCGTCAGGTCAAGCGGCTCGCGCGCTCCTAAATGACAAGCTTCACAACGGTCAACGATATTATCCTGCGGCACGTTAATCTGGTGCGCGTTCAAAGAATAATCGAAGTTGTCGTTTCTTCTCAGCAGGCTATCAATGGCGGTCTCGGTCAGGCCCGGAAGATTGTTCTTGATGTAGTCGGCGCGTTTCTTATCGAGTTCGGCGGGCTTCTTGAGCAGTTCCGCGTTTTCGGTCAGAAGCTTTGCCTTCTCATCTTTCTTTTCCGTATACAGCTTCTGTAGCTCGTCGTAGGTATACTCTTTTTTCTCGGTCTTGTCCGTATTGCCGTTGACGGGCAGGTAGACGGCAATCTTGCTGCGCCTTAGTTCTTCGGCGTCCTTGCGATACTCAGCTTTATCGTCTTCATCGGCGGTTTCGATGCGATAGTTGATGACGCTCAACTCGCCGCGCGCTCCCTGAAAGGGGTCGGTGATGGCGTCCAGCTCGCTGTCTAGGACGCGCACGCGCGATTCAATCTCTTTCTTG
>CAZEZJ010000224.1:0-8216 GCA_964516695.1 uncultured Blastocatellaceae bacterium
AATGCGCAATCAGGTCTTTAATAGGCGTCCAGTAGGGCGAGAAGACGAGCACCTCTTCGCCCGGATTAACGATGGATTGAAAAGCACCGAAGAGTCCTTGCATCCCGCCGTTTAAAATAATGACGTTCTCCGCGCGCGCATCAATACGATTACGCTCGCGCAGTTTGTCCGCTATGGCCGCGCGCAGTTCGGCCAAGCCGGACGAAGGCGCGTAGCGCGTCTGGTTCTCCATGAGGGCGCGCGTCATCGCTTCTTTGATGTAATCGGGCGTTTCGCTGTAAGGTTCACCACCTTCAAACTGGTAGACGCTTGAGCCGGCCGCGCGCAGTTTCATAATCTTGTTACGGATTTTGACGATGTCGGAAAATCCCACATCGTCGAGGCGCGCGGCGAGGCGCATAAGGGTTTTAGGTGATGACACGATTTAAGCTGAACCTCCAAAAAATTTAAGGGCGTGAATAAGAACGACGGATTATAGCTTGCGGTCGAACAAGGAAGCAAAAGCGGATGCCGGATACGGCTGGTTAGCTGCCGATTAATAAATGTCTAGTCTTCGCTGACAGCTAAGCTGCCGTATCTGACATCCCGCCTTAACTGCGGCTGCTTAAATATAAGCATTGACACAGTTGTAGGGCGCGAGTAACATGACGGCAGTTGGGCGTCTTGGCACATCCTTCGTGCCGCGTCCCCAGTAGTTTACCTTTTAACGTCAGCACAGAAAGCCAGACACTTTTCCGGCGAGGTCGTTGCCCTTAGTTATGAACCGTGCCGCCGTTGCCATCCCTGAAAAACTCTTCTTCAAGATAGGCGAAGTGTGTGAATTGACGGGCGTGCAGGCGCACGTCCTGCGCTATTGGGAATCGGAGTTTCCGATGCTCGCCCCGCAGAAAAACCGCGCCGGGCAGCGCACCTACCGCAAGCGCGATGTCGAAATGGCGTTGCGCATCAAGGAACTGCTTTACGAAGACCAGTACACCATTGCCGGAGCGAAGAAGAAGCTTTCCACAGAACTACGCGGAGCCAGCAAGCTCAAGGTCGTGACTTCGGAGATGGCGGCTGCGCCGCAGACTCAACAGCCGCAACCCTTGCCGCCGCCTGTCGCCGCGACGCCCAGCTTCGCGCCGGAAAGCGCCCCCCTCGTTGAATCCAGAGCGCCGCGTGAGACGATTTCACCAGCCGAGCGCGCCACACTGACCGCCGACCAGCGCACAGCCGTGCGCCATCTAGCGCACCAGTTGCTAGACCTCCTTTCCACGCTCGATGCAGGCGAAGCCGACCTCAGACCGCAAGGGAAATAGCCGCGCCTTCATTCCGCAAGGCAGCGCAAAAGGCCGCCGGGCGATTTGACAAAAACAAATTTCCAGAGATACTAAAGACCAGTGACGGGACGTGGCGCAGCCTGGTAGCGCGCTTCCTTGGGGTGGAAGAGGCCGTGAGTTCGAATCTCGCCGTCCCGAAGTTTCAAAAGGCTTCCAACTTTCTCAAAGTCGGAAGCCTTTTGCTTTCCGCGCAACCCTCAATAAGAAATGTAAAGAAGTGATGAGTGATGAGTTAAGACTGTTTGCTTTTACTCATCACTCATTACTCATCACTCATCACTGTTCTTCTGTTCCTACTCAGCCACAAAATTATAATTCAGCACGCCTGTCACCTTAACGGGCTTGCCGGAGAGAAGCGTCGGGCTGAAGCGCGCCTGTCGTGCGGCCTGCACCGCCGATGCCTGTAGGAGGGGATGGCCTGAGACGGCGCGGGCGTTTGTGACGTTGCCGCTTTCGTCAACTGTCACCTGCACCGTGACCGTTCCAGACGCGCGAGCGGCTTTGGCGATGGCAGGGTAGACAGGCTTCGGCAGGCTGATGGCTTTGGCGTTGAGCACGCCGCCGCTGATGGGCGCTCTCGAACTATTTTGAGTGCGCGGAGTTGGTGGTCGCGTTGAGTTTGCGTTGTCAGGAGAAACTTGTGAGACAGAATCATCTTGTTCAACCGGGACATCTGATGTGAGTCCCTCAAGTTCTTCCTTCTCTTTATCTATTGCATCCACAGTCTTCTTGACGGTCAAGGAGTAAAAAAGATAACCCCCGCCGCCCAGCAACAGCAGCACTAGCACGACCCCTATGACGCCGAGCAAAACGGCGTTGACTCCCTTGCCGCCCGCTCCGTGCGGCGGGGCGTAATGTGATGGCGGTTGCCACGGCGCGACGGGTGGCGCGGCTGGCCGCTGTTGCTGCTGCCAACCAGCGCCGCCTTGAGCAGCGGCGGTCGGCTGGCGGCACACTGGGCACACCGCAGCTCCATCCAACAACATCGCACCGCAGTTCGGACAGTTGTTCATAATCTTTTCGGTCTCCTCAAAAGTTTTGAGCCGTTTGCGCCGGGGCGTTGATGAGCGCGCACGCGAGGGGCCTACTCTTTCATCTCCGCGATAACGATTTCCGAAGTCAGCGTTCTGTGGACGGGACACTTGTGCGCTATCTCTTGCAGGCGTGCGCGCTGCTCTTCCGTCAAGTCTCCTTCGACCGTGACGCTGCGTTCGATGCGATGCACGAAGCCTTCGGTGGTGTGCTCGCATTCGGCGCAATCCTTGGCGTGGATGCGCTCCTGCCGCAGCCGCACGACGACTTTTTCGAGCGGCCAATTCTTGCGGCGCGCGTACATCATCACCGTCAGCGAGATGCAACTGCCCAGCGCCGAGAGCAGGAGCGTGTAGGGGTCTGGGCCTGCGCCCTCGCCGCCAAGTTCGGTCGGCTCGTCAGCCAGAAAACTCTTCCATCCATCATAGCGAATTTCGTTTTGTAAGTTGCTCAGCGACGTGACTGTGACTTCGCTCATTGATAATCATCTCCTTCGCATAACTGACGAGAACGCGTGAAGCAGAGCGGCGAGGCAGTTTCCGGTTGGCCTCAAAGTAGCCTGTTTCGGCTCGCACTTCAATAGCGAAAGCGGCGGCAGGCTTGCAGCCAAGCGGCGCGGGCGGCTAAACTCCCCGCAAAGATTTCATTCTTAAAATCAGACGAAGTTGATAATTGGAGCAAGGACGCGATGAAGATTCACGAGTATCAGGGAAAAGAACTGTTGCGTAAATACGGTGTGCCTGTGCCGCGCGGGATTGTCGTGCGCTCTTCGGAAGAGGCTTATCATGCGGCCAAAGAGTTGGGGACCGAGGTGGTGGTCGTCAAGGCGCAGATTCACGCGGGCGGGCGCGGCAAGGGCGGCGGCGTCAAGATTGCGAAGGGCGCGGACGAAGCACAGGAACAGGCGCGGCAGATGCTCGGCATGAACCTCGTCACGCACCAGACGGGGCCGGAAGGAAGGGAAGTGCGCGTGCTCTTGATTGAAGAGGGCTTGCCGATTGATAAGGAGTTTTATCTGGGCATTGTGCTCGACCGCGCCAGCGGGAGGCCCGTCTTTATGGCGTCGGCGGCGGGCGGAATGGACATCGAAGAGGTGGCGGCCAAGACGCCGGAGCAGATTTTTAAGGAGACGATTGACCCGGCTGTCGGCTTTCGCCCGTTTCAGGCGCGCAAGCTCGCGTTTCAACTCGGGCTGCCCGGAGAGTTAGTCGGCCAAGCCGCCAAGTTCATGCAGTCGTTGTATAGCGCTTATGAGCAGATGGATGCTTCCTTGCTGGAAATCAATCCTTTCCTGTTGACGAAAGACAAGCGGCTGATAGCGCTCGACGCGAAAGTCAACTTCGACGACAACGCGCTCTTTCGTCATAAAGATTTTCTGGACCTGCGCGACCTTCACGAAGAGGAACCGCTGGAGATAGAGGCTTCCAAGTTTGACCTCAACTACATTAAGCTCGACGGCAACATCGCGTGTATGGTCAACGGCGCTGGCCTCGCGATGGCGACGATGGACATCATCAAGCTGGCGGGCGGAGAGCCGGCTAACTTCTTGGATGTCGGCGGCGGCGCATCGCAGGAGCGGGTCGAGGCGGCGTTTAGAATTCTGCTGGCGGACGAGAACGTGCGCGCCGTGTTGATTAATATCTTCGGCGGCATCGTGCGCTGCGACATGGTGGCGCGCGGCGTGGTCGGGGCGGCAAATAACTTGGGCGTCAAGGTGCCTGTGGTCGTCCGTCTCGAAGGCACCAACGTCGAAGAGGGCCAGCGCGTGATACGCGAATCGGGCCTCAACTTCACGGTCGCCAGCGGAATGCAAGACGCGGCGGCCAAGGTTGTGGCGCTGGCCGGACAGTAAACGATTTCATCATTTCATCATCGATTCATTTCATCATTTGTGATGACTAAATGAATCGATGATGAAATGAATCAATGAATAAATCTTATTGTTGATGAATCGTCAGATGCTATTGAGAATTCTCGTCCACGCGAGCCGCTTCGGGCTGGCAGCGTTGTTTCTGTTCGCGGTTGGGGCGAAGCTCTACATGAGAAACGACCCCGCCGAAAGCTTTTTTTCAAATATGCCGTTTCTGGTTGGCGAGCGTTGGGCGATGACGGTGGCGGCGGCGGTCATCTTGGCGGAAGTGGCGGCGGCGGTGCTGTTGCTGTGGCCGCGCACGGCGCGCATCGGCGGCATCTGGGCGGCGACGATGCTCGTCGGCTTCGCTGGCTACGCGCTTTATTATCGTTACGGCATGGGGAACACGGAAGGGCTTGAGTGTGGCTGCTTTGGCGGCATCATCGGCAGCCAGTTGGGCGTCACGACGGCGCTGAGGAACTTGGCCTTGCTGATTCCCGCCGCGCTCGTCATCTTCGGCTTTCCACGACTGCGGCGTCCGGCGCGTGGAGAACTGGAAGCCCACACGGCATCGGTTTAAGACGAAGGGTAAAACGAAAAGGGGAAGACCAACGGAGCGGCGCTCTGTTGGTCTTCCCCTTTTGCCTGTTCATGTGCTTTGAGGGTTTGTCTTACCTTCTGCCTCTGGTCCTGTTTTCGCCGCGCATCCGGTTGATTTCATAGCGGCTGTTGTCGATGCGTTCCTGCACGTCCGGGTGGTCGTTGAAGATGGAGCCAAGCAGGCTCGAATCCGTCTTGCTGACTTGCTGAAGTTTCTGAAACATCGTCACCATGCCTTCGGGGTTGAAGCCTGCTTTAGCCATCGCGCGCACCCCTAGAAAGTCTGCTTCGCGTTCTTCCTCGCGATTGTGGACGGCGAGCAATCCTCCGGCGACGATTGAGGCGGCTGCTTTGCCGAGTTGGCCCGCCGTGTCTCCGGCCACACCTGTGATGGAGCCGAAGAGTTCGGCCAAGCCGCCGAGCGTCTGCGATTGCTGAATGGTCTTGAGGCTGTGGCGCGCGACGACGTGGCCGACTTCGTGCGAAAGCACGCTGGCTAGTTCGTCGTCATTGGCGCGACGCATCAGCGCGTCTGTGACGTAGATGTGTCCGCCGGGGCCGGAGAAGGCGTTGATTTGGTCGTCGCGCATGACGTGAAAAGTGTATGGAAGGTTGGGGCGCAGGCTGGCGCGGGCGACGCGTTGGCCGATGCGGTTGGCGCGCACTTGCCCGTCGGCCGTGAGCTTGTAACGCTTGCCGACCTCGACGTTGAGTTGACTGCCGAGCTTGATTTCGTTGCGCTCGCTGATGAGTCCGGCGTTGGAATAACGCGCGCCGCGAAACTGCTCATACGGGTCGTCGCTAAACTGCCGTGCGGTCGTCCCGAAGAGCGCAGAGCCGAGCGTCGTGATGGCCGTCAGCGGCGAGCCGACGGCGGGCACTTCTATTGACGAGCGGCGCTGTTCTCGCGATTGCTGAGCGCTGGCGCTCGACGAAAGGGGCGCGAGCAGCAGCGTGAAGCTGAAGATGACGGCTAGAAGCTGGCGGCGAAGTGGGGGAAGCTGTCCCATGTTCAAAATCTCCTCTTGACGTTTTCAATCGAGCGGCGGAGCGGAAGCTGTCCGCAGATGCGCTTGCCTGAGGCCCGCACATCATAACGCAGTCGCCGTATTTTCGACAGACTTGCGGCGCTGGCAAAGTTAAGGACGCAGCACGCGGAAAGCTTTTGCTCGTCCGTCTTACTTCGTCCTCGGTCAATACTGACTTTCGCGATTGCGCACGCTTGCGTGTAGAATCGGCGTGCAATCTTAATCACACTGAAGGCGGAGGTTGAGGCGAATGGCGTCCATTTCATTTTGGGGTGGTGTCGGGACTGTGACCGGCTCGAAGTATTTGGTTGAAGCCGACAGGGGACGAGTGCTGGTTGACTGCGGGATGTTTCAGGGTTTGAAGGAACTGCGCGAGCGCAACTGGCAACCGCCGCCGTTTGACCCGAAATCTCTGGATGCCGTGCTCATCACGCACGCGCACATAGACCACACGGGCTACTTGCCCCGCCTCGTCGCGCAAGGCTTCAACAATCCGGTCTATTGCTCGCGCGGCACCTCCGACCTGCTCAAGATACTGCTTCCCGACGCCGGACGGATTCAGGAAGAAGATGCTGCCTACCGCAACCGTCACAACCTGACGAAGCATCAGCCCGCGCTCCCGCTCTACACCGAGGAAGACTCGCAGAACGCGCTCAAGCTGATTAAGCCATTGCCTAACGACGGCAGCGCCATTGAGGTCGCGCCCGGGATTCGCGCCGGATTTCGCATCGCCGGACACATCCTCGGCTCAAGCCTCGTGCTGGTCGAGGTAGAGGGCGCGGGCGACGACGGCGCGGGCCGCCGTATCCTCTTCTCAGGCGACCTGGGCCACTACGACCAGCCCATCATACATGACCCTGCGAAGCCTCCCGCCTGTGATTACCTGCTCGTCGAATCAACCTATGGCGACCGCCTGCACGACCCCGAAAAGCCTGCCGATGCTCTCGCTCGCATCATCAACGAGGCGGTCAAGCGGCGTGCTCCCGTGCTGATTCCGGCCTTCGCCATCGGGCGCACGCAGGAGTTGATTTACTTGATACGCGAACTGGAAGAAGAGAAACGCATTCCCATCCTGCCCGTGCGCGTTGATTCACCGATGGCGGCGGCGGCGACGCAAGCCTACAGCAATCGCAAGGAGGAGCAAGACGAAGAGTATGCGAGCATCCTCGCACAACGCCGTCACCCTTTGCGTACGCACTCGATGCTGACCGCCTCTTCGCGCGAAGAGTCTAAGCGTCTCAACGACGAAGAGGGCGCACGCGTCATCATCAGCGCTTCGGGCATGATGACGGGCGGGCGCGTCATGCATCATGCGCGGCGCATCCTGCCCGACAAGAACGCCACCATCGTCTTCGTCGGCTATCAGGCCGCTGGCACAACGGGCCGCCGCATCCTTGACGGCGAGCGCGAAGTAAAACTTCACGGCCAATACGTCCCCGTGCGTTGCCGCATCGAGCGCATCGGCGGCTTCTCCGCCCACGCCGACTGGAAAGAAGTCTTGCGCTGGCTCGAAGGAATGCCCGCGGCCCCGCGCTGCACCTTCAACACGCACGGCGAACCCGAAGCCGCCCAAGCCATGCGCGACCACATCGCGGAACACTTCGGCTGGCGCGTCGAAGTCCCGCAGTACGGCGACAAGTTTGAGCTAGCATGAGCGCAGCACTGGTGCGTGAACCTGAAACGGGCAGCGCGTCACCAGACTGAGAAGGAGACAGAAAGAGCGAAGCGGCGCGTTAGCTATCAAGGCTAACGCGCCGCTCTTGTCAGAGACAATGCCTGCCCAACGCACGGCGGTCGCAGGCGCGTGCACGTGTGCTGAGAACACCCATCTGTCAACTCATGGCGCGTTGACGCGCCCCGCCTGAGCTGTTATCAGCCTGCGCGTGCAGTGTCCTCGGAAGCCATGCTATACTGCGCAGTCTTTCAGCAACCTTCATTAAGTCAGGAGTCCGAAGCTTTGAGCGTACTCGTTGATAAAAACACGCGCCTCGTCGTGCAGGGCATCACGGGCAAAGAGGGCACATTCCATACTAAGCAGATGGTTGAATACGGCACCAACGTGGTCGGCGGCGTCACGCCCGGCAAGGGCGGCACAAACCACGAAGGCATCCCCGTCTTCAACACCGTCGTCGATGCCGTCAGGGAGGCGGGCGCGAACGCTTCCGTTATCTACGTCCCGCCGCCGTTTGCCGCCGACGCGATTATGGAAGCGGCGGACGCGGGCCTGCCGCTCGTCGTCTGCATCACCGAAGGCATCCCTGCGCTCGACATGGTGAAAGTCAAGGAGTATCTGGCGGACAAGGCGACAAGGCTCATCGGCCCAAACTGCCCCGGCATCATTTCTCCGGGAAAATGCAAAATCGGCATCATGCCCGGGCATATCCA
>CAZEZJ010000225.1:0-4469 GCA_964516695.1 uncultured Blastocatellaceae bacterium
GAGAATTTCCTCACGCCTGAGGCCGAAGAAGAAGATGAGCACGAAGACGTAGGCCAGCTTGAAAATCAACTGCCCGACGAAGAAAGCGACGAGCGCGCGTTTGAACCAATGCAGGCGCACGATGCGGCGATAAAAAATCCTGACCATCACTTTCAGTCGCGAAGGCAGTCCGCGCGGGGGCGTAGCATTCAAGTTAGCGCGCGTCAAGGATTCCCTGAGCGCGGCGACGAGCGGATTCTCAGGCTCGCTCTTCGCGAGAAAGGCGAGCGCGCGTCTCTTCTCCTCCTCGTCCAAATCGTCGAGCGCGACTTCCTCCATCTCGTGCAACGCGTTGAGCAGATATTCGCGGCTCGAATACTCGCCGCGCGATTGCAGCGCCCGCCCCGTGATGAAGAGCAGGATGAAAATCACGTACATGATGGCGACCGAAGGGCGGAAGAAATAATCGTTATCGCTGGTGACAAACTTGCCGACCTCGTCAATGAACACCCCGAAGCCGATGCCGCCGATAACCGCGCCGAGCCATTCGGCAGCTTTTCCCAGAAACGAGAGCAGGATGACGATTGCCACCATCATCAAGAGGCCGCCCCAGAGCATGTGTGCGATGTGGAGGCGGCCGCCGCCAATCTGCGGGTAGCCTGTCAACCTCAGGAACAGCCGAATCGAGAGGATGGCGGCGACCGCCGCGACCAAAAAGCTTTCGAGATAAAAGCCGATGCCGAAATTACGAATGAGAATCTGTCGTCTCATGTTATCTTGCCGTTACTCTTGAACCGGAAGCTACAATCACAACCAAACGTCCAGAGCGTCTGGACGACAATCGAGAATCTGCGGATGCACGCGCGCGTCATCGCTGACCGCGCTCCATCTTATTCTCCGTCAATCGTGCTGGTCCACGGGCTTGGCGTTTCCAGCCGTTACATGATGCCGACCGCCGAGCGCCTGTCCAATCACGCGCGCGTCTTCGCGCCGGATTTGCCCGGCTTTGGCCGTAGCCGGCGCCCGCGCCGCGCCCTTTCCATTCCCGAACTCGCAGACGCTCTAGCCGCCTGGATGAAAGCCAACGAGTTAGAGCAGGCCATTCTCATCGGAAATTCGTTGGGCGCGCAAATTATAGTTGATTTTGCGGTGCGCTACCCGCAGCACATCGAGCAAGCCGTTTTGATTGCGCCGACGATTGACCCGCGAGCGCGCCAGTTCATGCGACAAGTGGCGCGGCTGCTCCTTGATGCGCTGCGCGAGCCGCTCGGCTTGCTGCCCATCGCCATCGGTGATTACCTGCGAGCCGGACTCGCGCGCGGCGCACGCACGCTGCGTCATGCTCTGGCGGATAGGATTGAAGACAAGCTGCCGCTGATGAGCACCAGAACGCTCGTCGTCCGTGGCGGGAGAGACCCGATTGTGCCGCAAGACTGGATGGAAGATGCGTCACGTTTATTGCCGGATGCGCGGCTCGTCGTTATCAACGATGCGGCGCACGCCGTCAACTACAACGCGCCCGATGCATTGGTTCGTGAAGTGTTGCAGTTTCTAAGTGAGCCGGCAGAGGAAACGCCAGGCGCAGAATGAGGGACAGGCTTTCAATAGTTAGCCTGTCATCGTTTCCTCGCGCGCGCCATCGCTTGACTTTTTGGGGCCGTGTAATAGAGTCATCTATAGTTCGAGCGCCCAGAAGTCGCCGCGAATGTTTCCCGCATGACGCTATCGGAAGGCACACGCCTTGGCCGTTATGAGATTCGCTCCCAGCTTGGCATAGGTGGGATGGGCGAAGTCTATCTGGCGCGCGATACGACCCTCGGGCGGCTCGTGGCCATCAAGATTCTGCCGCCGGAGCTGGCGGCCAATCAAAAGCGTATGCAGCGCTTCAATCAGGAAGCGCAGGCCGCTTCGTCGCTCAATCATCCGAACATTCTCACCATTCACGAAGTCGAGCAGAACGGGCCTACGCCCTTCATCGCCACGGAGTTTATTGACGGCATCACCTTGCGCCAGCGTATGAAGTCTGGGCCGATAAAGTTGGAGGAAGCGATTGATATTGCCTACCAATCAGCGAGCGCGCTCGCGGCGGCCCACGAAGCGGGCGTCGTGCATCGCGACATCAAGCCGGAAAACATCATGCTGCGCCATGACGGCTACATCAAAGTCTTAGACTTCGGCCTCGCCAAGCTGACCGAGCATCCAGAAGCGACCAGCCCCGAAGCCATCACCCAGGTTCATACGGACATCGGCTCCGTTATCGGCACGGCCCGCTACATGTCGCCCGAGCAAGCGCGCGGTTTTGAGGTTGACGGGCGCACAGACATTTTCAGCCTCGGCATCGTGCTCTATGAAATGATTGCCGGACGCTCGCCCTTTGACGGCGGCACAAACCATGAAGTTGTCGCCGCCATCCTGAAGGAAGAGGCCGCGCCTTTGGCCGCTTCCAATCCTGATGTTCCGGCGCGCGTGCAGGAGATAGTTGCCAAAACGCTAGCCAAGGAGAGAGACGAAAGGTATCAAAACGCCAGAGACTTGCTCGCCGCGCTCAAGAGCCTCAAGCAGGACTTGGAATGGGAGAGCAAGCAAACTCGTTCCGGCTCGACAGCGAGCGGAAAAGTCGCGGCGCGGGGCAATGAGAGAACGGCTTCGCTGACCACAGCACGCCAGCCTGACGCACGCCCGACATCAAGCGCCGAATATTTGGTCAACGGATTGAAGCGCCGCAAAAGAAGCGTCGCGATGATAGTGGTTGTCATCGCCATCATCGGCGCGGCGAGCCTCGCCTATTTCTATTTTGGACGCACGCGTCAGGCCATTGATTCCATCGCCGTGCTGCCCTTCGCCAACGCGGCCAACGACGCCAACACGGAATATCTGACCGACGGCATCACCGAGAGCTTGATTAATAATCTTTCGCAGCTTCCGAATTTGAAAGTCATCGCGCGTAGTTCCGTCTTTCGTTACAAGGGGCGTGAGGTTGACCCGCAGGCGGTCGGGCGCGAGTTGGGCGTGCGCGCCGTGTTGACGGGCAGGATTGTGCAGGTCGGAGACACTTTGAGTCTTCAGGTCGAGTTGGTTGATGTCGCCAACCAGAGGCAGTTGTGGGGCGAAAAGTTTAACCGGAAGGTTTCCGACATCATCAGTCTTCAGGACGAACTCGCGCGCGACATCTCCGAAAATTTGCGCCTGCGACTCACGGGCGAAGAGAAGAAACAACTGACCAAGCGCTACACCGAAAACCCGGACGCTTATCGCCTCTACTGGAAAGGGCGCTATCTCTGGAACAAGCGGCGGCCCGAAGATGTCAGGGAAGCCATCAGGAATTTTCAGCAGGCGATTGACCTCGACCCCAATTATGCGCTCGCCTATACGGGCCTCGCAGATTGCTACATCCTCGGCAATCTGCTCCAACTCTCGCCCAAAGGGGCGATGCCGATTGCCGCCGATGCCGCGCGCAAAGCCCTCTCGATTGATAACAATCTGGCCGAGGCTCATACCTCGCTGGCGAAGGTTAAGCTCTCGTTCGAATGGGACTGGGCGGGCGCTGAAAGCGAATTCAAGAAGGCCATCGAGCTTAACCCCGGCTACGCGACCGCTCATCAGTGGTACGGCGTCTATCTCTCCGAGATGGGACGCCACGAGGAAGCGCTCTCCGAGCGCAGCCGTGCGATGGAACTCGACCCGCTCTCGCTCTCGATTCGCACGGGCCTCTGCCGCGCTTACTACTGGGCGCGCCGCTACGACGAAAGTTTGCAGCAGCTTCAGCCGACGCTAGAAAAAGACCCGCAGTATGCCGATACGCATTGGAGCTTCGGGCTGGTCTACGAGCAGAAGAAAATGATGCCCGAAGCCATCTCCGCGTTTGAAAAGGCGATAGACTTATCGCGCACGGCGGAGTTTCCTGAAGGAAAGCCCGAGATGATAGCGGCGCTCGGCCACGCTTACGCCGTCTCCGGCAAACGCGTCGAAGCAGAGAAATTGCTGGACCAACTCAACAAGCTCATCGCTCAGCAACGCTACGTTTCGCCCTACTCGATGGCTCTCGTCCATGCGGGCCTCGGTGATAAGGATGAAGCGTTCGCTTGGCTTGAGCGTGCCTACAATGAGCGCGATGAGGCTTTCATACACCTCAAGGTTGACCCCCGCCTAGACCCCTTGCGCGCCGACGCGCGTTTCACCAACTGGCTCGCGCTCCTCAAACTCGCATCATAATTCGCCCCGTGGTAAAGTGTGCCCGGCGCTCGCCGCGCCGCTCCGAGTGAGCAAATCCGCCCTCGACGACGACGGGTGCGGCAGCGCAGGGCTTTCGTCGCTGCCAGCCACGCTCGGCGGCGTCAATCATTGAACGGACAAATCCAATCTCAAACGTGCTGCTTTTTAGTAGTCTCTCAGAATTAGGGTGCCTGCCGGATTCAACCAGCATGACAGCGGACCGATTGCTCTTGGTAATGAATAACAGAGAGAGACAGCCGAAGTTTCGACTCAAGCGC
>CAZEZJ010000225.1:4479-8192 GCA_964516695.1 uncultured Blastocatellaceae bacterium
CGCCGCTCGATTTTTACGGCGTCGCCCTGATTGTCGTCTGCCTGCTCGTCATCATTCGTCCCGCCGTGGCCCAGGAGTTTCGCGGGTCAATCACGGGCCGCGTCGTTGATGCGGCGGGCGCAAGCGTGGCGGGCGCGCAAGTAGTCGCCACGAATCCGGCCACGAAGATTGCCACCTCCACTAGCACAGACGAAGCGGGCAACTTCACGCTGCTTTACCTCACGCCGGGCCGCTACGATGTGGCAATCGAAGCGCGCGGGTTTAAGAAACTCGTGCGCGAGAACGTCGAAGTGCGCGTCGGCGATAAGCTCGCGCTCGATTTGACGATGGAAGTCGGCGAACTGGCCGAGATTGTCAGCGTCGCGAGCGATGCGCCGCTGCTTGATGCGGGCACCGCTTCCAGTGGGCAGGTCATTGACCGTCGCCGTATCTCGGAATTGCCGCTCTCGGATGGCAACCCGTTTGTCCTCTCGCGCCTGGCCCCCGGCATCACCTTCACAGGCGACCTGAAATTTTCGCGCCCCTTCGATAACCTTGGCACGTCGTCTGTCGTCGCAGACGGCGCGCCCGGCGGCAACGAGTTTACGCTCGATGGCTCGCCCAACACGGAAAGCCGCCAGCCGCGCGTCGCCTATGTTCCGCCAGCGGATGCCGTGCAGGAATTCAAGGTCGTCACCGTCAGCTTCGACGCGCAACACGGACACACGGCGGGCGCTATCATTGACGTTACCCTACGCAACGGCTCAAATGCCTTGCACGGCACGCTCTACGAATTTGTCCGTAACGACGTTCTTTCGGCCAACGATTTTTTCTTAAACCGTGCGGGCCAGCCGCGCGATGCTTTGCGCTACAACCGTTATGGCGGAAGCCTCGGTGGGCCAATTCTGCTGCCGCGCTTCGGTGAAGGCGGCAGGCGCTTCTGGTCGGGCCGCAATCGCTTCTTTTTCTTCTTCGCTTACGAAGGCTTGAAGGATGCTTTCCCTGAGCCGGGGCAATTCACAGTGCCCACGCTCGCGGAAAGAAATGGAGATTTCTCGGCGCTCCTGCCGCTCGGCATTCAAATCTACGACCCGCTCACGGCCCGCAGCAATGGCTCGCGCATCGAGCGCTCAGTCTTTCCCGGCAACATCATTCCGCAGGAGCGCATCAGCCCTATCGCCCGCGCCTACCTCTCGTTTTATCCGCTCCCAAACCAAACGGGCGACGCCCAGGGGCGCAACAACTTCATCAGCGCCAACCCGCGCTCCGATACTTTCAACTCGGAAGCCGCGCGTTTTGATTTCACCTACAACGAGCGGCACAACGCTTTTTTCCGCTACACGCGCAACAACCGTCGCGAGTCGCGCGGCAACTGGACGGGCACGGTCAACGGCATTCGCCCGATTGGCACATTCCTCTTCCGCAACAACAACGGCGCGACCTATGACCACGTTTACACGCAGTCGCCCACCACCGTCTTCAACTTCCGCGCCGGTTTCTCCAACTTCGATTCGCCCACCATCCGCCAACACGAAGGAGCATTCAACCCCGCGACGCTCGGCTTTTCAGCAAACACGGCAGCCGCGCTCGCAGGCTTCTCCTATCTGCCGCGCTTCGAGACCGTAGAGTTTTCGCCGCTCGGAGAAAACCTCGGCACACGTTTTTCGCACACGGTCTATTCCGTGCAGCCGACCGTCACGAAGATTAAAGGCAACCACACCTTGCGCGCCGGCTACGATTTTCGCGTCTACCGCGAAAACGCCGGAGGCCCCGGGCACGCCGCCGGTCGCTACGACTTTCGCACGGATTTCACGCGCGGCCCCTTCGATGATTCGCCCGCCGCACCCATCGGACAAGACCTCGCCGCCCTCCTCCTCGGCCAACCGACCGGCGGACTCCTCGAACGCAACACCACCCGCTCAAACCAAACGCTCTACACCGCAATCTTTATTCAAGACGATTGGAAAATCACGCGCAACCTGACCCTCAACTTGGGCCTGCGCTACGACTATGAAGCGCCGACAACCGAGCGCTTCAACCGCAACGTGCGCGGCTTTGATGAAGCGGGCAGTAGTCCCATAGAGGCTGCGGCGCGCGCCGCGTATGCCGCCAACCCGATTCCCGAAATCGCGCCCGCAGACTTTCGCGTGCGCGGCGGGCTGCTCTTCGCCAGCGAAGCGGAGCGCGGGTTTTGGCAAGGAGATAAGAATAACTTTCAGCCGCGTCTGGGCTTCGCTTATCGTCTCGATAATCGCACCGTCTTGCGCGGAGGCTTGGCCCTCTACGCGATTCCTTTCATCATTGACGGCGTGCAGCAAGCTGGCTTTTCGCAGCCCACAAGCCTCGTCCCGACGCTCGATAACGGGCTGACATTTCGTGCCAATCTCTTCGAGCCGTTTCCCGATGGCATCAATCAACCGCCGGGCGCGAGCCTCGGCCTCGCGACCTTCATCGGTCGCGACCTTGATTTTGTGCCCACCGATAGAGAAAACGGGCGGGCGCAGCGCTGGTCTTTAAGCTTCGAAAGGGAACTGCCCGGTCAGTGGCTCCTTGAACTCGCCTACGTTGGCAATCGTGGGTTTGACCTGACGACCGAGACGGACATTCTCAACGCCGTGCCGCGCCAGTTTCTCTCCAACAGCCCTGTGCGCGACCAGGCGACGATTGACTTCCTGAACGCCAACGTCCCGAACCCGTTTCAAGGGCTTGCTCCCGGCACGAGTCTCAACGGCGCGACCGTCCCGCGCCAGCAATTGCTGCGGCCCTTTCCGCAGTTTGGCAACATTCGCACGCGCCGCGATGACGGCTCAAGCATCTATCATTCAGGACAAGTTCGCGCCGAAAAGCGCTTCACGCGCGACTACATGCTGCTCGTCAGCTACACCTGGTCGAAGCTGCTCGAAAGAGTCTCCTTTCTGAATCCGACGGACACGGAATACGAAAAGCGCATCTCCATTAACGACGCGCCGCACCGCCTCGTCGTCAGCGGCATCTGGGAACTGCCCTTCGGCAAACAACGCCGCTGGGGAAACAACTGGAACGAGCTAACAGACGCTATCTTCGGCGGCTGGCAGGTGCAAGGCATCTGGCAGGCACAGAGCGGTCGTCCGCTCGAACTCGGTAACCTTTATTTCAATGGCGACCCCGCCACGCTTCGAACCACTATCAACGGCTCTACTATTGACGCCGCTTTTGACACCGGCGGTTTCTATTTCACGGATGATGCCGTGCGCGTCGGAGGCGTTATTAATCCATCGCGCCAGCGCTCAGACCCGCGCCTTCGCCTCGCCGACAATATACGCACGTTCCCCTCGCGCCTTTCGGGCTTTCGCGGCCAAGCTCTCAACCTCTGGGATTTGTCGCTCATCAAAAGCTTCTTCTTCAACGAAACCATGCGGCTGCAACTGCGCGGCGAATTCTTAAACGCCTTCAACCACCCGCAATTCAACAACCCCAATCTGGACCCGACTAACTCCAGCTTCGGCAGAATCACCAGCCAAGCCAATCTGCCGCGCAACGTTCAACTCGGCATCAAGCTCATTTTCTAAAGTAATTTTTGGAAGAAGCTAAAAATTGACCAAAGCAAAAGCGAGGCAACAGGTCAATGCCGTTGCCTCGCTTTCTGCTGTCCTTAAAAAGAATCTTACAGCGCCGGATTATGCTTCTTGAGCAGCATCCTTAATTTCATTCTGGCCTTGTGGAGTTGCGACTTACTAGTCCCCACCGAACACCCC
>CAZEZJ010000226.1:0-8168 GCA_964516695.1 uncultured Blastocatellaceae bacterium
CGGCTCGTCGTGCGATTGGTCTACGATGGGGAAGACCGAGCGCGCAGTTCTGACCACCGTTTCCTGTCCTTCGACGAGCAAGCGAATCATCTCGGTGGCGCTTGGCACGCCTTCGTCTTCCTTGATGGATGAGAGACGCGCGAAGGCGCTGTAGGTCGCAGGGGCCGGGAAGCCGAGCGCGCGGATGCGCTCCGCTATTAAGTCAACGGCCAGCGCCAGCTCGTTGTATTGCTGCTCAAACATCAGGTGCAAGGTCTGGAACATCGGCCCCGTCACGTTCCAGTGAAAATTATGCGTCTTGAGGTAGAGCGGATACGTGTCTGCCAAAAGACGCGAGAGACCGTCGGCAATCTCGCGCCGCTCATTTTCCTCGATGCCGATGTTGACCGGCATCGCTTCCGTTCTCGTATTACTCGCCATAACTGACCTCCTCGAAATTACAAACGCGATTGAAAATTCAACTGACGGGCGTTGGCGCAATCACATCATGGATGGCGCGCACTTCGTCAACCAGTTGGTCATATTGTTCCAGCGTCAACGCCTGCGCTCCATCGGAGAGCGCGCGTTCCGGCTGGTCGTGAACCTCTATTATCAGCCCGTCGGCACCGACGGCGACACCGGCGCGCGCCAGCGGCGTGACCATGTAGTTTTTCCCTGTGCCGTGTGAAGGGTCAACGATGACCGGCAGGTGTGACAGGCGACGCACGGCAGGGATGGCGGACAAGTCGAGCGTGTTGCGCGTATGCTGCGCAAACGTGCGAATGCCGCGCTCGCAGAGCACAACCGCATAGTTGCCTTCGGCCATAATGTATTCAGCCGCCAGCAGCCATTCGTCGAGCGTGGCCGATAGCCCGCGTTTGAGCAGGACGGGCAGGGGCGAACGCCCGACGCGGCGCAGCAGGCTAAAGTTCTGCATATTGCGCGCCCCAATCTGAATCATGTCGCCATACTTTTCGACCAAATCAACGCTCGCTTCGTCGAGCGCTTCGGTGACAATCTTCAGGCCGTAAACTTCACGCACTTCGGCCAGAATCTTTAAGCCCTCTTCGCCCAGACCTTGAAAAGCGTAGGGCGAGGTGCGCGGCTTGTAGGCTCCGCCGCGAAAGAAGCGAGCGCCGCTGCGGCGGACTGTTTCAGCGATAGCGAAAGCCTGCGTGCGGCTCTCAATGGCACACGGCCCGGCGATAATCGCCAATTCCTCGCCGCCAATCGAGGCATCGCCCACGCGCACGATTGTCTTTTCGGGTCGCAAATCGAGCGTAATCAACTTGTAAGGCTTGCTGACGCGAATGGCCTCGGCCACGCCGGGCAGATTCTCAAAGCGCGAGACATCAACCGCTCCCTGATTGCCGGTAATCCCGATGGCCGTGCGCGTCGCACCAGGCATCGGATGAGCGCGAAATCCGAGTTCGTTGATAATGGCAACAACGCCCTCAATCTCCTGCTCAGTGGCATCGGTCTTCATTACGATGAGCATCAATTTTCTCCATCAACTGACGAGTCTTTTTATAGTGCTGATATTTGCCAAAAGTACAGCGAAAATGTGTGTTCTTGACTATTCTTCACATCCGTTCGGGAACATGAATGCCGAGCATCAGAAGGGATGCCGTCAACTGCCTGCGCGCGATGTCGGCCACGGCCACCAGCACCGCGCGCCGCGTCGCATCCTCCTCGGCAATGACGCGAAAGCGATGATAGAAAAGATTGAAAGCGCGCGCCAGATTAAAAGTGTACTTCGCAAGGTAAGAAGGCTCGGCCAAACTGGCCGACTGCGCGACCACCTCTTCCAGACGTGCGGCGAGAGCCACGAGCGACCAGATATCATCTCCGCCTTCGCCCTCCAAAACCGCCGTCACACGCTCTTTTACGCCCGAGTCAGTATTCAACTCTCGTCCTATCAATGTCTCGGCCGTGGCGTGTGCTGTTGGCTCTAATTTACGGAAAATTGAATTGGCCCTCACCGCCGAATACTGGCAATAGGGGCCGGTCTCGCCTTCAAAGGAGAGCGCTTCTTTGAAATCAAAAGCGATGACGGAGTTGCGCGTGAATTTGAGTAGAAAGTAGCGCAGCGCGCCGACGGCGATGGCGTGCGCAGTTTGACGTTTCTCGTCCGCGGAAAGCTCCGCATGACGACTCTCGACTTCCGCGAGCGCGTTCGTTTCCAGACGACTAATCAGGTCGTCCGCTTTCACGCCGACGCCTTTGCGCCCGCTCATCTCGACGTAAGGACGAGCGCGGTCGTCTGCGCTCAACTCCAATCCCAATTCATCACAGGCCGCGATGGAAAGAGCGACCATCTCATAACCCAAATGCACGCTCGCTTCCTCGCCAATTTCCGGCGCGACCGCCGCCACACCCCTGCGCACTACATCCTGCGTGTAGGACTGCCGCGAATCGATGACGTTATAAACGGTCGCGCCGTCGCCAAAATGCGGCAGTTCGCTTTCGCTCGGCTCGCAAGTGTCAATTGGCTGCGCTTCATCGGTCGTTATCCAAGTTAGTTTTCCATCCGCGTAAGAGCGAAAGGGCTTGTAATGAAAATCAAGCCCGAGTTGGCCCAGCTTCCAAAGCTGGTAGGCGATGTCTTTGCCCGTGTAGGTGACGGTGCCGTTGGAGCGGACGATGATTTTGTCTGCCTCGTGCTCGTCGGTTCCAGTATGAGATTCGAGGGGCATGACCCAGCAGCCCTTGTTTCGTCCTTCCGTTTGAAAGTGAATCGCGCCTGTCTCCTTCATGCGCTCGAAGGCACGGTCCCAGAATTTCAAGCGCAGGATTTCGGATTCTCTGGGCAGCACGTCGTAGCGAATGCCGAGGCGCTCCATCGTATCGAGGATGCATTCGACGTTGCGCGTCGCAACATAGTCGGCCAACTCAGCCGTCGCATTGTCGCCTTCTTCGAGGGCGTGCAAAGTTTCGGCGCGGAGCTTTAAGCGTTCGGGGTCGGGCGCGCCGTTTGGGTTGTCCTGGCGATAGAAGAGGCCGACCCGTGTGTATAAATCCCAGCAGTAATAATCGAAGGGGCGTTCGGGTGGCAGCGAGCGGTCGAGCGCGCGTATGTCTTCGAGCGTCATTCGCTCGATGTGTATGAAGCCGACGACGACATCCGCGACCTGGACGCCCGTGTTGTCAATGTAGTTCTGGACTTCGACGCGCTCATGTGCGCCGCGCAGGACGCGCACGAATGTATCGCCCAAGACCGAGTTGCGAACGTGGCCGATGTGAGCGGCCTTGTTCGGATTGATGCTCGTGTGCTCGACCATTCGCTTTGGCCGCGTGTCCGGCGAAACTTTCGGTGCTGCGGGTTGTGCCGCCGTGCGCGCAAAAAATGAAGAGAGGAATGCGGCGCGGTCGTAGAAGACATTGAGATAGCCAGCGCCGGCCACTTCGACGCGCGCCACCTCAGGCGTCGCTTCCAATTCCTTGCCGAGTTGTTCCGCGATGGCGCGCGGCGGGCGTTTCTCGCCGGTCGCCTGCTTGATACGCTTGGCTAGCTCAAAGGCGACGGGGAAGGCCAAATCGCCCAACTCCGTGCGCGGCGGAACTTCAGCGCTCACCTGTTCGAGCGCGACGCCGAAAAGCTCTGCCGCCGCCGCGCGCACACGTTCTCGCAAACTGTTTTGAATATCAATCAAACTCACCGAAACATTTCCTCAAGCCATAGGTCTTCAACGGTCGCACTCGGAAAAGCAAACAGTATAGCCCAAGCGCAGAGCAAGTATGAAGTAGGAGGGTGGCAGCGATGAGGGATGAAGGAAAGACACTTCAAGCAGAGGAGGCTTTCCTTTATCCGTTTTACTGCTACTTGCTTTTCTTCCGCGCTCTGCTACCATCCGTCTTGCTTAGTTGATGCAGCAAAAACTTCAAGTCGTTATCAGTGAGGAACTCCGCAGGCGATTTAGCCGGGCGCGCCGTGTGCTGGTCTTAACGGGCGCTGGCGTCTCCGCCGAATCGGGCGTTCCCGTTTTTCGCGGCGGCGGACAGGCGGCGGTCTGGAAGGGGCTGCCCTTTGATGTCATCTCTTCGGCGGGCATGGTGCAGAGAGATTTACCGGCCGTCTGGGAGTGGTTCGATTACAGGCGCGGCCTGCTCAAAAATCTCGCGCCGAATCCGGCACACACGGCGCTGGCGCGCTGGCAGGAATTTTTTGCGGATTTCACATTGGTGACGCAGAACATCGACGGGCTACATCAGGCGGCAGGCTCGCGCCGCGTCATAGAGCTGCACGGAAACATCTGGCGCGCTCGTTGCACAGCTTGCCGCGCGCTACGCGAGCAGCGCGAAGAGACGGCGGAAACGGAGCGCCCGCCCGTGTGTCTCGAATGCGGCGAAGCGATGCGGCCCGACGTGGTGCTGTTTGGAGAGATGCTGCCGGTTAATGCTTTTGAGTATGCGGCGGGAAAAGCCGCGGAGTGTGAGTTGTGCTTTGTTGCCGGCACGTCGGCGGTCGTCTATCCGGCGGCGGCGTTGCCTGAGATAGCTAAAGAGGCGGGAGCTTACGTGGTGGAAATCAACCCGGAGCAAACACCGCTTTCCCATCTCTGTGATGAATCGTTGAACGGGCGAGCGGGCGAGATACTACCGCTCTTTGACGCAAGATGAAGACGCTCTACTTCGACTGTTTCGCCGGAACGAGCGGCGACATGATTTTGGGCGCTCTCGTCGGCGCCGGGGTTGACCCGCAAGCATTGCGCGAGCAGCTTTCGCTGCTTGATGTCGCGGGCTACGAAATAGAGTTTGAAACTGTCAATCGCTCCGGCCTGTCGGCCACGCGCGCTCATGTGCGCACGGCCCACGAACACGCGCATCGTCATCTCAGCGACATTCTCAAGATTATTAACGCTTCTCGCTTAAGCGATGCGGTGAAAGAACGCGCGGCGAGCATCTTCAGGCGGCTGGCGGAAGCGGAAGCGCGCGTACACAATGAGCAGGTTGAGAAGATACATTTTCACGAAGTCGGCGCGCTCGACGCGATTGTTGATGTGGTCGGAGCTTGCATCGGCTTTGAGTTGCTGCGTGTAGAGCGTTTCGCTTGTTCGCCGCTGCATGTCGGGAGCGGGACGGTGAAGATGGCCCACGGAGTGTTTCCCGTTCCGCCTCCGGCAGTCGCGGAGTTATTGAAAGGCGTCCCCGTTTATTCGACGGAGATTCGTGGAGAATTGGTGACGCCGACGGGCGCGGCGATTATCAGGACAGTTTGTGAAGACTACGGGCCGCTGCCGCCTTTGAGAATCGAGGCGACGGGTTATGGGGCCGGCGCGCGAGAGTATGATGATTTTCCGAACGTGCTGCGCGTGATGCTAGGCTGCGATGAAAGCGCGGCTGTTACGACGATTGAACGCTTGCTGATGATTGAGACTAATATTGACGACATGTCTCCGCAGCTTTTCGGCTACGTGATGGAGCAAGCGCTGGCGAAGGGGGCGCTCGATTGTTATTTGACGCCCGTGCAGATGAAGAAGAATCGCCCGGGCGTTTTGCTCTCGATTTTGTGCCGTCAGGCTGAGCGTGAAGCGATGACGGAGTTGGTGTTCAGGGAGACGACGACGCTCGGCGTGCGTTGCTACGAAGTGGAACGGAGCGCGCTGTTGCGCGAGGTCGTGCGGGTGGAAACGGCTTTCGGGGAGATTGACGTTAAGGTGGCGCGTCTGAATGGTCAGGTGGTTAAAGAGATGCCGGAATATGAGCAGTGTCGGGCGGCGGCAGAGCGCGCGGGCGTCGCCTTGCGCGTCGTCGAGGCAGCGGTTCGCGCTGCTTTATCGCAAAGGAAATCTTAGCTTAGTTTGCCTGGCTGTCTTGGTCTTTGCGCCTGTGCGCCTGTGCGTGAGATTATTGTTTTTCAACGTCATTGATTGGAGAATCGAGAAATCGCAGAAGAAACTGACAAGAGAGTTGACCTGGAAAAGATAGCGCAGGGTGTGCGTTTGATACTGGAAGGCATCGGTGAAGACCCTGACCGCGATGGCTTGCAGTTGACGCCCCGGCGTGTGGCGCAGATGTACGCGGAGCTGACGGCAGGCATGGATGAAGACCCCAAACAGCACGTCCGTCCGCTGCCCGGCGATACGCATCGAGAGATGGTGATTGTCAAAGACATCAGCCTCGCCTCTCTATGCGAGCATCATCTGGCCCCCTTCATGGGCAAATGCCACATCGCTTACATCCCGAAGGATGGCCGCATTCTAGGTCTGTCGAAACTAGCGCGGCTGGCCGAAGCCTTCGCGCGTCGTTTGCAGGTGCAAGAGCGCCTGACTTCCGAAATCGCCAACACGCTTTATGCGCACTTGAAACCGCTCGGCGTGATGGTCGTCATCGAAGCCGAACATACTTGCATGACGCTCAGGGGCGTTAAAAAGCCAGGGGCTATTACAATCACTTCCGAAGTGCTCGGCGCTTTCCAGAAAGACTCGCGCACGCGCGCCGAAGCGATGGCGCTCATCAAAGGTCATCGTTAACAGTTGCAGCTTGCGAGCAGCTTTACGGTTTATGTCGAACAGTCAGAGCGGGCGATGGGATAGACCGCTCATTGGGGTTGAAGTTGATGAGAGTGATGAAGCGGTGCAGTTACTATTTTGACTTGGCGTTGACATTAGAGGTGCGTATGAAGACCACAAAGCCACCCAAACTTCCAGTTGCCCTGTTCCTTATCTTGGCGATTACCGCCAGCGCGTTTGCCCAACAGCGAACGACAGCCGCCGGAGCGATTAACGAAAACGCGCTGCGCGCTCATATCAAATTTCTCTCCGACGACCTGCTCGAAGGACGCGGAACGGGCGCACGCGGCGGCGAGTTGGCCGCCAAATACATCGCCGCTCAATTCGAGGCGCTCGGGTTAAAGGGCGCTGGCGCGCAGGGAAGCTTTTTTCAACCCGTCTCGCTCGTCGGCGTCAAGGTTAACCCAGATACAACGCTCACCATTCTGCCGCGCGGTTCCGCAGAGCAGGAGAATTTTAATTTCGCCACAGACTTCGTCGCCTTCACGGGCGCGCAGACGGCGGAAGTTGATGTTGATGCCGAGTTGGTTTTCGTCGGTTACGGCATTGATGCGCCGGAGCAGCGCTGGAATGATTACAAGGGCGATGCCCAGGATTACCGCAATAAGATTCTCGTCATGCTGGTCAACGACCCGCCCGCGACTGCCTCCGAACCAAATTTGTTCGGAGGCCGCGCGCTCACTTACTACGGACGCTGGACGTATAAATATGAAGAAGCGGCGCGACGCGGGGCGGCGGGCGTGATTCTGCTGCACACGGACGAATCGGCGGGCTATCCCTGGAGCGTCGTGCGCACCTCGAATGGCTCGTGGCGTTTTGATGTGGCGCGGCAGGCCAATGATGAAAAGCCTTTCCTGAAAATGCGCTCGTGGATGACGGACGCTGCGGCGCGCCGTATGCTGCGGCTCGCGAATCAAGACCTAGACAAGCTGCGCACGCAAGCTGCCTCGCGCGATTTTCGGCCCGTCAATCTCAACTTAAGGGCCGTCACCAAACTGCGCAGCGAGGTCAAACCTGTCGAAGCTCCAAACGTGGCCGCCATTCTGACGGGCCGCGACCCGCAGTTGCGCGACGAGTTTGTGGTCTACACGGCCCACTGGGACCATCTGGGCATCGGAGAGCCAAACCCGAGAGGCGATAAAATTTATAACGGCGCGGTTGACAACGCTTCGGGCATCGCCTCGCTCATCGAGATTGCCAGAATCCTGACTGAGCTTCCCGCGAACGAGAGACCAAGACGCTCGATTCTGTTTCTGCTGCCGACGGCTGAGGAGCAGGGCTTGCTTGGCGCTGAGTGGTACGCGCAGCACCCGCTTGTGCCGCTGTCGAAGACAGCCGCCAACGTGAACATAGACTCGATGAACATTCTCGGCCTCACGCGCGACTTCGTGCCGCTCGGCGCTGAACGCTCGTCGCTGCAATCAATCGTCGAGGCGATTGCGCGTGAGCGGCAGATGACGGTCTCGCCAGACCCGCGCCCTGAGCAGGGTTCATTCTATCGTTCCGACCATTTTCCGTTTGCGAAGGCGGGCGTGCCTTCCATCAGCCTGAAGGAGGGCAGGGATTTCGTCGGGCGCACGAAAGAGTGGGGCGAAGAAAAGTTTCGTGCCTATAACACGGCCCATTATCATCAGCCGTCGGATGAGTTTCGCGACGATTGGGACTTGAAGGGAATGG
>CAZEZJ010000227.1:0-8165 GCA_964516695.1 uncultured Blastocatellaceae bacterium
CGCAAATCAACACGGTAAGCAGCACCTTCGCCCGCCTGTTGGCCCACAATGCGCGCCACCGTTTCGGCCAGCTTGACGAAATACTCGCGATTGGTTGTCGTCCCGCGCGTGCCGCGCCCGCTCGTCGTGCCGTCGTCCGAATAGAGAAAGAGCAAATCAATATCGGAAGCATAGTTCAGTTCATAGGAGCCTAGCTTGCCGAGGGCGACGATGCAGAAGTCTGCGGTCCGCGTGCGCCCGCGTTCGTCCGTGCATTGCGGCGCGCCGTACTTATTTTCCAAGTCTTGCCGCGCGAGGCTGAGCGCGTGTTCGAGCACGGCGTCGGCCAAGTTCGAGAGTTGCTCTGTCGTCTCAATCAGAGTGCTGATGTGGCGAATGTCGTGCAGGTAGATGCGCAGCAACTCGCGGCGGCGAAAGCGCGCGACCAGAATATGCGCATCAAGTTGAGAGTTGGTCAGATGAAAGCGAGCGAGCGATTCACCGAATTCCTCGCGTGTCCTGACGCGCGTTTGCCCGCGCTCGCGCGCCAGCCACGACAGGTAATCCGGGTGCTGCGCAAGCGTGGTCGCCAGCAGCGGACTCCACGCCGCCAGCGCCAGCGCGTCGGAGAGCAGGCCAGCGTCGCGCGTGAGAGTTTTGACCGCGCGCGGGTGCGCGCTCGTCAGCCGCTCGAAGAAGAGGCGCGCGCCTTCAGCGTCCGGCAGGTCGCGCACGAGCGCATCAACTTTTTCGTCAATATCAGGCAAGGCGTTTGTCAGCTAGAGTATGACAACCAAGAGCTTAAAATAACCGCAGCAGAACTTCCAGCAAGCCCGTCGCGCTGCCCTTCACATGCGCGTTGTGCAAGCGCGCCGATTTGTTCATTACACAAGCGCGGGCCGGAAGAGTAAGTTTATCTCCTCCGGCCCGTTTTTGGTCAGTCTCACGCCTGCTATCCGAGAGACAGCGGATTAAATGTCGAAGTACATCCCAAACTCCAAAGGATGAGGACGCATCCTGAGCGGTTGAATCTCTTTCTCGCGCTTGTAGGTAATCCAACGCTCGATTAACTGCGGCGTAAAGACATCGCCCTTCAGCAGGAAAGCGTGGTCGGCTTCGAGCGCCTTCAAAGATTCGTCGAGCGAACCCGGCAGGCTGGGCACGTCTTTGAGCGCTTCGGGCGAGAGGTCGTAAATGTCCTTGTCGAGCGGCTGGCCAGGGTCAATACGATTCTGGATGCCGTCAAGCCCCGCGAGCAACATCGCGGAGAACGCAAGGTAAGCGTTGCAAGACGGGTCGGGCGGACGAAACTCAAGGCGCTTCTGCTTCGGGTTGGTCGAGAACATAGGGATACGAATCGCTGCGGAGCGATTTCTGGCCGAGTAAGCCAGATTGACGGGCGCTTCAAAACCGGGGACGAGGCGCTTGTAGCTATTGGTGGTCGGCGCGGCAAACGCAACGACCGCCGCCGCGTGTTTCAGCAGCCCGCCGATGTAGAAGCGAGCCATCTCGGAGAGTCCGGCGTAGCCGTCTCCGGCAAAGAGCGGCTTTTCATCTTTCCATAAGCTTTGGTGGCAGTGCATCCCTGAGCCGTTGTCGCCGTAGAGCGGTTTCGGCATAAAGGTCGCGGCCTTGCCGTACATGTAGGCCGTGTTGCGCACGACGTACTTGAAGAGTTGTAGATTGTCGGCGGTGCCCAGAAGCGTCGAGAAACGAAAATCAATCTCACACTGTCCGGCGGTGGCAACCTCGTGGTGATGACACTCGACGTTGATGCCGACCTCACCGAGGGTGAGGGAGATTTCCGAGCGCAGGTCGCTCAAAGAGTCTGTGGGCGGAACGGGAACGTAGCCCTCTTTGGCGCGAATGCGGTAGCCCAGATTCGTGCCGCTAAACTCGTCTGCCCCGCGCCCGCTGTTCCAGTGGCCTTCGTCTGAATCAACGGTGAAGCCGGCGGAGTTCTGGTCGTTGTGAAACTTCACGGAATCGAAGACGAAGAACTCTGCCTCCGGGCCGAAGAAGACGGTATCTGCGAGGCCTGTAAACTTCAAATAACTTTCGGCGCGCGTGGCGACCGAGCGCGGGTCGAAGGGATAGCCCTCTTTGGTAATCGGGTCAACGGCATTGGCGATGAAGCAGACGGTCGGCTCTTCGGCAAACGGGTCCATCCAATAGCGCGAAGCATCGGGCACGAGCAGCATGTCGGATTCGTTAATCGCCGCCCATCCGCGCAAAGATGAGGCGTCGAAGCCGAAGCCGTCTTCAAAAGAGTCTTCGCTGAGTTGGCCAATAGGAAAGGTCAGGTGGTGCCACGCACCCGGTAAATCCGTGAAGCGAACGGAGACGAATTTGGCTCCCTGTTCGCTGACATACTTCATGGCAGTTTTTGCGTTCATGTAATCTCCTGAGTTGTGTAGGGAGTGTTAGGGGTTCGAGCCGCGCTGTGATTATCAGCAGAGCGGTTGGATTTGATAATAGCAGATGATGTGCGATGCGCAGCGTGCGTCCAAAAATACATAGCGGCAGCGCGTAAAAAGCTTTGCATTATAGTCCGGCGTGGCGTTCTGTCAAGGTTTTCGCTGCAAACAAATGAGATGAGGAGGAGAGCGCGATGGCAGTTTCCAGACTTAAACCTATCTCTCGCGTCCACTTAACCGCTTTTAGCCGTGGCCGACCAAAAAAAAATAGTTATTGTCCGACCTCGCATTTTCTGGTACATTCGCCGCCTAGTGTACCAACCATGACATTCCGCTTCGACACGAACGTAGGGTTGAGGCTTGCCTCACTAACAAGGGGCCTGCGCGCAGCCGAGCGGCGGGCAAGGCAGGAGACCGCGCATTGACCACGGCTATTGAACAGACGCTTGAAACCTATGGTATAGAAAATTGGGGTGCGGGTTACTTTGACATCAATCGCAAAGGTAACTTGATTGTGCATCCGTCTGAATCGGACGCGCGCGCGGCGGACGTGAAAGAGATTATAGAAGATTTGGCGCGCCGGGGCATCAACACTCCCATCCTGCTCCGTTTTCCACAGCTCGTCGCCAGCCAGGTGCGCAAGCTGCAACGCGCTTTCCGTAATTCCATCCGCGAATTCGAATATCAGGGCGCGCACATGTGCGTCTACCCGATGAAGGTCAACCAGCAGCGCGCGGTCGTCGAGGAATACTTGCGCGAAGGCTCGCGCTACGACTTCGGCCTCGAAGCAGGCTCTAAAGCGGAGCTTTACGCCGCCCTCGCTTTAGACCAAGCGGCGGATAGCTTGCTCGTTCTCAACGGCTTCAAAGACGAGGAGTTTATCAAGTTGGCTTACGTCGGCGCGCAATCGGGCAAGCGCGTCGTCATCGTCATCGAGAAATTGAGCGAACTCGGCCACATTCTCCGCATCGCTGATGAGCACGAAGGCAATTTCCCTTTAATCGGGATGCGCGTCAAGCTCTACTCTAAGGGCAGCGGGCGCTGGGAAAAATCGGGCGGCGAGGCGGCCAAGTTTGGCTTAACGACGACAGAGATTCTCGAAGTCATCCACCGGATGCAGGAGGCCGGACGCATAGACATGCTGCGCCTGCTCCACTTTCACATCGGCTCGCAGTTGACAGACATCAAGCGCATCAAGAACGCTATGAAAGAGGCCGCGCGCGTCTACGCGAAAGTCAGGCAGATGAAAGTGCCGATTGACTTGCTCGATGTCGGCGGCGGGATGGCCGTTGATTACGACGGCTCGAAGACGGCCTTTGATTCTTCCGCTAACTACACGGCGCAGGAGTTTGCCAACGACGTTATCTACACCATCAAGCAGGTCTGCGACGACGAGAACGTTCCGCACCCGACCATCATTCAGGAATCGGGCCGCTACTTGGCAGCCTATCACGCCATCCTCGTCACCAACGTGCAAGACGAGATTGAAACCGTTGTCGAAGACATCTCTCCGATGGAGATTGGCGAAGACGACCCGCAGGTCGTCGTCGAGCTTGGCGATTTACGCGAGACCATCAACGTCAAAACCTATCGCGAGTATTACCACGACGCGCTCGAACATCGCGAGGAGTTGTTCACGATGTTCAACCTCGGTCTGATTTCTTTGGAAGACCGCGCCAAAGGCGAAGTGTTGTTTTGGGATGTCTGCGAGCGCGCCGATAAGTATGCGCAGCAGGCTAAGTATGTGGCTGAAGAATTTGACGATTTGCGGCGGCTGTTGTGCGCCAAGTATCTGACGAATTTTTCGGTCTTCCGCTCCGTGCCCGACCATTGGGCCATCGACCAACTGTTTCCCATCGTGCCCATCCACAAGCTCAACAAGCCGCCGACCGAATACGCGACGCTTTGCGACATCACCTGCGATTCGGACGGCATCGTTGATAAGTTTGTTGATTTACACGATGTCAAACAAGTCTTGGAACTGCATCCGCTGACGGAGGGCGAGCCGTACTATATCGCGTTCATGCTCGTCGGCGCGTATCAGGAAGTGATGGGCAATAACCACAACTTGTTTGGCACGCCCCACGAAGCCCACATTCACATAGACGAAGACGGCTATCTGATTAAGAAAGTAATTAAGGGCACATCTATCGGCGAAGCGGCAGAGCGAGCGCGCTACGAGCGCAGCATGATGCACGAAGGATTCCGCCGCCTGATCGCGCAACGCGTCAAGCATGAAGAATTGACGGAAGCCGAGGGCGCTGAATTGGTCGAGTATTACGAATCACGCTTCGACTCTTACACGTATCTGGCAATTAACGGCAAAACCCCGCGCGGCAAGCGTTAAAAACAGTGATAGGTGATAAGTGAGAGGTGATGAGTAAAAGAAACAAGTTTTTCTCTTATCACCTATCACCTATCACCTATCACCTATCACTTGTTTTGGAGAAAACTTTATGGTGACGCAACGAAAACCTAGACCCTCGAAATATCTGACCGTCCCGACACGGCCCGTGCAGGTGGATCGCGACCGCTCCGTCGCCGGGCTGTTGGAGAAGATGGAGGGCACGGGCTTTGGCGGACGCCAACTCGCGGAAGCGCATCGCATCTGGCTCGACATGCTCGGCGACAACACGACCGTTTTCGTCGCCGGCTCAGGCGCGCTGATTCCCGCCGGAATGCGGCGACTCCTCGCCTACGTCATCAAAAACCGCTTCGTCGACGTGCTCGTGCTCTCCGGCTCGATTATCTTCCACGACCTGCACGAGACTTTGGGCCGCCACCATTTTCAGGCGCACCCCTCAATGACGGATGCCGAACTGGAAGCCTCGCAGATTAACCGCATGTGGGATTTGCTGGCGAGCGATGAAGAGTATAGAGAGGCGGACGAATGGGTCGGCGGCTTCGCCAACCAACTAGACCAAACGCGCCCCTACTCGACGCGCGAATTCCTACACTTGGTCGGGCGCGAACTAGCCGAAATTGCCACCGAAGACGGCGTGCTCACCTCAGCCTACAAGGCGCGCGTCCCGATTTTCTGTCCGGCTATTGCCGATAGCTCGCTTGCCATCGGCATTGCGGCGGCGCGCTTTGAGAAGAAGAACAACTTTCAGTTTGACATCGTGCAGGACGTGCTCGACATCACGCAGATTGCGGCCCGCGCGCGCGTCACCGGCGTCATCAATCTCGGTGGCGGCACGTCGAAGAGTTTTATTCAGCAGATGGAAATTGCGACCAACATCGTCAAGACCCCTGCGCGCGGCCACAAGTATGCGATTACGGTGGCCACGGACGCACCGCATCCGGGCGGGCGCTCAAGCGCTACGGCCAACGACGAATCGCTCATCTACGGCAAGCTGGCGCGCGGCGCGCACACGGCCTACGTCAACTGCGACGCGACCATCGCGCTGCCGATTCTCGTCACCGCGCTTTCGCAAACCGCCGCCAAATACATGAAGGGCCGCAAGCGCCCCAACTTCACGTTTACGGGCCGTGATTTAACGATTGAGGTTCCGTAAAAAGCCCTTGCTTGTAAGACAAGAGCCAACGGTCAGCTTTGATTTTCTGCTGGCTGTTGGCTCTTAATTCTATCAGCGAAGCAAACGATGTCTAAAAGACTGCCCGCCCTAAAACCGAAAAAGGTTATCAAAGCGCTGGAGCGAGGCGGCTTTCAAATCAGGCGGATAACGGGCAGTCATTACATCCTGCGAAAAGGGAAACAAATTGCGACAGTTCCCTATCACAATAAGGATTTAAAGCCCGGCACACTTCAGTCAATTCTCAATCAAGCCGGGTTTAGTGTGGATGATTTTTTAGAGTTGCTTTAGCAAAGCATGGATAAGGCGGTTTGCATCAAGCAATTTCGACAGCTATCTCTTCAGCGATTGCGTTATCGGTAGGAATCGGCTCTCCGTCTTCAATAAGAACTTCGAGATAACCACGGATGGCATCGGCGGCCATCGCGCGTGCTTCTTCAAGCGTGTCACCCTCGGTTACTAGCCCCGGCAGCGCAGGGCAAGTAACGACGTAACCGCCTGTCTCATCCGCCGTCATAATGACCGTGTAATTCAAAACTTTCATCAAATGGAGTATAGCATCCTGCTTTTGATGCTGGCTACTGACTTCTAAATTCTGTAAAATTCGCTCATGTCTGAATCAGCAAACTTACCCATTAACTTCGGCGGGATTGCCGAGGAAGAGTTTTCGAGTTTTGAGCAGGCGCGTGTTGTGGTCTGGCCCGTGTCGTATGAGGGCACGGTCTCTTATGGGACCGGAACGGGGCGCGGCGCGGAGGCGATTATCGAAGCCTCGCGCAATATGGAATTGTACGACGAGGAGACCGATGCGGAAGTTTACCGCCTCGGCATACACACGTTGCCGGAGTCGCCTTCGATTGACCCGCCCGCCGCGATGATGCAGTCGCTTTACGAACGCGGGCGCGAATTGGTCGCGACAAATAAATTCGTGACGATGATTGGCGGCGAGCATTCCGTGAGCGCGCCCGTCATCCGCGCACATGCAGAGCGCTACGAGAACCTCTCGATTCTGCAAATAGACGCTCATGCAGATTTGCGCGACACCTACGACGGCACGCCGCACTCGCACGCTTCCATCATGGCGCGCGTTGTTCGCGACATGCGCTTGCCGTCCGTCCAGTGTGGCATTCGTTCCATCTCGGCTGAGGAGGCGCGCTCGCTCAATGACTTGCCGACGCGTATCTTCTGGGCCAAAGACATTGTCGGGCGCTCGGATTGGTGGGATGCGGCGGTTGACGGTTTGACGGAAAACGTTTACTTGACCGTTGACATTGACGGCCTAGACCCCTCGCTCGTCGCGCAAACGGGAACGCCTGAGCCGGGCGGCCTCGGCTGGTACGAAACCATCGGATTGATTCGCACGCTCGCCCGCAAGCGCCGCGTCGTCGGCATGGACTTAACGGAATACTCCTACGTCGAAGGCCAAGACGCCTCGGCCTTTCTCTGTGCCAAGCTGATTTATAAATCTCTCGCCTTCATCTTTGAGAACGAGACCGCGCGCGTGCGCGGCGCGCTTCAATCCGCGACAGCTTAATCCGGCACCTACGCTCAAGAGAAAATCAACCGAGCCACTGTAAAACGTCGTCGTCCGTCTGACGGACGCCGCCGACGACGTGTATGAAATACTCTTCGAGCGACATCGGGCCGCTCGCCGCTTGCCCGTCGTCTTCAACACGAATGCCGCGCTTCAGCTCGTCGAGCGAGCCGGCGGCGACGAGCCGCCCTTGCGAGATAATCGCGATGTCTGTGCAGAGCCGCTCGACAATCTCCAGGACGTGTGAGGTCAAGAAGACGGTCAGCCCGCGCTCGGTCAGCTTGGAGAGCAGATTCTTGAGCGTGCGCGAGGCGATGGCGTCAACGCCTTCGAAGGGTTCATCCAGAAAAAGAATTTCAGGGCGATGAATCAGGGCGCAGGCCAAAGAGAGCTTCTTCTTCATCCCGTGTGAGTATTCGACCACGAGTTTTTTCGGCTCGCCGTCGAGTTCCATCAAGGCTAGTAGTTCGGCGGCGCGCAGACCGATGTCGGCGCGCTCCAGCCCGTACATGCGGCCCGTGAAGGTCAACATCTCAGCGCCCGTCAGGCGGTCGAAGAGGTTTAAGTCTTCGGGAACGACGCCGATGCGCCGCTTCACTTCCAGCGCTTCCGCTTCAAGGTCATGGCCCAACACGCGCATCTGGCCGCTCGTCGGAGCGAGAAGGCCCGTCAGCATCTTGATGGTGGTGGACTTGCCCG
>CAZEZJ010000228.1:0-8040 GCA_964516695.1 uncultured Blastocatellaceae bacterium
GGTTAGAGACAGCCTTTGCAAGACGAGTCCCTTTTGACCGTGCCATCTGCCCTTGAGCGCGTCTCCGCTCGCCTCAAAGAATTCTCTGGCTTTTTCGAGGATGCTCCAAGCGTCGTGATAACGTCCCGTCCAGATTTCGATGAGGGTATGACGAATGAGGATTTTCGCTTGCAGGTTAATATCTTTTTCCCCAAGCTGGCTGAGAGCTTCATCAAGAACCACCCGCGCCTCATCGTAAGCGCCGAGACGGAAGTAGCACATGCCGAGTTCAAACTGCGCCTCGGAAACCTTCGCATGATGGCCTTGCGTCTTGAACATGCGGAGCGCTTCAAAGAGCAAGTCTTTGGCTTTCTCCTGTGCGCCGGAGAGATGCTGTGCGCTGCCTATCCAACCGGAAAGCGTACCGCATTGCAACAGCATTTCGGCGGCGGCGCTGGGCTTCAGCGTCTCTATTTCGGGCCGTCTCCCGACTCCCGGCCACAATTCACCCAAGGCCTCACATGCCGATTCATATTGCCCAGCATGGATAAACTCTGCCGCCAGATGGCAACACTGTAAAACGCTCTCGGCCTGCGGGAGCGAAAGGTTGTCTAGTTGTTTTAGTTGGCTATCTGCTAAATTCATGTGAGGCTTGCCTTTCTGTATGTTTGCAAAAATGCGGCAAAGACATTACAGCCGCCACGCTCTTTACTAACGTGACGGCTAAGTTGATCAAATTTCATTAAACCGAAAGGGAAAAACCGAGATGAAAGCTCTACGAGCGTTAATGTTAATGTTAGCACTTTCCGTTTGTGCATATGCTGGAAACATGGGCAATGGTATTGTTGACCCACCGCCCCCACCGCCCCCAGCGGTCGCACCATTGGAGACTGACGGTCAAGATTCCGCGACTGCGGCGGCTGCCGATTTAGTCACAGAGATTACGCTGAATATCCTGCAAAGCGTGCTGTCGCTGTTCTAACAGTCACGCCACCATTCAGTAGTGCGACGCTGCCGTGAGCGTGCTCAACGGCGGCTCAGTATTTGTGTGCGATGAGAGCGTCGGTCTGCCGAGAGTCCGGCGAGGAAGTGACACTCACAATGCGTCAGATTAACGCCTTGCAATATTTATTGCAACAAATTTTATCGAGTCTCAAAGCTCATGCTGCAAACAGCCGGAACAAAGTATGAAGCGAGATGAAATAAGCACAAAGGTGGTCGCAGGTTCAAACCCTACTCGGCCATCTTAATTCAATCACGAAGGGCGACCGTTGCTGGTCGCCTTTCTTGTTCCGGTATCTCGTTTCGGTATCTCGTTCCGGCATCTGAAATGTGCGTTCACGCTTCTTCCTGATAGGATCGTCTCTTGTGTTAGAATTTGCGGCCCTCATTCCATTCCGCCGTGGGCGCGCGACGATGTTCTGTTCAACCTGCGGTAGAAGGCTCCTCTCATCGAGGTAAAGAGCGGGACGCGAAAATATAAAAACAGCAGGGAGGCGAAGCGGAAGCGCGCCGCTTCCCTGCTGCCCGGATTAACTCTCAAGGGGGCTACTGTTTCTTTTGTCGAGCTTGGTTGCGAGTTGATGCTTTGGCCGCTTGCTGTGGGACGCTTTCGGCGGAAGCTGGGGCTGGATTCGCCGCTTTCGCCGCGCCCGCTTTCTTCGAGAAGCCGCCGACATAAACGATGACGCAGACTTGCCCGTTGGCGCTGCGTTCGCTAAGCGAGAGTCCGGCGAAGCGGTAATCCGGGTTAAAAAGGTCGTGGCGATGACCGCGCTGAGCATTTCCGTCATCTATGATAAGCCCGATGACGTTGTTTCTGGCCGTATCAACTTTATAGACGATGGCCTCGCCAATTCCCCCCAGCCACTTTCCATAACGGTCAACACGTTCATTCGGCTTTGTGCCGTCGCTGCCGATGTGGCCCGTGATGCCGTTAGACAGCAAATCCGCGCCGTGGTCCTTAGCCGCTAAAAACGCAGGCTCGGCTGCTTCTAAGGCGGGCGCTGGCTTCGCGGCACGCAAATAATTGATGGCTTCGTCTACCGCGCCGACTCCGTCAAACGTGCTGATGGCGCGCTTCGCGCCGGGCAGCAAGAGGCGTTGGCCCTGATAGTATTGCTTAAACTCTTCGAGGTGAGCGGCATACTGCTGTGGTTGTGTGCGCGCCAGATTCATCTCCGCCAGCATCTCTGTTTCCGCCGATGATAAGAAGTTGGTGGACGTTGACGGCTGATCGCTTGAGTTGGCGACGGGGGCGAGCAGCGACAGCACACACACGAAGACGACGAGGGGGAGAAGTAAAGTCCGGCTTTTCATCAATCAATTCTCCTTATGGGGGCTTAGAGCATCGAGCCGTGCGTTAATGTTTGAGTAATAACGAAACGAGTTTTGACAACTCGTTGATGACAGAAAGTCGGCGGCGAATGCGCAACCAGAGCCGAGCGGGGTTTTGTCCCTGGCGGCGACTTGGAAAGTATCCCAAAATAGTCCTGCGGGTCAAGATTAAATCGAAGGCGCTTGTTAAGTGTCAGGCCGCAAGAATAAAAGCGTGGCTGCTCTGCTTTTGAGCAGCCACGCTTTCATCCGTGATGCATCAATCCTGCGCGTTGCTTTAGAAGCCGTTGGAAGCTCCCTTGAAGCCGTGCATGGCTTGCTTCAAGGCCCATGTCAGCACGCGCCGCGTGTCGTAGCAGTAGCCGAGAATGTAGTTGCAGGTCGAGAGGCAATGCTTAGAGCATTCGGACTTCATCTCGTCCAGTTGTTTGACATCGAATTTGTGGTTGCCGATGGTGCCCCAATCGTGTGTGGCCGAATACATCGGGAAGCAGGGGGCGAGCGTGCCGTCGGTGCGAATAATCAAAGAGTTTTGTCCGGCGCGGCAATCCCAAGGCGTGACTTCGCCGCGCATCAGCTTCTTCATGTCTTCCATGTGCTGCGACGGGTTCGCCATCTTGTAGCCGTGGTTTTTTCGCAAGTCGTTGAGATAGTCGAGCAGGTCATCGACCTTCTCCCAATCGTCGGGCGTCAGGTAAGTACGGTTTTCGTTAAGGTGCTTGAAGTGCGGCTGCTCGGTCATGGGCGTCTCGTTGATGTGGTAATCGGTGGCGATGCCGTTATCGCGCGCGATTTGGGTCAACTCTTTCACGTCGTCCATGTTGATGTGTGTGATGTTGATATTGAACATCACGGTGTAGCCGTAGTAACGCTGGCGTTTGACCAGATAATCGAAGTAGGGACGAATTGTTTCCAGCGCCTTCGGCAATTCCTTTCGCTCTTTGACGGAATCGACGGCGAGATTGACGGTGGCGATGCCGGCGTCGCCAAGACGGTCAATCACATCCGGCTTCATCAAGCGCCCGTTGGTCGGCAGGTAAACGAAGATGTCATTCTTGGCGCTGTAGTAGACAATCTTGTGTATAAACTTGGGGCGCAGGAGCGGCTCGCCGCCCATCAGTGCGAGCACGCGCGAGCCGATGGAGTGCAGCCAGTCAATCGAACGCTTGGCGACATCTTCGGTCATGCCCTTCACTTTGTTGTCATACGACCAGCAATAATGACAATCGTAATTACACTTCCAGTCGGTAAACAGGTAGGGTATTATCGGGCGCAGTTCCTTGCTGTGCCAGCGCGAACGAAAGTAGGGCGCGCCCCAGGTCTTCCAGGTGCGGATGGCGTTCATCTTCTGATACTCGGATTCGCTCATCTCCTGCGGGTCGGGATGAATCGGATATGGAGGCTCAGGCAGAACTTCCGGTTCGGGCAAGGGTTCCAGCGTCGGCCTCGATGCGGGCTTGTAGAGTATTTGATGAAGCTTTGCGTCGAGGCGAAAGGGCGGCGGTGTTGTGGCTGTCGGGTTAGCAGCTATTCGTTCCTGAGTTTCTGCCATGCGGTCTCCTTCATGCGATGAGTAACTGTTAGAGGATTGACGTAAACGCTCGCTTCAACCCCAGATTCTTCGATTGCAAAAGGTAAGAGCTGCTTCGACCCGACGGACTTCAAAGATTTCTCTGCAAGGGTTTGATTTGGGAACTCTCACTTTTTGCGGTCCATTTCGGGCGCGCCAAAGCAGGAGGCAATCCGGGGTCGAACGTCGCATAGATTGAACTATCTTTAAGGGAATTGCAAGGAATATTTGAACACCCCGCTGGCAGTAGTTTCAAGGCTCTAATGATAGACTCATCACACGCGGGTCTCTAACGCTCTCTTAGCCGCTCTGGACCGAGGAGAAGGTGAAACTTGTCTGCCGCGACAACCACCGCCGTCACAGCCGGCTTAAGGCCAGAGTTATTTGACGACGAGGGCACGCGTCTCTTCTTTAGCCGCAGATTATTGATTGCCATTCTCGCTCTTTTGGTCTTGGCCGGGTTCGGCTTTCGCCTCATCGGTTCAAGCGCCGAAGGTCTCAGCGATGACGAGCTGAACAAACTGACGGCGGTGGCCGACTACCGCGCCCACGGATTGACTTCCATCAACAGCGAGCACCCGCTCTTGATGAAAGCCTTGCTGACGGGCAGCCTCATCGCCGCCGAAAAGTGGAACTCGACGCGTTTGGTCGCAAGCTCTCCGGCGCGGCTTCACGTCCCAGTGGAGGCGGCGTTGCGTTTGCCAAACGCGTTGATGGGGGCGTTGTCAGTCCTCCTCCTTTATCTGCTCGTTGTCGAGTTGTTCGGCGTCGAAGCGGCGCTCATCGCGGCGGCGCTGTGGGCCTTTGACCCGAGCGCGATAGGTTTTAGCCGCATCGTCAAGGAAGACACGCCGCTCCTCTTCTTCTTCCTGCTGGCGAACATCTATTGGCTGCGCGGGCAACGCACAGCCGAGAGCGGGAGCGGGCGACCGGAACCTTACTACTGGGCGACGGCAGCGGCGTTTGGCGCGATGGTCGCGTCGAAGTATGTGCCGTTTTTAATCTTCATCAGCATCAGCTACTACTACATTTTCCAGGGCATCCCGCAAACGCGTTGGCGCTTGGGCAAGTGGCGCATGTTTATTTTCTGCGTGGTGATGGGCGCGGCGTTTCTCTTGTGCAACCCGACCATCCTGCTGCCTGGAACATGGCAGCAGATGCTCGCCTTCGCCAAAGGCCAACGCGTCGGGCATGACAGCTACGAATTCTTAGGCACGCTCTACCCGCACAAGATGATGGACTGGCTCAAGGGCGTGCCGTGGTATTTCTACTTCGTCTTTATCGGCATCAAGCTGCCGCTCACGACGCTCGCAGGCTTTCTCGTCGGACTGCCCCTGCTGCTGCGCCGCAAGCTTGGCGACGGTCGTTTCTTTCTTCTCTTCTGGACGTTAATCGCCTTCATCCCGTTCATGCTGGTCGGCAGCAAGTTTACGCGCTACTTCACGATGTCGCTGCCCATCGTGTTGATAACGGCGGCGCTTGGCTTGCAGTTCATCAGCCGTTTTGTCGCACGCCAATGCATGAGACTGACGAACAACAGCCAAGTCCACCTTTACGCGCGCGCAGGCGTCCTGCTGCTGGCGCTACTCGCATCGGCGTGGGCCTCCGCGCAGAGCACGCCGCATTATAGGCTCTACTCAAATCTGCTCGGCGGCGAACGCGCCCGCGCGGGAGACTATTTTCCGCACGATGAGTTTTATGATTCGAGCGTGCGTGAGGCCGTGTTTGAGATTGCGCGGCGGGCCGGGCCGGGCGCAAGGCTGGCGAGCGAGACGCCGAACTTGACGGCTTACTACGGCGCGCAAGCGAATCGTCCTGACCTGCGCTCGGTCTCTCTCTCGGACCCGCCTGCGCTGAAGGAATTGGCGGCGGGAGATTTTATTATCGCGGCGCGCGGTCGTCGTTATCGCAGTAATGACGCGCTGCTGTCGGCCCTGCGCCAAAAAAGCGCGCCCGCATGGAGCGTCGCGCTCGGCCCTGCGCCCTCGATTGACGTTTACATTTTGGACGAAGCCGCGCTGGCTCTCATCGCTTCCCTTGCGCGTTAACGCGCCGCGCCGCACGTTAACGCTTTCTCTTGTTTCTCCGGTGACGCACATGGCGGATGACATACGCTCTGATAAAACGCTGAGAATCTTGCCTTGGTTGTTTCCTCTGACCTACCTGCTGCATATCGCGGAGGAATACTGGGGCGGCGGCGGCTTCTCCGCCTACATGGCTCGAACGAAGGGCGTCAATCTTCCGCCGTCACGCTTTCTGTTGATGAACGGCATCGGCGTAGGCTTGATGGTGCTCGGCGTAGTGCTGGCGCGGCGGCTCAAGTTTACACACTGGCTGCTGGCGTGTTTCGGAGCGGTCGTGGTTGGCAACGGCTTGTCGCATACCATCAACAGCATTGTCACGCGCGAGTATAATCCGGGGCTGGTGACAGGGCTGCTCATCTGGATTCCGCTGGGGCTGCTGACGCTCTCCCGGCTGAAGAACAAGATGGCGCGGCGCAGGTTTTGGACCGCGATGGCTATCGGGCTTGGCATCCTGCTCATTGTCATGCTGCTCACCTTCAGCGGCGGCAATCCTCTATCGCTCTTGCCCAGGTGAATTCAGCCCAATCATTAACCGCACAGAGAAGCGTTGAACCGTGAACGCTGAACAGGCCCGTGGTTGTTAGTCATTTACTGGCATCCGGCGTCTGTCGAACAACGCTTGAGCTTTATCTTTGGCTTCGATTGCTCGTCCGGTTTTTGCTTAACGAAAAAGCGGCGCGGCCAGTATTGACTGGCGCTCCGAATTCAAGTTACAAGTTTCATGTCTGCTCCTTCTTGATTGCTAATCGCCAAGTTTAATACTTGAATTTTTTGGAGACGAGAGATGAAACGCTGTCCTGCATGTCAACGCACTTATACGGACCCGGCACAGATTTTCTGTGCTGATGACGGCACGCTTTTGGTTGCGGCGAATCCGTCGGCGGGCGATTTACAGAAAACCTTGCTGACGCCAGGGCCGCCGAGCTATACCCCGCCCGAGCAGCCGCAGCAGCCATCATGGCCGCCGCCGGGCGGGCAAACTCCGCCGGGCCAACACGGCCAGCAGCCAGGCTGGGGGCAGCCTCCGCCGCAGCAGCCACCCTATGGACAGCAGTACGGCCAGCAACAATATGGACAGCAGCAGCAGTACGGGCAGGGACAGCAGCCCTACGGGCAACAGCAGCCTGGCGGGCAATGGGGCGGCGGCCATTACCAGCAGGGAGCGCCGTCTGCTTACGGAGCGGTGGCTGGCGGGCGCAAAGCTTTAAGCCTCGCGGCGTTGATTCTCGGCGCTTTGAGCGCGCTCGGGGCGCTGCTCTTCGTCACCGGATTGATTCCGCGCTACGTCTACACGTCGCAGTACAGGTTTCGCAGCGATGAATTTATGATTGGAAGTTTCATCGCCAGCGTGCTCGGCGCGGTGGCGGTCATCTTGGGAATCATCGCGCTGATTTTCGCCATCTCGAAGGCTGGGCGCTGGGGCGGGAAAGGGTTGGCGATTGCGGGGCTGGCGCTGGGGCTGGCGGGCGGCGTGACATCAGCCGTCCTCAACGCGACGAGTTCGGTCCTCTATTTCGGTTCGTCCAACTCCAACAGCAACTCCAACCGCTCGAACAGCAACAACTCGAACGGCAGCACGACCTACAACAACCGCAACAGCAGCAACAGCACGACGACTTCCGCCACCAACTCCAACGATAATACGTCGAGCACAAACAGCAGCACGTCGTCCGCCTCGTCCATGACGGAGGATGAGAAGTATCGAATTTTCTATGCTGCCGGAAAGACCAACGACACCGATTTGCAAAGCGAGATTGCCCAACTCATCGGCATCATCGACGCCAAGGGGATGCCCACCCCTTACTACGAAACCTTTGTCACTGGCACGTTCGACTGGGCAGCCAGGGACCGCAGCTTTCCGCCGACCGTTGATACTGAAGCAAAGGCCAGAGCCTACGTGGCGGCGCACAGGTAAGCGGCGCGCAACAGGAGCGACCAGCCGCCGCGTCAAACTTGACAGCGCCGCGCGGCATCTCTATCATTTCACACGGCATTGGGGCAGTAGCTCAGTTTGGCAGAGCGCCGCGTTCGCAATGCGGAGGTCAGGGGTTCGACCCCCCTCTGCTCCAC
>CAZEZJ010000229.1:0-3232 GCA_964516695.1 uncultured Blastocatellaceae bacterium
CGATAGTTCCCGGAACAAAGGCAGAAAGCTCTGTACGAAAGATGCCGCCCTGCCCGAAACCGGCCACGAGCCGAGACAGGCCGCGCGGCGACCAGCCGAGTTCAGGATAATACTGGCCGAGCGTCCCTTCCATGAATAACCAAGCGAGGACAGACGATGCGGCATGGCCCGTCCCAATCAGAGGAAGTATTCTGAGTTCCGCGTGGCGGGCGAGCCAGCTCAAATGAATCAGGATGAAGTTAATGCCCGGGCACGCGCCCCAATGCCCGACAATTCGCGGCTTAATGTCGGCTGGCACCAGTGGCCGGGTGAGGCGAACGTTGTGGCGCAAGTAGAGCTGTGCGGCGCACAAATAGTTGGCCGCATTCCACGCAGCTTGTGCAGCTTCGACGGTCATTGCTGCTCCCTGATGGCGGCGATGATGGCGGCGATGCGTGCCCGCCGAGACTCAGCAGCCCTGGCCTCTTGAACCAGCGTGACCGCTTGATGGCGGTCGCGCTCCGAGAGCGTCTCCCAACGCAAACCGTTATCCCGCAGGGCTTCCTTGAGGTCATCAGGCACATTGAGTTTCATGCGCTCGCCATAAACGCCGATGGTCAGTTCTACTTCGGCGGCGTCGGGCTTGAGGCCGAGTACTGTGAACTGTTGTGGCGGCAGCATCAACACCACCTCTCCTGACTCGCGGCGCAAAAGACGCGCGCGACACCAGCCCGCCTCGGACTCAACTCTCGCAGGGCGCGCCGTGTACCTTTGGCTCAGCAGTTCGGAGGGGACAGAGATGAAGAACGTCGTCCCGATGCGCTGTAGAGCACCACGTATTTTCGTCCCATTTATCATGGCATCTTCCCGACGGCTTCAGGGCTTTCGTTGCACGACAATACGAGGTTATAAAGTTGGCGAAGGTCGTTGATGCGCCGCATGTCGGTAGCGGCGTATTGACCGTGGCGGTCGAGGAGAACGGCTTTCCAGCCCGCATGGAGTGCGCCATCATAATCATAGGCCGGACTATCGCCCACCATCAGGATTTCGCTTCCGCCCACTCCAAGCGCCTGCTCGACAGCACAGAACGCCTCTACATCCGGTTTCGCCGCCCGGATTTCAAATGAGTAAAAGATATTCGTCAGATGTGTCTCTGCTCCCCGCAGCGGGCGAATGGACCAAGCGGACGCGTTGCTGAGCGCAACGCATTTAATACCGAGAGCAGCCATCTCGCTGAGCGTCGGGAGGACATCATCGAACAAATGGACTTCACGCTCGCGGGCTTTGAGATATAGCCCGTAAGCGATTTCATAATCCACGTTGAAAACGCTGCAAGAGTGACGCAGGTCACTGGCGGCAGTTCCCCTCGCCAGCGAGAAACAATCGCGAAAGTCGTCGCGCGAGATAGCGCCGTTAACGAGGGCGGTGAAGGCTCCGACGAACCCAGGCCCGGAGTCGAGCAGCGTTCCACCGATGTCAAAGCATACGACTTTAATCATGCCTCACTCCGCCATTCGATGGTTCGGAAATCAACTCTCCGTGTGATTCTCATCTCATCCAATTCGACGCCGAGGCCAATCATCTCGGGCGCGCGCAGTATTCCCTGATGTGGAACGTACTTGTGACGCCAGAATCTTTGGCGTTTGGGTTCGACCGTTAAGTGATACTCCAGGGCCGGAATAACACTGTCCGGCCAGGTCACGCTCAGATGTAGCGCCGGCAACAGACCGCCGCCATGCGGAAAGACGGGGCGAACGCGGCCGGCAGCACATCTGCAAATCTCTTGCAACTCGGATAGACCGCCGCACCAAGAAGCGTCGGGCTGAAGGATGCCGACCCCGCTGTCTATCAAGTTCTGCACGTCGTAAAGCGAGTAAGCATGTTCACCGGCGGCGATGGGAGCGAGTTTTGCGCTCGCCACCCGGCGATAGGAAGCAAAGTCGGTTGGGTCAACAGGTTCTTCCAGCCATTCAAGCTCAAGATGCTCGCTCATCCGCAGAAACTCAAGGGCATACTCGGCTGTCCAGTTAGTCAGAGCATCGAGCATCAATCGGTGGACACCTTGATTGCGTAGATGCGCCAAAGCATCAACGGTCTGACGAAGCCCGCGCTCTCCGTCATGTGGCGCTATTCGGGCCGCCCATTTCAACCCCCAGTAGTCTTCATTAAGATTGGTCAGGAACGGCTCTGACGGGGGCGCGAGCAGGTCGTAGCCCAGCAGGCTCGCATAGCAGGCGATTGTCTCGCGCTTGATTTCACCGAGCAGTTGATGCACAGGCACTTTGGCGGCTTTGCCTTTCAAGTCCCAGACGGCCAGGTTACAGGCGGTTCGAGCAATGGCCCAGTGTCCGGCGCTGTGCCGCGCCGATTGCCGGTTTGCCGTGAGCAACAAAGCATCCTCAACGCTCAGCCCGATGAGTTTGGGGCGCAGGTGCATCAGAATTATATATGAGTGGATTCGTTCGATAGGCCCCCAGATGCCGGTCAGCCAATCATCGGTTTGGAAGAAAACGAAATCAGCTTCCTCGCAAGCATCGCCGGCAGTCGAGTCGCAGTGCACTCTCCGAATCCAGATGTCATCGATAATCGCCATAGGTGCGTGATTAAAGGCGCAGTTAGCAGAGTTTTTCCGAAGCGTCGGTTTACAGAAGTGCAGTGACGCCAACTCGGCACGCGTCAGATTCGGCTGCTCAACAGTGGTGCGTCGCCAAAGGTGTAGTACCAAAGAGGTCTGTAGTTCTCCCAAGACTGCGGGCGCAATGTGGTTGGAGCGAAGACCTTTTCTAATTGCTTGCGCGCCCGCAAGAAGAAATCAATCTCTTCAGTGCCTGGCGCGCCGAACTGGTCCATCAGCGGGTTATGAGCCTGGAAGATTTGCATACGCGGAAACGTGGTGGTGACTTCGACCAGCTTTTCAATCTTGGGAAGCACGCGTTCCAGCGGGTCGAGGCCGACAATGTAAGTGAAGTCCGTCTTCAGGCCCGCTTGCTTCGCATCGCGGAGGATGCGATACATCTCTTCAAAGGTCAGTTCAGCCTTGGATTGTTTCAAGATGGCGAAACGGTCTTCGAAGCACTCTATTGTTAGAGTGAGATGAAACTGTCCGATGGTTTCCGCGATTCTTTCAAAACCGGGTTTGGAGCGAATGACCGAACTCAAGATATGCAGCTCGCCATCGCAACCGTGCATCCTGACCGCCTCGTCTACCATCTCCATATGCCGTATTGCAGGCTCTTCATAATGGAAGCAGCCG
>CAZEZJ010000229.1:3242-8030 GCA_964516695.1 uncultured Blastocatellaceae bacterium
TACATACGGTGACCTTTTCCACCTGGCTCAAGTTCTGCCAAGACATGTTGGACTCAAGGAAATGCAGATACGAATTGAGGTCGTCGAGGGCGGAAACGCGCGGGTCAGATGCATCTTCGAGCGTATTCGGACAGAAAATACAGCCCGTACACTGGCTGCGCGCGTTAGAGTTTAGCGTGAGGCTCTTATAGTCGTTGCGCCAATAGCCAAGAACCACATCGTCGTTGCGCAGGTTGCGCACAGTCCCAATCGGCTCCCCATGCAGCAACAAGCGCTCCTCTTCGAGCCGAAACGGCGAGCGCTTGCGACCCAGCGCGAGAATGAGAAATACGGGGTCATGTTCCTTGCCTTGCAACGCAAACTCAAACCGCATCCGTCCGTAGGGAAGCGAGGTTTCCGCACCGCACGCGTTGATGGCGATTAGCAAAATGTCTTCCTCATTAATCTCGTACTTGTCAGAGAGTTGGCGCAGATGCTTTGCATCTCGGATCATGTTTTGTTCTGGTGCCTCCTGAGCAATTATTTCCCAGCGAGCAAAGAAAGGTAAGACGTTCGGTACAACTGACTGAGTGATATTCAACAGGCGACGAGTTAAGACCTTACAAAGATGAAGATAGCTCTTTGGTCAGCCCACGCCATAGTCCCGCAGCGGGTTCGCGTTGATTAAATATAGCTTATTGACTCTCCAAATAAAAGATAAAATATACAATCGCTGCCAACGCGAAAACCTACACGCGGATGCCACTCAAGACTCTTGCGACCGCTCACTCTAGCGCATTGGCTTTCATCAACGACCAAACGATTTCACCGGCGGGCGTCCGAACGCTACGCCTGCGGAAAGTTTTACGTTTAGCCTCGGCGGACGACCCCTACCGTGTGTTATGAATATTGGCGAGAGGATTGCTGTTGCGGCAAACGCCGCTTACTTCGACGAGCAGCGTTTTGATTCGTCTGTGTTAGGCATTACCAAAAGATAAAAGGTGAACACTCTGAGCGTTCACCTTTTATCTTTTTCTATTTTAGTTTTCGGCTTTACTTCGTCGAGGCCGAGGGCGTGTTGGCGCTGAGCAATTCGTAGTTGCCGAGGTCGCGATTGTGATTATCAAGCGCGCCGAAGGTGTCGGATGTTTCTTCGAGCATCTGCTTGGTCATCGCGATGGAATCGGATAGCTGCTCGAAGTCGAGCGCGGAGACACGTTCTGGCGTCGGCAGGGTGACGACCTGGTCGTTGACGAGGCCGAAGAAGTTTTCGATTGACTGCAACTGCCCTTCGACGAGTTTGACGGACCGTTCGAGGTCATTGAAGGCGGCGACGCGACGCTTCAGGATTTCGACATTGGCCCGCTGCACGCGCTTGGCGCGTTCGTCGGGCGCGCTTTCGGCGGCGCGGTAGGCTTGCGTTAATTGATTCTGCACGGCCTGACGATTAATCGAGCGCAAATGATTCTTGCGGCGGCGATAGACATCAAGCAAGTCAACGAAGTCTTCCCAGCGCTGGTCTAGGCTCTGGATGTTGGCGGGAATCTCTTTCGAGCCGGTGAATTTTTTGTAGTTCGAGTAAATCTGATTCTTCATCCAGCGCAAGTATTCGACGGCCTCGCGCTCGCGCGGGTCGAAGCCCTTGATGAGTTCTTCGCGCTGGCGGTCGCGAAGCTGGCGCAGGCGCGCGCGCTGGCGACCATCAACGAGGCGGCGATAAAGAGAGCTGGCGGGCACGGTGATTAAATATAGCCCTTCGGCTGCGAGCGCAGCGCCGAGCGGAATAATCGAGCCAGTGTAAGCGGCGGCCACGGCAAAACCTGCCATGCCCCAGAAATTGACCGGCTCTTTGACCGCTTCTTTAAGATACTGAAGATTAATCTTAGACAGTTCAGCCATAACCTTGAATTACAACCAATAAGAACTAAATGGACGCGCGGCCTCACTTCGTTTTGCTGGCGGCACAAGCCAAGATAGAAATCCTACTCGTTACCGCCGGAGCCTCCTTGCAACACTACGCCTGCCTGATTGCTGTTGCTCGTTTCTCCTGCCGCCGGAAGCGCGCCCGGCTGGCTGTTGGTCGCACTGGGAAGCAATCCCATCTCCTGTTTATAGGCCAGCAGTTTGTCCTGTAACTGCATGTCCATCGCCTCGCGCTCTATATCCTGCATTTTAGAATCAACGGAGGCAGCGCCGAGTTGCATCTTGGCTTCGGCGGCTGCGGCGCGGCGGTCAATCTTCTCGCGCATCTCGCCAAAGGTCGAAGCATCGTCGCCGAGATTGAAGGTCTCCATCGTTTGCGCCAACTGCTCTTGCAGCTTCGCCTGCTTCGACTGGTTGATGAGCTGCATCGCCTCAGCCGTGCGTTTCTGCATTTGCAAGACGTAGTTGTCGCGCGCCTTGAGCGCCTGCTTGGATGCGAGGTTGGCGTGTTCCAGTTGCTGCGAAGTCTTTTGCAGGTCAACCTGCGCCTGCTGAAGCTGTCCGATGTAGGCGGTGGCGATGTCGTCGCGGCCCATCTTGACGGAGGCTTTAATCTTCGAGTCGAGGTCCACGACCTGCTCTTCGAGCCGCTGTTTGCTGCGGGCCAAAAGCTTTTCGGTCGCCATCACCTGCGCGACGGAATTATTCAACTCCGGCACGCGGTCGCGCATGTCGCGGATGGTTTGCTGGAGAATAAGCTCAGGGTCTTCCGTCCTCTCCACAATCCCGCCGAACATCGCTCGCAATGAGCGCTTGATTCTGCTCCAGAGTCCCATCTTCTCTCAATCCTCCAGCCCGCTAAGATTCTGCGCCGAAGCCTGGCCACACCTTGAAAATCAGCTTTCGCTACCAGCGCCCATCATTTTACGTCGGTTCGTGTTGTCTAGTTGCATTTTCACACCGCCGTTGGTTTGGAGTATAGCAGAAGCGAAAGAAGGGGGAAAAGCAAAAGCAAGGCGGAAGGCCGAAGGCTGAAGGCGTGAGTAAAAAGCTCGAAGGAGAAAGCGCAAGTGTGATGGCTTCCCTGCCCTCATTTTCTCTTTCACGTTTAGCCGTGGCTTTCTTTTCCGATGTCGCGGCGATAATGCATTCCGTCCCAGTGAATCTCAACGGCGGACGTGTAGCAACGGCTGAGCGCTTCACTGAGCGTCGGCCCGGTGGCGGTGACACCGAGCACGCGCCCGCCCGCCGTCAACCAATCGCCGCCGGGCGTGCGAGCAGTTCCGGCGTGAAAGATGTGTACGCCCTCGTGAAGCGCGGCCTGTTCCAATCCGCTGATGCGAGCGCCCGTCTCAGGCCGCGCCGGATAGCCGCGCGCGGCCAGCACGACGCAGGCCGATGCCTCTTCGCTCCACTCGACATTGAGTTGGCTTAAACCGCCACGCGCCACAGCCTCGCAAACGTCAATGAGGCTCGTGCGCAGGCGAACGAGAATCGCTTGCGCTTCGGGGTCGCCAAAGCGCACGTTGTATTCCAAGACGCGCGGGCCATCCATTGTCAACATCAGGCCGATGAAGAGCACGCCGCGAAATGGAGTCTCTTCGGCGGCTGCGCCCGCGAGCGTCGGCTCGACGACTTCGCGGATGACGCGCGCGAGCGTTGCATCATCCAAGACGCTCGGGTCTGTGACCACACCCATGCCGCCCGTGTTCGGGCCGGTATCATTTTCGCCGACGCGTTTATGGTCGCGCGCGGCGGGCATCAGCGCGTAGTCGCGCCCGTCGCTAAAGAGCAGGAGAGAGGCTTCACGCCCGCTCAAAGTCTCTTCGATGACGATGCGGCGCGCGGCCTCTGCGCCGACAATCTGGCCGCTCATTAAATCCTTCACCGCTGCGAGAGCTTCGGCGCGCGAGGAGGCGACGATGACGCCCTTGCCCGCGGCTAGCCCGTCGGCCTTGACGACGACTGAATCATCTGGCGCGCCAAACTCGCCGCTCTCTAAAATCTCTCGCGCATCCTCGATTGATTCAACAACTCGATAACGTGCGGTCGGAATCCGCTGGCGCGCCATAAAATCTTTAGCGAAGGCTTTGCTTGATTCCAATTGGGCGGCAGCCGAGCTGGCGCCCGCTATCAGGAGTTTGCGGCGTTCAAATTCGTCAACGATTCCGGCGGCCAGCGGCGCTTCGCCGCCGACGACCGTGAGGTCTACCCGTTCTTCTTCAGCGAAACGAGCAAGGGCCGCCACGTCAGTTGCGCCGAGCGCGACACACTCTGCGCTCTCACTGATACCGGCGTTGCCGGGCGCGCAAATAATTTTGCAATCGGAGGCTGCGTTTTTACCGAGCGCCCAACAGAGCGCGTGTTCGCGCCCGCCGGAGCCGATGACGAGAATTTTCATATTCGTTACTGTCTCTCGTAAAAATCCCTGAAAAATATGCTTGAGCGCGAGCGGGCGGATGCTGTCATTTTCGTGCTGGCCCTGTCAAGTTATGGGCGCAAGATGTCGCCGCGCTCTTGACACAATTTCGTGAAGGTTATAACTTGCAGATTGCGGTTGTCACTTGTAGTTTCCTGCAAGTTAGGAAGGTGCATTTGGGAGCGAAAGAGGATAACAGTCAGGCATGGGGCGAAATGAAATTTGTCGCATCTGTTCCTTCGGACGTTTCTCGATTCGCGCTCAGTTTGAAAAGATATTGTAGGACACCGAAAGCATTTCTTTTATTCATCCCGACAAAAGGAAGTGCGCTGAGCACTTCCGCAATCGCCAATGAAGTATCAATCGGCGGCCACCTCGCTAGCCTGCTTTCAATAATCGGTTGCACGCCGCGGAAGAAGCGCTCCCCCGCAAGACCAGCGCTCCTCCGGGCCAGCTAACATTCATGG
>CAZEZJ010000230.1:0-643 GCA_964516695.1 uncultured Blastocatellaceae bacterium
GAATCCGTCGCGGTCGAAAAGCACACAACGCCTCTTAATGACGAGGCATCAGCGGTTGGCGACCGCAAGAACATGGCCTACGCTGGCACAGTCGTCACCTACGGGCGCGGGCGCGGCATCGTCATTGCTACCGGAATGATGACCGAGTTCGGCAAAATCGCCCGGATGCTGCAAGAGGTCGAAACCAGCAAAACGCCCTTGCAGGAACATTTGGATAAGGTTGGCCGCACGCTCGCCCGCGTAGCGTTTGCGGTGGTGACTGTCATCATCGTCCTCGGACTCGTGCGCGGTCAGCCGTTCTTTGAAATGCTCATCTTCGGCGTCGCGCTGGCTGTCGCCGTCGTCCCCGAAGCATTACCAGCCGTCGTCACCATCTCGCTCGCCATCGGCGTGAAGAGAATGATTAAACGGAACGCGTTGGTGCGTCGCCTCCCGGCGGTCGAAACCCTTGGCAGCACCTCCGTTATCTGCTCGGACAAAACCGGCACGCTCACCAAAGATGAGATGACAGTGCGTCGAATCTACGTCGCCGGGCAGATGTTGGAAGTCTCTGGCGCAGGCTACGAACCGGAAGGTACATTCAGCTCAAACGGCTCACCCACCGAGCTATCGGAACCGCTCACGCTGCTGCTCCGCGCCGCCG
>CAZEZJ010000230.1:653-8014 GCA_964516695.1 uncultured Blastocatellaceae bacterium
AGCGCTGGCACGTCAAAGGCGACCCGACCGAAGGCGCGCTGGTCGTGGCGGCGGCCAAAGCCGGTTTCTACAAAGCCGAGCTTGACGGGGAGTTTCCGCGCACGAATGAGATTCCCTTCAGTTCTGAAACCAAGCGCATGACGACGCTTCACGAGACGCCCGCAGGCGTGGTCGCCTACGCCAAAGGCGCGCCGGAATTCATTCTCGATTCCTGCACGAGGCAATTGACTAATAACGGCGAGATGGAACTGCGCGGCGCAAGCAAGGCGGAGATACTTCACCTGGCGCAGGAAATGGCGAGCGAGGCATTGCGGGTGCTCGCCGTTGCACACAAGCGCGACGCAACGCTCGAAGATGCCGAGCGCGACATGACGTTTCTCGGCCTTGTCGGAATGATTGACCCCCCGCGCCCGGAAGCGCAGGAGGCGGTCGAAAAATGCAAAGAGGCCGGAATCAAGGTCGTGATGATTACGGGCGATCATCCGTTGACCGCGCGTGCCGTAGCCAGCGAGCTGGGCATACTCAAGAGCGACTGCCTCTTGCTCGGCGCAGAGCTTGAGATAAAGGACGATGAAGAGTTCGCGCGTGAAGTCGAAGGAGTAGAGGTCTATGCCCGCGTGTCGCCCGCGCATAAGCTGCGCGTGATAACCGCGCTCAAAGAGACAGGGCATGTCGTCGCGATGACCGGCGACGGCGTCAACGACGCGCCCGCGCTCAAGAAAGCGGACATCGGCATCGCTATGGGACTGACCGGCACGGACGTGACCAAAGAGGCCGCCGCGATGACGCTGACGGATGACAACTTCGCTTCCATCGTCGCGGCGGTGGAAGAAGGCCGCGGCATCTTCAGCAACATCAAAAAGTATTTGATGTATCTGCTCTCGTCCAACATCGGCGAGATTGGATTGATGGCCGGAGCGTCGCTCTTGGGGCTGCCGCTGCCGCTCTCCGCCGTGCAAATCCTTTACGTTAACCTCGCCACCGACGGGCTGCCGGCCTTGGCTCTGGCCGTTGACCCGCCTGAAACCGACCTCATGCGACTACCTCCGCGCAAGTCGGGCGCGGGCATCTTCACACGCCCCGTCGTCATGCTCATGCTGGTCGGTGGATTGTGGTCAACTCTCGTCAATATCGGCCTCTTCATGTGGGCGCTCAACTCTGGCCGCAGCGTTCAAGAGGCGATGACGATGACATTCGTTTCGCTCGTCCTGATACAATTTTTCAAAGCTTACAACTTTCGCTCCGACCGCCATTCGGTGCTTCGTCATCCCTTTGCTAATAAATGGTTGAACTTGGCGATTATGTGGGAGCTTCTCATGCTGGCTCTCATCATCTACGTGCCTTTCCTGCAAAGAATGTTCGGCACATTCCAGTTGACGCTGGCGGATTGGCTGATTGTTGTTGGCCTAGCTTTGACCATCTCGCCGGTTCTCGAACTCACGAAGTTAATAGAGCGACGCGGGTGGTCAGGTAAACTGGGCTAGAAGCCACGCCTCTCTGTGTATATCGCCAAAGGAGCAGAAAACATGACGGCAAAATCGGACAGCGAGATATGGACTCCATTTCTGGGCCAGGTCCCGACCACGCTGGCATTGCCGGATTATTACGCCAACTACTTCGCCTACGGGTTTGACTGGAAAAGAAATCCGCACGTCGGGCTGCGCATCACAGGCGACTTCGGCTATGCCAGGTACATGAGCTATAACCTTTACAGTGCGGTGAGGGGTACGTCTTTGAACGCGATGACGGATGTTGAGATTGAGCCTCTGCCGGATAACGTCAATCCGTTCGTCGCCGGTAATCCCGCGGACGCGGCCAACCGGCGCTACGTCGTCAACGTTTTTTGTAAAGACAACGCCTCCCACCAGACGCGCGAATTGAGCAACGCGCTCACTTTTAATACCCGCGATGACATCACGCTGCTGTTGGTAATACTGCGTTACTATTTGCCGCAAGACGGAGACGCGACAGCGAAAGTGCCGCTCCCGCGCATTGAAGCCTTCGATACGCAAGCCAACCGCGCGGTCGAGCGGCCTCCGAGCGTCGCCATCGCCAAAATGCCTGAGCCTCTCTATCAGAAGCGGCTCGAACCCATCTTTCAGACCATCGTGGACAACACCCTGCGCTTTTATCATGTGGAGGGCAGCGGGCAATTCAACAACGCGGATAATCTCTATTTGATGAACGCGGTCCAGAAGCGGCACGATGAAGTCTTGCTCTTAAAGTTTCAGGCTCCGCACTACGGTCACAATAATTCGCAGTATCCTAAAGCCGATGTGCGCTACTGGTCTTTCAATCAGGGCAACGCCGATAGCTCTACTCCGGCCGGGATGCCCGACCATGAATTCCAAAAGGCACGGGACGGCCTGACCTATCTTGCCATTGGAGACCATGCCATCAAGGATTGGGCGCAACAGGGCGGCTACAACTTTATGCGGTGGGAGGCAACGTCCAAACAAGCCGTCGTCCTCTACCGGAATCTAGTCACCAACCCGGATTTTCCAGGCAGCATCAACAACGTGCGCGTCCTGTCCACCTTGCAGGAACAACCCATCAGAGGCCCCCATGACCCAAGGATTAACGGCATGGATGCGCAGCGATTCATCGGCCCTTATGCGCCGGCGGGCATCAAGGTCAAACAGGCGGAGTTTATGGAGAACTACGGTGGAATGCCCTCACCGGGTTTTAAGCTGGCGGAATAGGATAGCCCTTCTGGGGGCCTAATATTTTAAGAAGAGAGCCTCCAGCGAGAGCGCTGTTAACCTTGGCCGGCGACTCATTTCTTCTTACACATATATAGCAGCACTCTAAAGTGCCTTGCTATTCCTCTCTTGAAACATGCGTGAAAGTCTCTATCAGATAACCGTCAACATCGTTTGCTTCAAAAGACTGTGAATTGTGCTATTTCTGTAGAAGCAGTTTCAGTCGACAAACGGCTGCCTTACTGAAGTAAAACCATTGACACCCACCTAACACTCTAATAACATTACTAACATCTAATTGCTGCTGACAAGAAATTTTCCTTGTTGGCCCCACATCTAGAGAGGGCGTCTAAGCTGCGTTAGGCGTCACATAGTTCACAACCTAGTCACCTCATCTTGAAAGGAGAATTGAGATGCAAACTATTCTTAAGTCCTTGCTGCTTTCGTGTATGTTGATGGCAGTTTCCAGCATCGGCAGCGCACAAAACACGTTTCCACCTTCAGGCAATGTAGGAATCGGTACGTCTATCCCCGGTGCTCCACTGCACATCTACAAGTCAGCAGAAAAGGACGGCATCAGATTGCTGATTCTACAAAGAAATGGTTACTTACCGTGGAATATAGGTTTTGGCGAGAGCGGGTCTCTACAGTTCGACAACATAGGAGTTGGCATGAATATATTTCCAAAGGGAACCATTAGGGTCGGGTCGCTACGCGGCACTGGGACTCGGATGGTCGTTGCCGATTCTACCGGCATACTGGGAACACAGCCTATTCCACAGCCTAGCCCTGCTGCCGGGGATAACCTTGGCAACCACAATGCCACGACCACCCTGAACATGAACGCCAGAGACATAATAAATGTGTTTCGGCTCAGGTTTGATGGTCAGCCTTTCATAGAGCAAACCTCTCCCTCTCCTTGGGTGTACTCTAATCTGCTACCGGGCTTTAAGGCCAATTATCGTTTTTTGATTGGCCAAGGCAACATAGACCCGACCTATCAACTCAAGGTAGAGGGGGACGCTTATGCTACAGGTATGTGGCAGTCCTCCGATCTGCGTTTCAAGAGGAATCTCTCCATCATTCAAAACCCGCTCCTTAAAATACAACGGCTGTCAGGAGTGACTTATGAATCTGTGTTTCGCGCAAAACATCAGCGGAGCGTCCCTACAATTCGGTCTTCCGGTCTGATTGCGCAGGAGCTGATGGATGTGTTGCCTGAAGCGGTACGCCAAGATGTAAATGGACACTATGCGGTCAATTATAACTCCGTCATGCCGCTTCTGGTTGAAGCTATCAAGCAGCAACAGGCTATGATTGAAAGACAGCAGAAAAGATTGGAGCAATTGGAAAGAGCGCTCTCTCAGAAAATATCTCCGCGGAAGAAATAGCGGCAACATGATTGAGCGGGACTCGTCATGGGAATGAAGTGATGCAATGAAAGCACGGAGCAGACATTCCCGGCCATTCGATTTCAACTCGTTGCCATTTCGGCAGAGCAGTTGAAGGTTATCCGCCGGAAAGCCATTGCGCCAGCGCCAGAGAGCAGAGCGCCGGGGCTGTGTGGTGAAGGAGAGCGACCCGTCGAGAAGCAGCGCCCGCTGGTGGGTGTTTGGCGTTCCGTTAGGCATTGACTGCACACTGACGGCGGCAGTAGCCAAGGCTTGACAGCCCTGTGTGACCATCGCCATTAAGGCCCGCTTTGTCGTCTTACACATATATAGTAGCACTCTGTGTGGTAATGTCATGGGTCGCTTGTGACGCTATTGTGACGTGAATTTATAGAACGGTGGGGAAGAGAACAAGAACCGTAAAGAAGTATATAAAAGCTCTGAATTTTCCGAGTGGCTGCAACTTTAGAAAAGAGAATTGTTTAAGGAAAGCGAAGGTGTGTGGTTCATAACCCCACGGCCAGGAGTTAAAACCTGTCCTTTTGTCTTAAACATATGAAGCTTCGCACCATTAAAGTCCAAGAGGAAATGCCTGTGATGCATGATTCAATTTATGTGCGATTGATGTGTGTGCTGATAATGCCGGCTCTGATTTTTACGCAGGCCCAACCGCCCTCTAAAATTCAGGCACAAGCGGCTCAAACGAACAATTTGGCTGACCCGAAAGAATTAGCGGTATATCTGGACCCGATTTTCGCTGGGCAGATGGCGAAGCTACACATCCCGGGCGCGGTCATTTCAATTGTCAAAGACGGCAAAACGATTTTCACCAAAGGCTACGGCGTTGCCGACCTTGAAAAGAAAACGCCTGTCATTCCCGACAAGACAATCTTTCGCATTGGCTCAATCACGAAAGTCTTTACCGCGCTTGCGGTCATGCAGATGTCTGACCGCGGAAAAATAAATTTGCATGATGATGTCAACAAATATCTGACAGGCGTTAAAGTCCCGAACTCCTTTCCGCAGCCTATTACCTTTGCCAGCCTGCTGACGCACACTTCGGGTTTAGATGAAATCAGTCCAGGAAGACGTACCTCCGACGAAAGCAAAGTCATCCCGCTCGGCGAGTTTCTAAAAACTCGCATTGTGCGTCGTGTGCCGCCCGGCGAAGCTATTAGTTACAGCACTTACAATTCGGCATTGGCAGCATTGGCGGTGGAGCAAATCATTAAAACGCCTTTCAAAGTTTATCTGCACAGGAATGTCTTCGAGCCGCTGGGAATGAGCCGCACGAGCATCACTGCCGTCAAGCCGGAATACAAACAGGATTTAGCGAGCGGCTACGAATACGGCGACAACAAATATCAGAAGCTTCCGTTCCAGTGGTTTCACACTTATCCGGCTTCGGACATCAACAGCACTGCAACCGACATGGCGCGTTTTATGATTGCCAACCTGCAAGGCGGTGCGCTTGACGGCAAAAGAATTTTGAGCAAACGCGCCGCGCGGGAAATGCAGGCGACGCAATTTAGAAATCATCCGCGCGTGCCGGGCTGGGCTTACGGCTTTTACGAATGGACGCAAAACGATTTGCGCTTGGTCGGACACGGCGGCACTATGGACGACGGTTATTCGGCCCTGATGACGCTCGTGCCGGAGAAAAACTTCGGGATTTTCGTCGCCTGCAATACCGAATCAGGTGCTTCCGTGTTAGCTGAAGAGGTCAAAGACGCACTTCTTGAGCGCTATTTCCCCGCCCAAACAAAACCTGAAGTGCTGCAAACGAGAAACCCGTCGCCTGCCGCCCTGAAAAAATTTGCGGGCAAATATCGCCCGGTTATTTACTGCCACTCCTGCCCGCCGAATACTTCCTATCTTCCCGAACCGTTTGATGTTAAGGTGACGGACGACGGGCTGCTCTCGGTTTTTAACGGACGTTGGAAACAGATTGAGCCGCTGCTTTTCATCCGGGCCGACGGCAGGCTGGCCGGACGGACTCTGCTGGGATTTAAGGAAAACAAACAAGGCGAAATCGCCTATATGTTTCAGCAAACATATTTCGTCACTGAAAAAGTTGCGCCTTGAGAGATGGACATGCAAAACAGTGTCCCTTACTCGGAACATTCTATTAAAGATAAGCCCCTTTGCTTCTTCTGATTTGTCTTGTCCGCTGTTCGCAAGGCTCAGGAAGCAGCGCAGGCCGTGGGGAGTAAAACTCGCTACCAATCATCAACGGAGGACAGTATGATTAGAAACGGAAAAGATATTTCCGACGGAACGGTGCTTTCAACCCAAGTCTGTATTATTGGCTCCGGCCCGGCCGGTATTACAGCGGCGTGGTACCTGCAAAAAGCGGGAATAAAAGTCATCCTGATTGAAGGCAGCCGTGATTACGATAATAAGCTGGAAGATAGCTGGTCGGACAAAGTTCTGTTATATGACGGAGAGACCGACGGCTTGCTCAAACAAAATGAGCATGACTTCCTGATTTTGCCTTACGGTCCACGCCAACCCTTTTGGGAACGTGAGCGTATCTACGGCGGGACTTCTATGCACTGGGGCGGCCAATGTCGCCCCCATGACCCGATAGACTTCGAGCAGCGACCGGGCTTTCCCGGTTGGCCCATCACCCGTGACGACCTTGACCCCTACTATCGTGAAGCGTCCGCGCTCTGCGTCCTTCATGGCGACTATCATAACCACGGGGACAATTTCAGCACCAAATACTGGGCGGAGATATTGCAGGCACAAATTCCTGTGCTCGATGGTTTCGATGTTGAGATGTACCAGTTTGTGGGCGACGACTATAAGAGATTTGCCACGAGGACTTTTGAGGGCGGCATACCAATCAGGGACAGCCCGGTCGATGTGATTCTGAACGCCAGCTTGCTCGATATAGACCACCAACAAGGCAGTGTGAGCTGTCTGCGTGTGGCCAGCATGGACAATGGCAGGCGCCCGCAAAAAGCAACGGAATTCACTATCAAAGCCGACGCTTATGTGCTCGCCTGCGGTTCGGTCGCGAATGCCCGCCAGCTCTTGCTATCGAAGGCCGGCAATGAGCACGACCTGGTGGGTCGCTACTTCATGTGTCATCCGCTTTCGAGTTCCAATGTTATTTTAATCACAAAATCCTTCCTCAATGATGACCAACACAGGCTGATGATAGGCCATACACCGGACGGTGTGCGGTGGCTGGATGAAAACGGCGTGTGGCCTGAAGGCAGATTTATTCCTAACGCCGAAGCGGCAAAAAAACTGGGCATTG
>CAZEZJ010000231.1:0-8006 GCA_964516695.1 uncultured Blastocatellaceae bacterium
AACGAGAATCAGAACGTGACGCCGGGCACGGCCAGCCCTGCTACCCCGTTCTAAATTTCCGACTAACTATCAAACCCTTTCGCCCTCGCCACCCGCTTCTGCCGGATGGCGAGGGCGAAGTTTTTACACCTTCCCTTGTCGCTTTACTTCTTGCTTTAAGTGAGCTTGAGAAATCCGGGCCGACCGTGTGAGAAGTTAATCGAGAGGCGGTCAGCCGAGAGCCAAAGTTGCATTCGTGCTATCAAACGCTGAGCGCCTTTTCTGTTTCGGGTTCAATTGTTCGTCCCTGCCGTTTTTCAAGCCGCATCAACATGCCGTGCTTGGGCCTGAGCGTAATCAGCGGGTGTGTCTTGACTGGATGATTGGTCACCAGCCGCAGCCGCCACCCTTGCGCCAGCGTCGCAATCAGGAGCACGCCCTCCATCCAAGCGAAGCCCTCACCGATGCAGCGACGCGGGCCGCCGCCGAAGGGAAAATAAGAATACTGCGGCCTCGTCTCGCGCGCTTCGGGCGTCCAGCGCAGCGGGTCGAAACGTTCAGGCTCTTGGAAAAAACGCGCGTCGCGGTGCATCACATACTGGCTTAACAAGACTAAAGAATTGGGTGGCAGACGGTAGCCGCCGACCTCGTAATCATCGAGCGAGAGGCGACCGATGGCCCAAGCGGGCGGGAAGAGCCGCATGGATTCGGCCAGCACCATCTCCGTATAGCGCAGGTGGACCACATCATTAAACGCCGGCAATCGTCCTCCCAGCACCGCGTCTAACTCTTCGTGCAGCCGCGCTTCGACTTCCCTGTGCTGCGAGAGCAGATACCACGTCCACGTCATCGCATTAGCGGTCGTTTCATGTCCGGCGAGAAAAATCGTCATCGCTTCATCGCGCACCTGCTCGTTGGTCATGCCACCGCTTTTTTCTTCCTCGTCTTGTGCGAGCAGCATCATGGAGAGCAAATCGCCGTGGTCTTCGCCGCTGCGGCGTCGCTCTTCAATCATGCGATAGATGATGGCGTCGAGTTGAGCTTTGGCATGTTGAAAGCGTTTCTTTTGCGGGAGGGGGAGCTTTTCCAGCAGCTCCGAGAAGGGCAGGAGCATCGCGTTAAAAAGATTCATAATGACTTCGAGCGCTTGGCCCACCTCGCGCGCATCTCTTTCGACATCGGCGTCAAAAAGGGTCTTGCCGACAATCGAAAGGGTGAGGCGCATCATCTCTTCCGAGATGTCGCGCGTCTCGCCGTCGCGCCAGCGGTCGCAGGTTTGCGAGGCGTAGTTGGTCATCAGGTCTGCGTAGGAAGCGATGCGCTGACGATGAAAGGCAGGCTGCGCGAGCCGCCGCTGGCGGCGATGAAACTCGCCCTCGCTCGTCAAAAGTCCTTCGCCGAGAAGGCGCTTTGACCTTTGCAGCGCACGACCCTTTTTGAAGTTCTGGTTGTGCGTCACCAGCACGTCTTTGACGTAGTCTGGATGATTGAGAAAGTAAACGCCTTGCGGCCCCATCTTGAAAAAGGAGATGTCGCCGTAGTCTTGCGTCAAGCGCTGTAAATAGCCGAGCGGGTCGCGTGTAAAGCTAAAGTAGTTGCCGCCAAGGAGCGTGCGCTTCGGGCCGGGCGGAAGCTTGGGGGTGGACACAGTCTGAAACTCCTACGCTTTCACGAATGATAAGTGTGCTGCTTGAGCGTCCTGCTTGGCGCATAAGTCAGCCTGAGCCATTCTTTCACCGCCGCCTTGAGCGGTCAAATGATGAGCCGGATGGCTGGCGTTTGCTCCCCATTGGTTTTGCTCTCCGGCGCGCGTGCTTGCTCCGCTGCGCGCTGATGTGTTAGTGATGTGGGCATCGAGATTTTTCGCGTGCGGTCGGAAGAGACCGGCGGTGGAAGGCTAAGAGGAAAATTTTGTCTTTAGAATTTGCGGTTGAATACCCTTGTGTGTTGCGCGCTCGCTATGCGGAGAAACACCTGCGCGCGTGGGGACGCCTGAGCAGCCTGCACACGCGCCTGACGACCGGAGACACGACACCTCCGACCGAAGACAAAGTGCGCTTTATCGAAGATGCGGAAGAAGAGGTCGAGAGTATGCAGGAGGAGACGCTCGTGTGCTCGACCTGTCCCGCTTGTTTGCCAAGAGAGATGGCGGGCGAGGGAGAAGCGGTCGGCTGTCTGGGCCGCATCAACTATCCGATAGAAGCTCAGTTTGAAAAGTTTCTCGCAGACCGCGTGCAACTTGCGCTCGATACGATGGACAAGGAGGACCAGCCGCGATTGCTGCGCATTCTGGTGGACCCTGAATCGCCTTTCGACGGTGAAGGCACAAAGGAGTTGCGGCGTGTGACGACGGCTCAGGGCTTGCGCTTTTTCGAGTTGCGCTTGCCGATTAAGCTGACGCGCGAGGCCGCGCACTTAACGACCGACAATCTCTTCGACTTGCTCGCCGGATTTCGCTCCGACGACGCCAATCGCACCACCTACACGCGTGAACTGCCGCTCGCCGCCAGCCCTGACTATTACGATTTTCTGGACTTCATGCTGCGCAATGACCTGAACGCTTCCGAGCGTGAGCGGTTACACTCGCGCGGCGCTAACTACGCGCAGTTTTTGCGCCTGCTCGCCGCCCTCGAACGCGCCGAAGCGCTCAAGGCCCGCGTCCTGTTAGACTAAAAATCCAAAGACAAAACACAAAAGCTCAAAATCAAGACTATGTTCTTAACTTTGAGCTTGTATGTTCGCCTGCGCTTCGTTTTATTTCGCGAGTCGCCACGGTTTCGGAATGAAGCGCCAGTGGCCGTTGACGTAGACGAGGGCGTCGTAGGCCATGCCGAATTCTGCGTCGGGTTCTTTGAAATCAAACTTGTACAAGGTCAAGCCCGGCTTGAACAGCGCACCGGCGTCTTTATATCCGCCGGGAAAAGAACTGATGTCTAAACCCTTCTGAATGTCGTCTGTTTTGATGGAAACGAGTTTGATATTCGTCTGGCCGGGCTTCGGTTTGATGACGGCGTCCGGGCTGCTCCACACACCTTCGTAGGTTGTCTCGGCCTTGCTCGCCATCTCCTCGTTGGCAAAGATGGCGCTGTAATCTTCTTTCGACGGTTTAAGCTGGCGGGTCAGCGCCGCGTGGTCGGCGTTTGGCTGCGTGAACTGTAAGACTAAATCCTGCGCGCCCGAAAAGTCGCCCGAAAATTTCGACGTCGCATCGGCGGTCTTGTTCGAGTTTGAGTTTGACGAGTTGGTTGTCACCGTCCGCTCCGTCGTGTTCGTCGTGGTCGTTGTTTCCGTCGAGCACCCGCCGAGGGCACAGAGAATCAAGAAACAGCAGCCGAGCAACAGAGTCTTTGAGGGAATCAGATTTTTCATTATCAACCTTTCAAGAAAAATGATTGAGCCTTTGGGATGGGAAAGCGCTTTAAGACAATCTGCATAGCGCAGACCTTATACAATAATCACGAGGCGCGCGCCAACGGAAAAATTTTACTCACGCGGAACAGCTACGAGCTTACCTGCTTTTTTCTTCGTCCAACTGGCGCAGGCTATCGAGAATGAGATTTGTGTTGCTGGCGGCGCTGATGCTCACGGGAAATTCCTGCGCCGTTTTCTCAAACTCGAAGAAGCCGATTGTGATTTCGACGAGTTGACGAAAAGCATCTTCACCGCGCGCCTGGCCGCTCTCTGCGCCGGCGATACGGCCCTCGTTAAAAAGCACGCGGCCCGTTCGCTCTTCGCCTTTAATCGCCAGTGCGCCTGTCAGGCGCGCGTTCTCCAACACCTGCACGACATCGAAGATGCTGATGGCTGAAAGGTCACCGGCCAGCGTCGCCTCGCGTCGTTCTATCAATGGCGGCGCGATTGCGGCCTGCGGCTGGTAAGCCTGCGGAACTTGCGCGCGGCGGATGGCTTCAAGCCCGGCGGCAATGGAGATGCGCGGATTCATTTGTTTGGCTTCGAGCAGGCGCTCGCGTGCCAAGTCTAAATCGGAGCGCTCGATGTAAAGCCGCGCCAAGGCCAGACAGTGGCGCGCGGCCTCTTCCAAGAGTCTCTGCGAAATGGCGATTTCGCGTAGCCGCTCGCGCAAATGAATCGAGTGCGGAGTGAGTTCTAAAGCCTCGCGCAGCCTTTTGACGGCGCGCTCAGGCGCCGCATACTTGAGGAACAATTCTGCGTCCAGCAGCGCTGCTTCCGTCTCCGGGTCTTTCGTTAAATCGGAATTGCTCATCTCGCTCGTCGCAACATCAAATCGCTCATGAAACTCAAAATGGCACGCTCTGGGAGCGCGAGTTTACCATAAACACTTAACTGCTTGCCCTGACAGGTGCGTTCTTTCGGCATCCGGCCAATACCATATCGTATAGCAGAAACGGCGTTCACGGAGGCGCAAGTTTTTTACTTGAGAAACAACGCTAAAAACCGCTTCCGCACGACTTAAGGTTAACTCTCAAGCAAAGGCGACAAATTTAGATAATATGTTGCCTTATGGTTGCCGGCAAAAATATTAATCGGGCGAGCGCGCAAACTTCAGCAGTGCGTCGTCGCCGCGCTGTGCCGAGTGTGAGACATGGCACGCCAGATGCTCTTAGTGCAAGCAAGCAATGCAGCACAGATAACGCCACACTCGTGCGAGGCTTTGCGGTTAGCGCCCAGATTTTGTCCCCCGCAAAACTGTTTTGTTCGACTCACTTGGAGGAGCTAACGGGATGCACGACGAAATGGCCCTTGAAGCAGTTGGTGCTGCGACCATACGGTTGGTGAACGCAAGCTGGGCGGAATATTTGACGCGCGCCTTCCAGCGCCTAAAAACCATCGGTCATCTTTACAGAGCTGACGGCACGGAAGTCTTGCTCAAACGTTTCAAACGGGTGCGGCCTGACACTTATTATCACAGCGTTCGCGTCTCTCGCCTCTCGCGCGCCATCGGGCGCTCGTTCGGTTACGACGACTCGCGCCTTAAACAACTATGCTACACCGCCGTGCTGCACGACGTGGGCAAGATACTTGTGCCCGAAGCCGTTCTGAATCGTCCGCGCAAGCCGACACGCACAGAGCTTTTCATTCTGCACAAGCATCCGAGCTTCGGCGCGCTGCTGGCATCCTATTTTAATCTTCCGGCGGAGTTGCGCATTCGCACGCAGCATCACCACGAACGCTGGGACGGAAAAGGCTACCCGCACCGGCTTGGCGGCGAGGATATTCCAGCGATGGCGCGTATCGTGCAGGTCGCGGACACTTACGACGCGATGGTCGCAGACCGCCCCTATCGCAAGCCTGCGACGCATGAAGAAGCTGTCGTCGAACTGCGCAAGCATGGAGGCAAACAGTTTGACCCGCGCGTCATCGAAGCATTTTTAGACACGTTCCCGATTGGTAAAGCGAGGTCTTAGCATTAACAATGGCTCACTGGATGAAGCGGCGCATCGAACGTTCGCGCGCCCGCTGCCACAAAGCGCTCGCGGCGCACAGGCAAACAGAACAGCGCCACGCGGCTGAAACTAAAACGGAGCATGAAACCAAAGCGGCTTCACGCCACCGCCCGCGTTCTTCGCGTCACAAATAATTGACTGCGGATAACAGAGGGTAAAGAAAAGCGCTAAGGATTAAAAATGAAATAAGGAAGCGGAGACGAGCACGCGTGCTCGTCTCCGCTTCCTTTTCTTGTTTCCTCTGCGTTTGTCAGCGTCCTCGGCGGCGAGTTTCCTTCTTACGTAATCAATAGCTTCCCTTAAAAATCAAATCGAACACCGATTCGTATCTGTCGCGGGCGTAGTGTGCGCGAGGGGACGAGGAAGGAATCGATGAAGGCCTGGCGTTGTGCGGGCGTGGCGGTCGGGCTGAAGCCGCTGAAGTTGATGAACTCTGTCCCAAAGCTAAAGACGGTCTTGTTGAGCAGGTTGTCAATCTCGACGGTGGGGCGCAGGCGCATCCGTTCGCTCAGGCGAAACTCGCGCGTGATGTTGATGTCGAAAAGAAACTGCCCAGGCCCGATGCCTGCGTTGCGCGGCAGGTTTCCGGTCTGCCCGATGGTCGGCAATTGGAAAAGCGAGAGTAGCTCGGGATTAATCGGCTCGCCGGGTTCGCGAAAGCGCAGCAGGCTCGGGTCGCCGGTGAAGATGGGGCGGTCGTTGCCGACATCGTCCAGGTTGCGGTCTGAGCCGCCAAGCGAGATGTTGAAGGGCGCGCCTGACGTGATGCGCAGGATGGGCGAGATGCGCAGCTTGCCGAGAGACGGGGGCGTTTCAAACGTGCCGGAGAAGACGAAGCGATGACGGCGGTCGAGCAGGCTGCGCGAGCGTTCGCCGCGAAAGTCCGCGACGCGGAGAGCTTCGGACGTGTTGACGATGCCGTCGTCAATCAGGCGCGAAAGCGTATAGGCGAGGCGGAAGGAATAGCTTAGTCCGGTCTTGCTGCGGCGAAAGCGGCTGCGCAATTCGAGCGTCAGCCCGTGATAGAAACTGTTGCCGACGGAGGCCAGTTGTTCGACCTGCGTGCGAGTGGGGTCGGGGCGCAGGCTGTTGAGCGCGCCGAGCGCGGCGTTAAGCGCGTTGGTGGAGTTGATGCTGTTGAGGCTGATGAGCGAAATGGGGACGCCGAATTCGATGACGCGCCCGATGTTATTAGGGTCTGTCGGAACGCCGGAATTGAGTTGGAAACGCACCAGCTCGCCCGCGTCCGAGCGATTAAAGAGCGGGCGGGCGCACGTCGCGCAGGGGCGAAAATTCTGGAAATCGCGGGAGAGCAGAAAGTCCGTGAAACTGTTGAAGCCGGAGGGCAGGCGCGGGGCGTTGGCGTTAAACTCGCGCCAGAGATGGATACCACGGTTGTATGTATAGTTGGCCTCGAAGACGAGTTTGCGGCCAATCTCGCGCTCAAAGCCAGCGTTGACCTGATAGCTTTCGGGGATGCGCAGGTCGGGGTCGAGGCGGCGCGAGAAGCCTGTGTTGAGCGTGCCAAACTGCTGGACGAGCGGCGAGTCGGCGGCCAAAGCTTCGGGGAAGCTAATCTGGCTTAAGACAAAATCTCGCTCGGTGACGGGGATGTCGTTGGTGTCTAAAAAAAGCTGCTGGCTGCCGAGCGTGAAATCGTCAATGGTGCGCAGCAGCGCGCGGTTGTAGAAGATGCCAGCGCCGAGACGGAAGACGGTCTTGCCGGAACTGAAAGGATCGTAGGCGAGGGCGAAGCGTGGACCGAAGTTGTTGCGGTCGCGGACGATTGTTTCGTTTTCGTAGCGCAGGCCGTAAGAGACGGTCAGATTCGGGCGCAGCCGCCATTCGTCCTGGATGAAGAAGCCCGTGTAGATGTTGTGCTGCACGGATTCGGTCTGAAAGTTTTGGCGAAAGCGGCTGGGACGGTTGGCGATAAAGTCGCCAGCGGTGTCGAAGTCAAAGGTGCCGGAGGCGTCGGAGAGGTCAATAAAGGTGGAACGGATGCGCTGAAAGTCGCCGCCGATTTTCAGGGAGTGTGCGCCCCAGAGATAGGAGACGGTATCTTGAAACTGGATGCGATTCTCGCGGCGGTCAGTCGCCCCACTGGTCGAAGTGCCCGCGATGAGCGGGTTGGAGCGCTGTTGTTCGTCGAGCGATGGCTCGGAGGGGTCAATGTCAATCAGGACGACGGGGGTTGTGTTGCCGCCGTCGGCTGAGATGGCGGGCGTCAGCCGCGAGATTTGAAAGCGAAGCTGATTGACGAGTTGCGCTGAAAAGACATAGTTGTCGGTGTAGGAGATGGCGTCTGTGTTGCGTGTTCTGCCGACGAGCGTTTCGGCAAGGCGGTTGCCGCCGCCAAACTGCCGCAGGTTTTTCTGGCGACCGAGTTGATAGACGAGCGAGCCGTTGTGTAAGTCTGTAAAGCGGTGGTCAATGCGCGTCGTGAAGGTCTGATTCTTGACGGGCGTGCTCAAGCCCTCGATGAAGGGCGCGACCTGCGCGGCGGTGCTGCCGGTCGGGGCAATCTCCGCTTGAGCCGCGCCGGGGTTGGTTGGCGCGGGCAAGGGAAAGAGCGGATTTTGTTCGACGGGGACGAGCGTG
>CAZEZJ010000232.1:0-7994 GCA_964516695.1 uncultured Blastocatellaceae bacterium
CATCCGCGCGTCGCTCCTTCAAGAGCGCCAGCGGGTCGAGCAGCGTCAGGATGCGACCGCGCACATTGACAACGCCCAGCACCGCCGCCGGAGCATTCGGCAGCGGCGTCGCCACGCCACGCCCTCTCTCAACGCCCGTCGCCTCTTCGGCAAAGACTCCGAGCCGTCGCTCTCCCGCGCGTACAATTAATATCTCACGTCGTGTCATGTAAGTTATTTAATCATTGATTCATTGCTTCATTTGTTAAATGAGTAAATGATTACATGAATTAATGAATCAATTTCTAATTCGTGCGCGCAATCAGGGCGGTCAGTGTATCGAGCACGGGCTTATTGTAGCCGCGTTGTTGCAGCCATCGGCTGTCGCCCCAGCGGTCGTTTTTGTCCGCCTTTCGAAGCTGCCTGTAGGCGGCGACGGCTTCAGCGACGCGCTCCATCCGAAAGAGAATGACGGCGACGGCAGCGCGGGCCACGGGCGTTTTACTACGGTCTAGCTCGACGGCGCGCCCCGCAAGTCGCAGGGCTTCGTCCGTCGAGTTGCGCGAGAGCAGGATGTAAGCCTTCGTTTCCAAAAACTCAGAGGTCTGTTTGCTTTGGAGCGCAGTCTCGATTTCGCTGGCGGCTTCGTCCAGTTTATTCGGGTCACGCAGCAGGACGCGGGCCAGCAGGTGATGATTGTGCGGCTCGCGCGGCGCGAGCTTGAGAAGTTGGCGCGCAAACGTCTCCGCCTCCGCGTCGCGCGCCTTTATCAGGTAGAGCCTGACGAGCGTTTCCCGCGCTTCCACATTCTTCGGGTCGAGTCGCGCCGCCGCTTCAAATTCTTCGATAGCTTCCGCGTAGCGTTGCTGCACAAACAGAATGCGCGCCAACTCGGCATGAGCCTGCACATCATCGGGAGCAGCCTTCAGCAGTCCGCGATATTCGGCTTCGGCTGTGTCGTAGTCTTTCTTCTTGTAGGCTTCGCGCGCGCGCTTCTCGCGCTCTTCGGGCGTCCCTTCCGAGGCTTCGATGGGACGCTCACGCGCGGCGCTCAAGGTCGCCTGTTGATTAGCCTTGACGCGCGCTTCTCTGGCCCAAGGGCGATAATTTTTCGCGACGACGCGCACGCTGCGCAGTCCGACCGGAACCTCTGCGTTGAAGAGTCCGTCCGCGGCGATTGTTCCGGCCTTTTCGTCGTCGATGAACACTTCGCTGCCCGGGGCGGCCCTGACGCGGAGCGTGCCCGTGAGCGCGCTCATGGGAATCTGCGGCGGCTTAAATTGCTCCTGCGGCGGCTCGACATTCTCGGAGGCTACGGAGGTCTTCCCGCGCTGGCGATAAAGATAGACGCCAAACACGATGGCGGCGATTGTGCCGAGCAGCAGCGCGCCGCTCGCGACGATGAGAAAAAGCCTTCTTCGCGAGTTTGCTTTGGCGACCGGGTATGCTAACGGCAGCGGCTCGTGTTCAGGCGCGCGGTCGTCTTGTTCAAGCGAAAGGCTTTGTGCGGGCGCGGCGTCGTAAACGAAATTGACTGAAGACTGCGCCGGGGTGGCGTCAGCTTGCGCTGCAACGTCAGGACTGTGAACGTCAACGCTCGCGGGCTGCTCCTGCTCGGCGGGGAATGGAAGCGAATCAATCGTGAGGACTTTATCCGTAAACATCAGCACGGATTCTTCGGTGTCTACTAGCCTGTGCGGCGCGCCCGCGCCCGGCTCGCCAGTCAAAGATTCCTGCGTTGAGCCGAGCATGTTGTCCATCTTCCGGTCCGTATCCTCAAAGCTTTGGTCGTGGGCGGCGCGCAACTCTTCGATAAACTCTGTGGCGCTCTGCTGGCGTTCGTCGCGGTCTTTGGTGAGCGCGCGCATGATGACGCGGCTGACGGGCAGCGGAACGTGCGGAGCAAGCGTGTGTAAGGGCGGCGGTTCATCATGCAGATGATGATGGCGCATCTCTTCGGTCGTTCGCCCGAAGAAGGGCGGGCGGCCCGCGAGCAATTCGTAGAGCGTGCAACCGAGCGCGTAGATGTCCGTGCGGTGGTCGAGCGCCGTGATGCCGGGGCCGTCGCCAAACCATTGTTCGGGCGACATGTAAAAGGGCGTGCCGATGGGCTTGCCCATTTTCGTCAGCCTCAGCGATGGGTCGTCGCCTCCGCCTCGCTGCTTGACGATGCCGAAGTCCGCAATCTTGATGGTGCGAATCGTGTGGCCCTCAACGCCCGTCTCTTCGGCGCGCAGGATATTGTCCGGCTTGAGGTCGCGATGAATAATGCCGCGTTCGTGTGCGGCGGCCAGAGCGCTACAGACGGCGGCGGCGATTTCCATCGTCTCGTCTAACTCGAAGCGCTTGCGCTCGCGCAGGTCTTCGCCAAGCGAGCGGCCCGCGACCATCTCCATGACCATGTAGGTGACGCCTTTCGGCGAGCGGTCGAGGTCGTAAATCAAAACGGCGTTTTGATGTCGCAGGCGGCGCAGCGCCCTGGCCTCGCGCAGAAAGCGTTCGGAGAGCGTCTGGTTGTCGCCCTCCTGCGCGAGCATGACCTTAATCGCCACGTCGCCCAAATCGCGATGATGCGCTTGATAGACTGCGCCCATCGCGCCCTGGCCGATTAGTTTAGTGAGAGAATATTTCTCACCGATGGCTGCCTGAAGATTGGTGGCGAGCGGGTCGTCAATTAATAATTGTCCGTCCGCGTAGCAGGCGGTCTGGTTGTCGCCGCCGATGATATTGCAGGTTTGACAGCGCTTCATGGCTGATAGGCGAGGATGCCGGGCACAAGTTTGCGGGACATGGCATCCGCTTAAGCGCGAGCGCGCGAGGTAAAAAAAAAGCGCCCGCCCTCGAAATCATTAGACACCGCCGAACACCCGCTCCGGCTCGCAAAGAAATTTCGCATGTGAGAGCGTCGGTGGACTAGAGCGGTTCTAACATGACCAATGATGCGTGTCAACGCAGGCGCTTCACGCGAGAGTTTAACCATTCATCCTCTGCATCCTCGTCAGTAATCATGTAAACTCGTTAATTATTCCCAAAGAGCGCGGCGATTGAATCCGGCGGATGACCGCGCGCGTAATTAATGTGTCAACGTGATGGATAACGGAATAAGGATTCACCGATGGTTCAGCGGCGATGGCTGACAATTTTTCTAGCTCTCTGGCTCGGGCTGATGTTCATCCCCGCCGCGCTCAGCCATGCGCTCTCGCCCTATGACCTTCTCTCTGCGAAAGGCACTCGTTTTATGTCAGCACGCTATCAGGGGCGCGTCCGCGCGCCGGAGTTAACGGGCGGGCGCGGCTGGCTCAACACGGACAAGGCGCTCTCGCTGGCCGCGCTCAAAGGCAAAATCGTGCTCCTTGATTTCTGGACGTACGGCTGCATCAACTGCATCCACATCATCCCTGACCTCAAGCGTCTCGAAGCCAAGTATGCTAACCAACTCGTCGTCATCGGCGTTCATTCCGCTAAGTTCGACAACGAGAAGGAGACGGACAACATACGCCGCATCATCCTGCGCTACGAGATAGAGCATCCGGTCGTGAACGACGCCGATTTCAATATCTGGCAGGCTTACGGTGTGCGCGCATGGCCCACGCAAGTCTTGATTGACCCGGCAGGCTATGTCGTCGGCGTCGTCGAAGGCGAGGGCAACTATGAAACTCTTGATAGTGCGATTGCGAAATTAATCAGCGAGTTTGGCCCGTCAGGGCGCTTGAACGAGCAACCCCTAAAACTCGCGCTCGAACGCGCGCAGGTGGGCGATTTGCCGCTCGCGTTTCCCGGCAAAGTCTTGGCCGATGCGCCGGGCGACCGTCTCTTCATCGCAGACTCAAATCACAATCGCATCGTCGTCACCAAACTCGACGGCACACTGCTGGAAACAATCGGCACGGGAGCGAGCGGCGCAGTTGACGGAACATTCGAGCGCGCCAGCTTTCATCGCCCGCAGGGAATGGCGCTCGACGGCGATTGGCTCTATGTCGCGGATACGGAAAATCATCTCATTCGGCGCGTGAATTTGAAGACGCGCATTGTCGAAACCGTCGCGGGCACAGGGGAGCAATCGCGTGCGCGCAATGCGACGGGCAAGGCTGGCTCCGTTGCGCTCAACTCGCCCTGGGATTTGCAACTTGCCGGGCGCACTCTCTTCATCGCCATGGCCGGGCCGCACCAAATCTGGCAACTCGATTTAGACCGAAACCAACTCTCAACCTTCGCCGGTTCCGGCCGCGAAGCGCGCACGGACGGAACGCTGCAAGAGTCTGCCTTCGCACAGCCTTCGGGCCTCGCCTTCGATGGCCGCCGCCTCTACGTCGCAGACAGCGAGTCGAACATCATTCGTGCGATTGATGTGGAGAAGAAGATTGTCAGCACGCTCGCCGGCGGCGACCTCTTCGAATTTGGCGACAAGGACGGGCAGGGCGATGACGTGCGTTTGCAGCATCCGCTCGGCGTCGTCGTCCATGGCGATAGCGTGTTGATTGCCGATACCTACAATCACAAAATCAAGCAACTCGATACACGAAGCCGGACGGTCAAGACGCTGCTCGGCACAGGCAAGCCCGGCCAAGCGGACGGCGCTGCCGCGACCCTCTACGAGCCGGGCGGCTTGAGCATCGCTGATGGCAAACTCTTCATCGCAGATACTAATAATCACGCCGTGCGCTTCTTTGACCTGCAAACTAAGCAGACGGCGACGCTCATGATTAAAGGATTGCAGCCGCCAGCGACCGAGACGCAAGCCGCAGAGCCAGCCGCCGCGCCGAACATTGAGGAGATGAAGCTTGCCCCCCAACGCCTGCGCGCAGACGCGGACGCCTCGCTTGTCGTTGACGTAAAACTGCCGGCGGGTTATCACCTGAACGCGGCTGCGCCGCAACGCTACACAGTCGCCATCGACAATGGCGCATCCATGAGCCTCACGCTTGCGAAAACGCAGAGCGCCGCTGCCGAGACGGGAAAAGTCTCACAGCTTCCTTTGCGTCTGCCGCTGCGCGCGGCAAAAGCGGGCGCGAGCCTCCTGCGCGTCTCGCTTGTCATCTACTACTGCCGCGAAGACAACACGGGCACTTGCCGGATTAAGACTCTCGCCTGGCGCATGCCCGTCGAAGTCAAGGGCGAGGCAAACGCCCCGCGCGAGATTAAAGCGACGGGCGAAATCAAGCTTCAGTAACAGAATGCACGAGTGCCGCCTGTGGCGGCGAGCGGGTCTCGTCAAGAGTCCATGCCGCTGGCGCCAAGCGGCACGCGTGCGTTTCTGACTCGTCGGTTTCTGCTTTCCACATTGTTCATTGTAGAATCCGCTTGAAAGATTCCACTAAAATTGTGTCGGATAGCCAGCCATACCAGCCACCCACTGCCGGACGACCGAGCGTGTGCCGCAACTGCGGCGCGTTGATTGGCGCTGGCGAGCCGGATTGTGCGGTCTGCGGCGCTCCGGGCGGCGCTGCTGCCGGTGTCGCGCCGCGAGCGCAGGAGGTGGCTGCTGCCCGCCGTCCTGTTTACGATAGAGACGCGATGCGTTTTGCCCGCGCTGTTCTGACGCGGCCCGCGCCCTTCACCATTGTTCTGCTCGTCGCCAATATCTTCCTTTTTCTGCTCACGGCGCTATCGAGCGGCGGTGAAAACAGTCCGTCGTTCAACAGCGTGCTGGTCGCTTATGGAGCGAAGACCAATTCGCTGATTAACGCCGGAGAGTGGTGGCGCTTTGTGACGCCGGTCTTTCTACATGGCGGCATCATTCACCTGCTGATGAACATGTACGGGCTGTGGGTCTTAGGCCCATTTGTCGAGCGACTATATGGCTCGGCCAAGTTTGTGTTCTTCTGGGTGATAACGGGCGTGGCGGGCGTGCTGGGCAGTTATCTAACCGTGCGGCCCGGGATGCAGCTCAACATGGTGAGCCGCTTCCTGTTTAAGAACGGCGACCCTGTTTCGGTCGGGGCGTCGGGCGCGCTCTTCGGCTTAATCGGCGTGCTCTTCGTCTTCGGCATCAAGTTTCGGCATGAACTGCCTGACGGCTTCAAGCGCGCCTTCGGCACGGGAATGTTGCCGACTATCTTGCTCAACGTCTTTATCGGTTTCACGATTCCGGTCATTGATAACGCGGCGCACATGGGCGGGCTGGTAGCGGGCGCGGCGCTCGCGCTCGTCGTCGGCTACAAACGACCGGGCGAGAGCGCGAGCGTCGCTGTCTTCTGGCACATCCTGCACAAGACGAGCGAAGCGGATGCCACAGCGTTTCTGACTGCGCTCAACAACGGCCAGCAAGCTCTCGGAACCGCGATAGAGGGCAAGCTTCAACAAAACGACTTTGAGAGCGCAATCAAGGCGCTCGACGCTGCTCCAAGACTTGACGAGCAGGCCGGAGTGTTGCTCGATGAGCTTAAATCTCTGCTCGTGCGGGCGCAGGAAATGTCGAAGAGCCGGGCTGCGGGAAAGGTGAGCGCGCGCGCGGTAGAACAACAGCGGAAAGTCATCAAAGACTTGGAAAGCTGGATAGAAAAGCGCGACCAGTGGGTCGAAGCCGAAGGCGAAAAACACGGCATTAAGCTCGTCAAGCCGCCGGCTCCGCCCGAGCAGCAGCCGCAAACGGAAGAGCAGCCGCGCACGCAACAGCAGCGGCCAGACCAAAAGCAGCGTAATCAAAAATAACTTTTGTTTTCTAAAACGTCGCTCAAAAAGAGAGAGCAATCACGGAGGAGAGAATTGCAATGGAGATTAAAAAAGTTGGCGTGCTCGGCTGCGGCCTGATGGGTTCGGGCATCGCACAAACGGCAGCCACCGCGGGCTTTGAAACAATCGTCCGCGAAGTTTCCGCAGAGTTATGCGAGAGAGGATTCAGCGGCATCGAAAAATCGCTGGCGAAGTTTGCCGAGAAGGGAAAGATGACGACCGAGCAGCAAGCCGAGACGCGCCAGCGCCTGCGCGGCACAACCAAGCTCGAAGACCTGCATGATTGCGACATCATTATCGAAGCCATCATCGAGAATCTGGACACCAAGCGCGACACCTATCGCCAACTCGACCACATCTGCAAGCCCGAGACCATCTTCGCCTCCAACACCTCATCCATCTCGATTACCGAGATGATGACGGCGACCGGGCCTGAGCGCCAGCAGCGCTTTCTTGGGATGCACTTTTTCAATCCCGTACCGCTGATGAAATTGGTCGAGGTGATTCGCACCATCCTGACGGACGAACAGGTCTATGAGCAAGCAATCGAGTTTGGCAAACAACTCGGCAAGACGCCCGTGCGCGCCGGAGACAAGACGGGCTTTATCGTCAATCGCCTGCTCGTGCCCTACATGCTCGACGCCGTGCGCGCGCTCGAAGAGGGCGTAGGCAGCATCGTTGATATTGATAACGCGATGAAGCTCGGCTGTGGTTATCCGATGGGGCCATTCACGCTCGGCGATTTCGTCGGACTCGACACCACCTACTACATCGCGGAAATCATGTTCAACGAATTCCGCGAAAAACGCTTCGCCCCGCCGCCCCTGCTCAAGCGCATGGTGCTCGCCGGACTCTACGGGCGCAAATCGGGCCGTGGCTTCTACGACTACACGACAGACCCTAAGAATCCGACGCCGATGAATCTCGTCTAAAACAAACTATTGAACTGAGAACGATGAACGATGAAGTAAGAGCTTGCTTTTCATTCATCGTTCATCGTTCCTCGTTCATCATTCCGAACACAGGGAGGGTTTATGAGTAAAGAAAAACAGTTGACGCTGGCTGCGACCGCCGCCGGACATGAGGCTGCTGCCGACTTCACAAATGGTTCTATCTTTTTTATCGGAACGGCAACGGTCATCCTGCGCTACGCGGGCTTCACCATCCTGACCGACCCGAACTTTCTGCACGCCGGAGACCACGTGCATCTTGGCTACGGCTTGACGGCTGAACGTCTGACCAATCCGGCGCTTGAGATAGAAGAACTGCCGCCCATTGATTTCTGCGTGCTCTCGCATTATCACGGCGACCACTTCGACCGCATCGCCGAGGAGAAACTCCAA
>CAZEZJ010000233.1:0-7971 GCA_964516695.1 uncultured Blastocatellaceae bacterium
GGGCGCAATCAGCGGCATCAAAGGCACGTTCATCAGCGGCAAGAACATTATGCACAAGGGCTTTCCCGGTCGTGAGTTTCAGGCATCCACCGAGGGCGCGCTCTACACGTCAAGAATTTTTCTCGTCAACAACCGGCTCTATCAGATGGTCGTGGTCGCTCCCGCCACACAGGCCAACGCGACACAGGTCAACAGATTTCTCACTTCCTTCGACCTGAAATTGGAAGAACAATAAAAGGTAAAAGTAAAAAGGTAAAAGGTAAAAGTGCGGCTGAAGCCATCTGCTATTAAATATGGCTTCTCCTTACTTTTGCCTTTTACCTTTTTACTTTTACCTTCTTCAGCGCATTTCCAGCAGCACGTCCGTCAGGCGATTGACGACGCCGAGCATTGACCTTCCGGCCTGGTCGAATTGATTGGAGGCGGCCTGCTCCTCAGCCGTGGCTGCGCCGTTGGCAACGCCCGCCAGCCGCGTATAGTAGCGCTGCAATTCCGGCGTCGTGCGGAAATCTATCTCCAGTTTATCCAGTCCCTCGCGGACGTTGCGCAGGCTGGCTTTGACGGAAGCCTTGCTCTTCTGCGTCTGCTCGATGATGGTCGTCGAGGCTTCATTGCGCTGCGCCGCCGCGTCTGCCGCCTCTATGCTTTTCGCGACACCGCCCAGCAGATACAGAAAGCGCGTCAGGATTTTAATCTGTTCGGCGACGCGCGACGCTCCGGCTGTTCGCGCCTGATTCATACTCTCCGCCTCAGCGCCCTGTGTTCTTTGCGACGCGGCAGGTCGCGCCGTGCTGCGTCGCGTCGTGCGCTGTCGCGTTTGCGCCAAAACTGATGCTGGAAGAAGTAGCAGGCAAGCGATTGTCAAAAGATAAAAGCGTCTCAAAATATTTTCTCCTTCTGTGGCCGCTCTGGGCCTTAGACCTCTGACAAACTGAACATCATCGGGCGCTCCAAACTATTCCGGCTGATAGCGCGGCGTCAAGTGTTAAGCCTCGCTCTAGCCCGCGCTCGTCAATTCGCCACCCGCAGCCCGCTGCTGCTACAATGACGGCTTGCAGAATCAAACCCGCTGCTCAAACCTAAGATGAGTTTAAGACCGCTGAAGGTGCGCCGCCTCGGACGCATGGAGTATGGCGCGGCGCTCGCCATCCAAAAAGAGACCGAGTTGGCCGTCCGCGATGGCCGCCAACCGGACACCTTGCTCCTCGTCGAGCATCCGCACACTTTCACGCTCGGTCGCGGCGCTCGCCAATCCGGCATCATCGCTTCCGCTGAAGTTTTGCGCCAGCGTGATATCAGCGTTTTCGAAACCAATCGCGGCGGCAAAGTGACCTATCATGGGCTGGGCCAACTGGTCGGCTATCCCATCATCAATCTCAGCCCCGAGCGTGAAGACGTACACCGCTACGTGCGCGACCTTGAAGAAGCGTTGATGCGCGCCCTCGCGGATTTTCAAATCGAGAGCTTTCGCATTAAGGGCTTGACCGGCGTGCATACAACTGAGGGCAAAATCGCCGCCATCGGCGTCCACATCGCGCGCTGGGTCACGACGCACGGCTTCGCGCTCAACGTCACGACCGACCTCAGCTTCTTCAATCTCATCATCGCCTGCGAGGGCGAACCCGTCACTTCGATGAAAGAGTTGCTCAAACGCGAGCTTTCGCTCCGCGAAGTTGAAGAGAGCATTATCATGCGCTTTGCCGAAGTCTTCGCATTGAGTATGGATGAGAGCGAAGCTCAACTATTCAAAGAGGCGTTTTAGAGAGTATCGGATGAATAGTCTCAACGCATATCGGGCCGAAAGTTTTAAGTAACCGTCAACGTTAAAATGCTGACCTTCGAACTCATCAAGCAAGCGCACGCGCGCATCAATTCGCGCGTTCATCGCACGCCTGTCATCACTTCGCGCGCGTTCGATGATGCCGCTTCCGCTGCGGCTGGTACGGAGCGGCGCGTCTTCTTCAAGTGTGAGAATTTCCAGCGCGCGGGCGCATTCAAGATTCGCGGCGCGACAAACAAGATTCTGTCTCTAACGAAAGAGGAATTGCGACGCGGCGTGGTCGCCTTCTCTTCCGGCAATCATGCGCAGGCCGTGGCGCTCGCCGCACGCGAAGCGGGAACGCGCGCCGTCATCGCGATGCCGATTGATGCGCCGCAGTCCAAAATCGCAGCCACACGCGGCTACGGCGCGGAGGTCGTCTTTTATGACCGCCAGCGCGACGACCGCGAAGCCACGGCGCGCGCCATCGCTGAGCGTGAAGGGCTGCAACTCGTTCCGCCCTACGACGATTATCTGATTATGGCCGGGCAGGGAACGTGCGCGCTTGAATTGTTTGAAGAAGCGTGTGAGCTTGATTGCCTCGTCGCGCCCTGCGGCGGCGGCGGGCTGTTCGCGGGCGCGAGCACGGCGGCCAAAGCCTTTAACTCGCGCGTGCGCTGCTTTCCCGTTGAAGCGGAAACTGCCGACGATACACGACAATCATTCTTGAAAGGCAAGCGCGTCCTGATAGAGCCGTCCCCGACCATCGCAGACGGAATGCGTAATCAATCTCCGGGCGCGTTGACGTTTCCCGTGCTGCAACAAAACGCCGAAGCCGTCCTGACCGTTTCAGACCGTGAGATTATCGAAGCGCTACGCTTTATTCTCGTTCGCATGAAAATCCTTATCGAGCCGACGGCGGCTGCGGCCGCCGCCGCTGTGCTGTCAAACAAGCTCCCGCCTGAAATTAAGCGCGTCGGCGTCATTCTTTCCGGCGGCAACGTTGACGCGGAAACGCTGGCGCACCTGCTCTTGCCGAAAAGCGACAACGAGGCCGCGCAGGTGTTAGAATAGTTATCAGCAATCAACTTTTCAGCTTGTCGGCAAAAGAGGTTTGAAGCGTTTTCGTGCTGTTGACGGCTGTGAGCTTACCCTGACCGGAGTAAATTTAAGTGGGCCGCGAATTAAGAGTTATCAATACTAATCGGACGAAGCCGCGGGAGCCGAAGCCCGAATGGCTGAAGATTCGTTTGGGCGATCCGTCGAATCAGAATCACGTGCTTAAGCTGATAGAGGGCTTGAACCTGCATACGGTTTGTCAGGAAGCACGCTGCCCAAACATCTTCGAGTGCTGGTCGGACCGGACGGCGACGTTTATGCTGGCGGGCGACATCTGCACGCGTCACTGCGGCTTCTGCGCCGTCGGCAAAGGCCAGCCCGGAACGCTCGACGCGGAAGAACCGCGACACGTCGCAGAGGCCATTCGTCATCTCAATCTGGCCCACGCCGTTATCACTTCCGTCAATCGCGACGATTTGCCTGACGGCGGCGCGGCCCACTGGGCTGAGACTGTCAGGCAGGTGCGCGCGCTTAATCCCGAATGCAAAGTGGAAGTCCTGATACCGGATTTCAACGGCGATGAAGCTGCGCTCAACACCGTGCTCGACGCGCAACCCGACGTGCTCAATCACAACACGGAGACCATCGCGCGACTCTATAAACGCGTGCGGCCTGACGCCAATTATGAGCAGACGCTAACACTGCTCGAACGCGCCGCGCGCCGACGCGACCAAGAGGCGCGAGGAATGCTGACGAAGAGCGGCATCATGGTGGGCCTTGGCGAAACCTTCGATGAGGTCGTCGCCTTGATGAAAGATTTGCGCGCCGTCTCCTGCGACATTATGACCATCGGGCAATACCTACAGCCTTACGAGCGCCGCCTGCCCGTCGAGCGCTACGTCACGCCGCAAGAGTTTGCCAGCTATCGAGACATCGGCATGTCCATGGGCTTTCATCACGTCGAATCCAGCCCTTTGACGCGTTCCTCCTATCACGCCCGCCAGCAAGTCGAAGGCACGGCGCAACTGGAAACGAAAGAAGCCCTCGCCTCGTCGAGGTAAATAATTAGTCTGTAGTTTAAAGTCCACAGACAAGATAAGAATTCTTGACTGTGGACTTTTTGCTTGACGCTTTATCGTCCCTTAGCGTGAGATTGCCTCTTATACTTTTGTGCACCGCAGCAAGGTTATGAGGGGCCATCCGTTTTCAGTTATCGAAGATTTTGAGTTGAAGTTTTTTTGAACCGGGCGGATGCTTAGAGCGTGTGAAGATATTGAAGCTCTGGGACTGACGCGATGTGAAGGAGAATGTTTATGAGCTACTATCTTCGCTTGAGGGCGGCGCTCTTGATGCTGATGCTGGCAGTCTGTATGGTGCAGCCTAGCATGGGCCAGACCGAGAAGACGCAAAGCTCGCAACCGCCCGCCGCAAAGCCGGTATTCAAAGGCTACACCGTCGTACAATACAGCTTGCCGCGTCACGGCAAGCACTTTCCGGTGGAAGTCACTTACACCACGCTCGGCGGCTTGCCCTTGGATATTCTGCTCAAACAGGTCGGGCTGCGCAGCTACTCGCCTAAGATTGTGACGGCGGTTAGGCTCGGATGGTACGCAATCGTCTGGGAGGAGCGCATGGATTTGCGCATCCCGAACCCGGAAATAGTCTTGAGCGGGCAGACGCCCGTTATCAATCTCACCGCACTATCGCAGAATGAAAGCTGCGATGTCTCGATGACTGCAATTCAAGGCGGCGTCTTCAGGTCGGAGAAAAAGGTTGAGACCGGCTTTCCCTTGCTCTCTCTGAATGATGTCAAATCGTTAACGCTCGATGGAACCTTAAAGACGCTGAAAGAGAGATATGCTTTTATCGTTTATGTTAACGAAGTCCTGTTCGCGGACGGCACGATGTGGCAAGCGAAGGGGAAACCGCCCAAGCCGGAAGAAGCGACCGAGGGCAAGTAAGTCCGAATTAAAATTATGAAAGCTGTCGTCTTCAAAGAACACGGTGGGCCGGAGGTGCTTGAGTGTGGGGAAGCGCCGGAGCCGAAGATAAGAGCCAACGAAGTGTTGGTCGAGGTGCGCGCGTGCGCGCTCAACCATTTGGACGTGTGGGCGCGCAAGGGATTGCCGGGCATCGAGATTAGTTTGCCGCATATTCTCGGCAACGACATCGCGGGCGTGGTGCGCGAAGCGGGCGAACTCGTCACGTGGGTGCGCGCGGGCGACGAAGTGATGTTGCAGCCGGGCGTGTCCTGCGGCCACTGCGCGGAATGTTTGCGCGGGCACGACAATCTGTGCCCAGAGTATGACATTCTGGGCTACAGGCGCGATGGCGGCTATGCAGAGTTAGTCCGCGCGCCCGGCGTCAACGTGATTCCGAAACCGCAGCGCTTAAGCTGGGAGGAGGCTGCGGCGCTGCCGCTCGTCACCGTGACGGCGTGGCACATGCTGGTAACGCGCTCTCGCTTGCAGCCGGGCGAGGAGGTGTTGATTCACGCGGCGGGAAGCGGCGTCGGTTCAATCGGGATACAGATAGCGCGGCTGCGCGGCGCGCGCGTCATAGCCACCGCCGGGTCGGACGAAAAGCTACAGAAGGCACGGGAACTCGGCGCTCACGAAGTTGTCAACTATACGCGCGAGGATTGGCCCAAGCGTGTGCGGCAATTGACCAATAAGCGGGGCGTCGATGTGGTCTTCGAGCATACGGGCGCAGAGACGTGGCCCGGCTCGATTGCGTCGCTGGCGCGGAACGGACGACTCGTTACCTGCGGCGCGACCAGCGGCTACAACGCCACGACTGACCTACGCCAGATTTTCTATCGCCACGTTTCCCTGCTCGGCTCGTTTATGGGTTCGAAGGCGGAGTTGCTGGATGCGATGCAGTTTGTTGAGAGCGGTGCTATTCGCGCGGTCGTTGACCGCAGCCTGCCGCTTGCGGAAGCCAGGCGCGCCCATGAGTTGATGGAAGACCGCGCGCAGTTTGGCAAGCTCGTGCTTGTGCCCTAACTTTTAAGGAAATTTCAAACGCAATGGAAAAAGATACTGCATTGCTGGTCGTTGATGTTCAGGCGGGCGTGGTTGATTGGTCGAACCCGGATGGCGGGGGCGAACGCGTGCTGGCGCGAATCGGCAGCCTGCTTGAGCGTGCGCGCGCAAGCGCTACGCCCATCATCTACATTCAACACGACAGCGGCGCGGGCGGGATGCTCGCCGCCGGCACGCCCGGCTGGGAGATTCATCCCGCGATTGCTCCCGCCGCCGGAGAGTTAGTTATCGGCAAGAGCGCGTGCGACTCCTTCTTCGAGACGACGCTCAAAAGCGAATTGGACGCGCGCGGCATCAAGCATCTGGTTGTCGTCGGTTGCCGGACGCAATACTGCGTTGACACAGCCTGTCGTCAAGCGACATCCCTCGGCTACGACGTGACGCTGGCGAAGGACGCCCACACGACGATGGGCACAAACGGCTTGAGCGCTGCCCAAATCATCGCACACCACAATGAAACGCTGGACGACTTTGGCAACAACGCCCACGTCGTCAGGGTTAAAGAAGCGGCAGAGATTAGTTTCTAGTTGGCTTGGCGCTTATCAATCGCCAGTACCTAGGTAGACGACTGGCCGGAGCCTGCAATCTTGTCTATGCGAACGTAGCGCAGGCTCAACCGGCGTCTGTCGCGTTTATGGCTGAGGCGATTCGTTGACGTTCGCTGGCTGCGGTGCTTCGTTGACATCGGGCGGCGGCAGCGCAGTGTTCGTCTCGTCTTCGCTCGGAGCGTTTGCGTCCTCTTCGGTCGGCTCATCCGGCTCCGCGGCGGCTTCCGGCGGCGGCTCGCCCTTCACATCGCGGATGCGCAACACCGTGCATTCTTCGTCTTCATAAACCTTGTCGAACCACCCGCTGTCCATCGCGGCGGCGTAAAAATTGTCGTGCACCTCTTCGTTATCCGAGAAGACGTAACGCGCGCCGAAGCGTTCGCGAATCAGCGGGCCGGGGTCTTTCTCTTTGCCGAGCGTGATATTCACATATAGTTCCGACAACTCTCGATTGCGGTCGAGCAGGTAGGTCGGGTCGAGGCCCGAAGTATAGGCGTGCGTCGTGTCCAGATAGAACATCTTCGGGAAATCGTCCCAATCGGTGTTGAAGATTATCTCGCCGGGCGGCACGTTCTCTTTAACCCACTCCATCCCGCCGCTGTAATAGTCTGGGCCATGGTCCTGAGCAATCGACTTTGATGTCTCGTAAATATTGAAAAAGAGAATGGTGGACAAGACGGCTATTGCTGCGGCGGCGGCGGCTTTGGCCCAATGCCTGTAGATGAGATAAACCGTCAGGCCGATGACAATCAGCGCCGCTCCGACGACGACTTCAATCAGCACCCGGTTGAAGCGACTGATGAAGTTTGGATTTTCGTAAAATTGCAGCGCGATGAAATAGAGCACGACGCCGAGGCTAAAGCCGATGAGCGCGACTTCCGATTCGAGCCATTGACGCACGCGCTGCCTGTGCTCTATCTCCGGCGGCTCGTGTCTATCGAGAAAGGGCAGCAATTCGTCCATCACGTTTGACGGCAAACTCGCCGCCGCGGTCGTCTTCAAGCCTTCTAAAAGAGGCTGTAGAGAAAAGGCGGCGAAGAGCACCGCAAACGGCGGCCAGTATTCGACAAAGCGACGATAGCGGAAGCTTAAAATCATCAATAGCGTTGAGAAGACGAGAAAGAACAAGGGGCGCGCCGCGCGCTTGCGCTCCAACCCGCTATAGGCCACGTAGCCGACGACCATCGCCACGAAAGCGACGAAACAGCTTCCCAGCAGATACCAGCTATCATACGGATACCACTCTTGGCCCACGGCGGTCGAAAAATTCCCCGTCTTCGCCTTCATCAGAATATGCTCTACGAGTAGCCTGACGTTTTTGGGAAAGTACGGATTAATGATTAACCCGAGGGGCGCGCCGACCACCCACGTCCAAAGGAGCGGACGCCATTCGAAGCGCCGCTCGCTCCACGCAATCACACACGTCCAAACCAGGGCCGCCGCCAACAGCGTGACAAAAAGGCTGTAGGTCCAGACGAACAGAAACGCGAGCGGAGCCAGCCAAACGTATTTCTTCTCAAACAGCAGGTAGATGCCGATGACCATGAAGATGATGGCGACG
>CAZEZJ010000234.1:0-7969 GCA_964516695.1 uncultured Blastocatellaceae bacterium
ATCAGACCATCGGTGAGTTGGCGGAAGTGGTGGCGGAGATGGCCGAGGAGAGTGCGGCTGCGGAGAAGAGGCCAGCGCCGCCCGAGGGGGAAGAGGAGCGGGAGCGCGAGGTGGCATTAACTCCCATCCAACGCTGGTTCTTCGCACAGAACTTCGTCCAACCACACCACTGGAATCAATCAGTCTTGCTTGAGACGCGCCAACCCTTGAGACGCGACGCGCTCGCACGCGCGGTTGCCGCTCTCGTGCGGCGTCATGCTGCTTTGCGGCTGCGCTTCAAGCAGGAGGAAGGCGTTTGGCGTCAGCGCTTGCTCTTGCCGGAGACGGCGATTGTTGAGAGTCCGCTCGTGCATGAGTTGGACCTAACGCAGATTGGCGAGGACGCGAGGGTGAGCCTGCTGGAACGTTGTTGCGCGCAGGCGCAGCAGAGCCTTGACCTGGTCGATGGGCCGCTCCTGCGATTCGTGTTGCTCTCGCTGGGCGAAGAGGGCGGGCAGCGTTTGTTGTGTGTGGCGCACCATTTAATCACGGATGGCGTTTCGTGGCGCGTGCTGCTCGGTGAACTGCAACATGATTATGAGCAAGCGTTGGCGGGCGCGACAATCGAACCGCAAGCCGAGGCCGGCTCCTTCCCCGTGTGGGCCGAGCAACTGACGGCTTACGCCGCCTCTGACGAGTTGGCAGCACAGGATTCCTATTGGAGAGACGCGGAACAGGCGGCGCGCGAGTTTCGCTTCGCGCTGGACACAAACGGGTCGGAGGAACTTGACAACACGGAAGCGTCTGTCGCTCAAGTGACAATCTCTTTGACTGATGAAGAGACGGATGCGCTGTTGCGGGAAGTGCCGCGCGCATATCGTTCGCGCATTCAAGAGGCGCTGCTGGCAGCATTGGGACGCGCCTTGAATCGTTGGAGCGGGCGGCGGCGCGTGGCAGTCTGGGTTGAGGGACACGGGCGCGAGCAGCTAGGCGCGGCAGACGCCGTGCAGGCGGCAAGCGCAGCCGAGGCGACGGGCGCGGTCGGTTGGTTCACGGCGTTGTATCCGGTGGCGATAGAGGCCGAATGGGACGACGAAGGGGCGGCGTTGAAGGCGTCGAATCAAGCTCTACGGAGCGTGCCCGACGGCGGCGTCAGCTACGGGATTTGGAAGTACATCAAGGGAGCCGGCAACGACGGCGGCGGGTCGCGCGCTCAGCACGGAGGCGTCGCCTTCAATTACCTGGGCCAACTAGACCAAGCGATGGCAGAGTCGTCTCTGTTTACGCTGGCTTCAGAGTCTCCGGGGCCTGCGACAAGTCCGCTGGCGACCCGCAGTTTTTTACTTGAGATTAACGGAGCCATCGTTAACGGGCGTCTCCAACTGACCTGGAACTACAGCCGTCAGCTACATCATCGTGCCACCATCGAGCGCGTGGCGGCAGTCTATCTTGAATCGCTGCGCGAGATTATCAATCACTGCCGTCTGCCCGAAAGCGTAGGCTTCACGCCTTCCGATTTTCCGCAAGCCAAACTCAGTCAGGAAGAGCTTGACGAACTGGCGAGAGGAGAGCAACGGATTGAAGACATCCAACCGCTCTCGCCGATGCAAAAGGGTATGCTCTTCCACCGCCTTTACAATCCTGAATCGGGCGAGTATGTCGCACAGTTTATCCTAACGTTGCGTGGCGAACTCGATGTTCGCGCCTTCGAGCAGTCGTGGCGGCAAGTCGTGCAGCGGCATTCGATTCTGCGCACAGACTTTATTTGCAAGCGCCGCGACGAGCCTCTGCAAATCGTGCGCGAACAGGTGAGCTTGCCCTGGGAGCAGCAGGATTGGAGCGGCTTGACCTTTGCGCAGCAGGAGGAGCGTCTCCAGGCTTACTTGCAAAGCGACCGCCGCCGTGGCTTCGAGTTGACGCGTGCGCCCTTGTTGCGCATGTTGCTCATACGTACATCAGACAACACCTACCAACTCGTCTGGACTCTAGCCATGATGTTGCTTGATGGCTGGTCGGTGCCGCTGTTGCTCAAAGAAGTCTTCCTCCATTACGAGGCGCTGCGCCACGGCAAGCATCTGGAACTAACGCGCCCGCGCCCCTACAGAGATTACATCGCATGGCTGCAACGCCAATCGCTCCACGAGGCCGAGCAATTCTGGCGTCAACGCTTAAAGGGGTTTACCGCTACCACGCCGTTTGCAGTGGACCATCCTGCCGGCAGCAACAGCGAAGCGGCAGACGGCCCCGGTAAGCAAGAGGTACGACTAGGCGTGAAGTTAACCACGGCGCTGAGCGAAGCCGCACGCCGCCAACAACTCACCCTCAACGCCATCGTCCAAGGCGCATGGGCCTTGCTCCTCTCACGCTACAGCGGCCAACTCGATGTCGTCTTCGGCGCCACGGTCTCGGGACGACCCGCCGCCTTGGCCGGCGTCGAACAGATGCTCGGACTCTTTATCAACACTCTGCCCGTCAGAGTAAGGATTGATGAGCAGCAACGAGTGGGCGAGTGGTTGCGACGGCTACAGGTGGAAGCGGCGGAGGCCAGAGAGTATGAGCACAGTCCGCTGGTGGAGGTCAGCGGGTGGAGTGAGTTGCCCAGAGGCGCACAACTCTTCGAGAGCTTGCTCGTCTTCGATAACTATCCCGTGGATAACTCACTGCGCGAGCGGGCAGAGAAAAGCGACATTCCCGAGATACGTGAGGTTGTTTCTTTCAAGCGGACTAATTATCCGCTCACTTTAACCGTCGCGCCCGGCGAGCAGATTGGGGTCTTGATAAGTTATGAGCGTGCGCGGTTTGACGACGAGACGATTGAGCGGATGCTCGGCCACTACGAGCGGCTGCTGCGGGCCATCGCCACCGACCCCGAACAGCGTATCTCTGAGCTGCCGCTGCTCACCGAGCAGGAACATCAACAACTGCTCATTGAATGGAACGACACCGCGAGCGACTACCCGCGTCATCTGTGCCTGCATCAACTCTTTGAGCAACAAGTCGAGCGCACCCCGCACCACGTGGCCGTGAGAGCCGGAGAGCAGCAAGTCACCTATGGGGAGTTGAACGAGAGAGCTAATCAACTGGCGCATTATCTACTCTCGTTAGGTGTCGGGCCGGAAGTGCGCGTGGGCATTATGCTGGAGCGTTCAATCGAGATGGTGGTGGCGGTGCTCGGCGTGCTCAAAGCCGGAGGGGCTTATGTACCGTTAGACCCTGCGTATCCGGTCGAGCGTTTGCGCTTCATGCTGGAAGATTCGCAGGTTCCTGTGTTGATTACTGAAGAGCAACTGCTCGACGAGTTGCCGGCCGTGTGGGCGCAGGTGGTGTCAATAGATGCCGATTGGGATTTGATTGCCGCCGGAAGCAACGAAAATCCCGCCACGGTGGCGACGCCCGCGAACCTCTGTTATGTCATCTACACCTCAGGCTCGACAGGGCAACCGAAGGGCGTAATGGTTCCACATGGCGGCGTCGTTAATTACCTCAGTTGGTGCGCCGCTGCTTATGCTCCCGCCCAAGGCGCGGGCGCTCCCGTTCATTCTCCGCTCGGGTTCGACCTCACGGTGACGAGCCTCTTTGCTCCGCTGCTCGCAGGGTCGGGCGTCATGCTCGTCAACGAGCGCGAGGGCATAGAGGGTTTGGCCAACGCGCTGCGCTCGACTTCCTCCGCCTACAGCCTCGTTAAGCTCACGCCGTCGCATCTCGAAATGTTGTCACGGTTAATGTCGCCAAGCGAGGTGGCGGGCCGCGCCGGGGCGTTCGTCATCGGCGGCGAGGCGCTAACCAATAGGGCGCTGGAATTCTGGAGGCAGCACGCGCGCGGCACACGACTGATAAACGAGTACGGCCCGACCGAGGCCGTCGTCGGCTGCTGCGTCTACGAAGTTCGCGGAGACGAGGCGACGTGCGATACGGTGCCCATCGGAAGGCCGATTACGAACGCGCGGGCTTACGTGCTAGACGCCGCGCTGCGCCCCGTGCCCGCGGGCGTGAGCGGCCAACTTTTCGTGGGCGGCGAAGGGCTGGCGCGCGGTTACGTCAATCACCCGCAGTTGACCGCGGAAAGGTTTATCCCAGACCCCTTCTCTAGGGAGCCGGGCGCGCGTATGTACGCTACGGGCGACATTGTGCGGCTCGTCGCGGGCGGCGAGTTGGAATACGTCGGACGCAACGATGCGCAGGTCAAGGTTCGGGGCTACAGGGTGGAGTTGGGTGAGGTCGAGGCGGTGCTGGCGCAGCACGCAGGCGTGAGCGCCATCGCGGCTGCTGTGAGCGAAGAGGCGGGAGGCGGCGCGCGGCTGGTGGGCTACGTGGTGGCCGAAACCGGAGTCGAGCCAAACGTCAACGACCTGCGCGACTTCGCCAAAGCGAGATTGCCCGAATACATGGTGCCGACGACGTGGGTGATGTTGGAGGCTTTACCTCTGACGCCGAACGGTAAAGTTGACCGCGCCGCATTACCTTCTCCCGAACAGGCCGCGACGGTGGCCGTGAGCGCCTTCGCCGCTCCGCGCAGCCCCGTGGAAGAGATGCTGGCCGAAATCTGGGCCGACGTTTTAAGGCTCGAACGCGTCGGCGTCAACGACAACTTCTTCGACCTCGGCGGCCATTCGCTGCTCGCAACTCAAGTTATCTCGCGGATGCGACAGGCGTTTCAGGTCGAAGCCTCTCTAAACGATTTGTTCGATAGGCCGACGGTGGCCGCGTTGGCCGAAAGCGTCGAGGCGGAGATAAAGTTGCAGCACGGTCTACGCACGCCGCCGCTTCTCAAAAAAGAACGCTCCGAGTTTCCGCCGCTCTCGTTTGCGCAGCAGCGTCTCTGGTTTCTGGACCAACTACAGCCCGGCAGCACCGCCTACAACGTTCGCCACACGTTGCGCCTCACGGGCCAGATTGACGTGGCCGCGCTGGAGCAGAGCCTCGCGGAGATAGTGCGGCGTCACGAAGTGCTGCGCACGACGTTTACGAGCGTCGAAGGGACGCCCGCGCAGGTCGTCCACGAAGATATGGAGATGAAAGTATCAGTCGTGGACTTGAGCCAGCTTGATGAGGCCGAGCGAGAGCTGGAAGCGCGGCGCATCGCGCAGCAAGACGTGCGCAGACCCTTTGACCTCTCCAACGGCCCGCTCCTGCGCGCGACGCTGCTGCGGCTCTCCACGGAAGAGCATGTCGCGCTCTTCATCATGCACCACATCGTCTCGGATGCGTGGTCATTGGGGGTGCTCGTCCGCGAGGCTGTCGCGCTCTACGAAGCATTCTCGCGCGGCGCGGATTCGCCGCTCGAAGAGTTGCGCGTGCAGTATGCGGATTACGCCATGTGGCAGCGCGAGTGGCTTCAGGGTGAAGCGTTGGCGAATCATCTCTCATACTGGAAGACGCAACTCGCCGGTGCGCCCGCCGTGCTGGAATTGCCAACCGATAGACCGCGCCCGCGCGTTCAAACCGACAACGGAGCGGTCGCGTCCTGCCAGTTTGGTGCGGAGTTGGCGCACAAACTCAAGGCGCTCGGCCGCGAAGAGGGAGTGACGCTGTTTATGACGCTGCTCGCTGCCTTTCAGGTGATGCTCCACCGCTACAGCAGGCAGGAGAGCATCGTTGTCGGAACGCCGATAGCCAACCGCAGGCACGCCGAGATAGAAGGACTCATCGGCTTCTTCACCAACACGCTCGTCATCAACACTGATTTGTCTGGAGACCCGAACTTCCGCGAGTTGTTGGGCAGAGTGCGCGAAGTCTGCCTCGGCGCTTACGCTCATCAGGACGTGCCCTTCGAGATGCTGGTCGAAGAGCTACAGCCGGAACGCAGTCTGAGCTATACGCCGCTCTTTCAGGTCATGTTCACCTTGCAGAACGCTCCGGCCCAAGCGCTCGAAACGAAAGGGCTAAGGATTAGCTCGTTTGGGGCCGAAAGCCAGACGGCGAAGTTTGACCTCAACCTCTCCTTGCGCGAGACGGAGCATGGCCTCGCCGGAGGATTCGAGTACAACACGGACCTGTTCGATGGTGAAACCATCAGGAGGATGATTGGACATCTGGAAGCGCTCCTCAACGGCATTGTCATCAACCCTGGGCGGCGCATCTCAGAGTTGCCGCTGCTGACCCCAGCCGAGGAGCGACAACTCTTAGTTGAGTGGAACGATACGCGGCGTGAGTATCCGCGCCAGCGTTGCGTGCACGAATTGTTCGAGGAGCAGGTAGAGCGCACGCCGCAGCATACGGCACTGGTCTTTGCCGATGAGCGGTTGACTTACTCGCAGTTGAATGAGCGGGCCAACCAACTGACTCATTACCTGCGCGAACTCGGGGTCGGGCCGGAAGTGCGTGTCGGAATTATGACGGAGCGCTCGGTTGAGATGTTGATAGCCGTGCTCGGTACGCTCAAGGCGGGCGGAGCTTACGTGCCGCTTGACCCCGTTTATCCGCGCGAACGTCTGCGCTTTATGCTGGCGGATGCGGGCGCTACCGTGTTGCTCACACACCGTCATCTGGGCGACGAAATTGACATCGCTGACGGCTCCGGTAAACCGGACGTGCTGGTTGTTCGCCTCGACGAAATGCGCGCCGAGTTGTCGCGCCGGCCTAAGGATAACCCGCGCGTCAGCGTTGACGGCGATAACCTAGCTTATGTCATCTACACGTCGGGTTCGACCGGAAAGCCGAAAGGCATCGGCCTCTCTCATCGCGCGTTGTCCAATCTCATCGAATGGCACTTTACGACGCTGGCGGCAGGAGTTAAGACGCTACAGTTTGCTTCGCTCAGTTTCGACGCGAGTTTTCACGAAGCCTTTTCGGCCTTCTGTTCGGGCGGCGAACTGCTGGTGCTTTCCGATTCTCAACGTCTCGATATGGCTGAACTGGCGCGTCTTCTCGCCCAAGAGAAAGTCGAGAAAGCTGTGCTGCCGGTGGTGGTCTTGCAACAGTTGGCTGAAATCTACGGCGAGGCTCACCAAGATGAGCACGATTTAAGCGGCCTGCGTGAAGTTATCACCACCGGCGAGCAGTTACAGATTACGACTCCCATCAGAGAACTGTTCAAACGTCTCGGACATTGCGCGCTGCATAATCACTACGGGCCTTCGGAAACTCACGTCGTCACCTATCATATCCTTGGCGATAACAGCGACGAGTGGTCTTCGCACCCCCCCATCGGGCGTCCGATTGCCAACACACAAATCTACTTGCTCGACGACAACCTCAAGCCCGTCCCAGCGGGCGTGTTGGGCCAAGTCTACATCGGCGGCGTCATGTTGGCGCGCGGCTATGTCAACCGCCCAGACCTGACTGCCGAGAAATTCATCCCCGACCCATATAGCTCCCAACGCGGTGCGCGGCTTTACAAAACGGGCGACTGGGCGCGCTATCTGCCTGATGGCAGCGTGGAGTTTCTTGGCCGGATTGACCATCAGGTGAAGGTGCGTGGCTTCCGCATCGAGTTGGGAGAGGTGGAGGCCGTGTTGAGCAAGCACGACGCCATCCGTGAGGTCGTCGTCCTCGCCCGCGAGGATGATCGCGCGGGCGACAAGCGCCTCGTCGCCTACGTCGTGGCCGAACCCGGCATCGCGCCGAGCCTCGCGGAGATGCGTGCCTATACACGCCAACAGCTACCGGAATACATGGTGCCCTCCGCCTTCGTGCTGCTCGATGAGTTACCGTTGACACCCAATGGGAAGGTCGACCGGCGAGCGTTGCCTGCACCAGACAGCTCACGTTCAGCGCTTGACTCTCACTACGTCGCTCCACACACACCTGCCGAACAGGTCGTGGCACACATCTTCGCTACCGTGCTGGGTGTGGAGCAAGTGGGCGTGACCGATAACTTCTTCGACTTAGGGGGGCATTCGTTGCTGGCGACACAGGTGATGTCCAGAGTGGGGAAGGTGTTTCAGGTGGGAGTGGCTTTGCGGCGATTGTTCGAGTGGCCGACGGTGGGCGGAGTGGTGGAGGCTGTAAGCGAGCAGTGGGGAGGCAGGGAAGTGGTCGAAGAGATTGC
>CAZEZJ010000235.1:0-7958 GCA_964516695.1 uncultured Blastocatellaceae bacterium
AGGCGAGTTTGGTCGCTTATATGATTAGCAGCTTCTTCGGCTCGGTCGCCTATCAGTATTATGTTTACTATCTGGTCGGCTACGCGGTCGCGCTGCGGCGCATCTACGAAGCGCAAACCGGCACGGAGCTAATTCTGACCAAGAGCCATGCCCGAAGGCTCGCGGCCTCAAACAAGCGCGCCGGAAATTCTTTAGACCTCCCCGATTTGGAAAGCTCTCAGGCCATGAGAGGCTGAGCCTTCAATTCACTACCGAGAAACTCTGCGCACGCGCGCGTGCAGACCATGTTTAAAGAGCAAACAGCCGTGAACACTGATACCGGACAATTAGCCGAACGCGAAATTGTCGCGGCTCGCCCGCCCGCGTCCGGCGAGTTGCCATTTGTCTCGGTAGTGATTCCCTGCTTCAACGAAGAGCGTTATATCCAGAAGGTTTTGGAAAATCTGGCGGGGCAGTATGCTCCCGCGCGTTCGGAGATTATCGTCGTTGACGGTCGCTCGACAGACCGAACGCGCGAGCGAGTTGCGGAGTTTGGCGAGGCGCATCCCGGTTTGCAGGTGCGGTTGGTAGACAATCCGGTGCGACACATTCCGGCGGGCGTTAATCTTGGCATCAAAGAGGCGCGCGGCGAAATCATCGTGCGGATGGATGCTCATTCCGTGCCGTCTTCAAACTACGTCCGCCGTTGTGTTGAGCAACTCGGCGCGGCGGAAGTCGTCGGGATGCCGTGGCGCATCCAGCCGGGCGCTGAGACGCTTGCGGCGCGGGCCATCGCCCTTGCGGTCGCGCATCCTTTCGGCATCGGTGATGCGAAGTATCGTTTGCCGGGTCGCGCTGTGACAGAGCTGGTTGACACGGTGCCGTTCGGCGTTTTTCGCAAGAGTTTGTGGGCGGAAGTCGGCGGCTTTAACGAGCGGTTGTTAGCCAACGAAGATTACGATTTTCATTATCGCATTAGAAAGCGCGGCGGGCGCATCCTACTCGACACCTCCGGGCATTCGCTCTATTTCGCCAGGCCGACGATTAAAGAATTGGCGCGCCAATATTTTCGCTATGGCACGTGGAAAGCGCAGATGATTAAGCTGCACCCGCGTTCCTTGCGGCTGCGACAACTGGTTGCGCCCGCGTTTGTGGCCTCTGTGATTTCGACGGCGCTAGTGGGTTTTTGGTGGCGACCCGCTTGGCTGGCCTTGCTCGCCGTCGTCGTTCCTTACGTGTTGCTTTCGCTCGTGTGCGCCTTGCAGCTTGCGTCGCGAGAGCGCGAGTTGCGATTAACGCCCATCATCTCTTTCATCTTTCTCGTCATACATGTCACATGGGGAAGCAGTTTTCTGTTGGGCTTGCTGCGCTCGCCTGCCGCGGCGCGGCGCGGGGGAGCTTGAGACGTTAGGATGAACTGGCAACGTAAAGCACGAATCCAAAAGGCGATTGCCGCCCTGCCGCTCTCCAACGCGATTTATTACGCGGTGCAGCGCAGCCTTGGCAGTTGGCGCAAAGGCCGCGCTAATCCCATCGATTGGTATCAAGCCGGAAGGCAGATGGCCGAATGGCTCAGAGCGGCGGGACGCGAAGTTGAGGGAATGCGTTTCTTGGAAGTCGGGACGGGCCGCAACGTCAACTTGCCGACGGCCCTTTGGCTGTGCGGCGCGGCACAGGTCGTGACGGTTGACCTGAATCCTTACTTGTCGAGCGCGCTGGTTTTCGAGTCAAACGAGTATGTGCGGCAACACGAGGCGGAAGTAGTGCAGGCGTTTGGCGCTGAAGCCGAGCGCCCGCAATTTCAGAAGCGGCTCGCGGAGCTTCTTAACTTCAAAGGCAGCCTCAAAGATTTATTGCAGTTGATGAACGTTGAATACATCCCGCGCGCTGATGCTGCACGCTTGCCGCTCGACGCGCACACGCTCGACGCACACGTCTCTTACGCGGTCTTCGAGCACATTCCGGTGAACGACCTTGAGCGGATTCTCACGGAAGCGCGGCGCGTCCTCAAGGAAGACGGATTGCTGCTGCACATCGTTGACCCCTCCGACCATTTCTCGCACGACGACGAGGCGATTACGGCCATCAACTTTTTACAGTTTAGCGAAAGCGATTGGGAGAAATGGGCGGGCAACAAGTTTATGTATCACAACCGGCTGCGCGCCTTTGAGTATTTGGAATTGTTAAAGCGAATTGGAGTGCGCGTGCTGCGGCGGACTGAAACGCTCGACGAGCCTTCTTTGCGTGCGCTCAAAAACGGCTTCCCGTTGCACAGTCAATTTCAACATATCCGCGCGGAAGAGTTGGCCGTCAGAAGTCTCAATTTTTTGGGCACCTTCTCCGCCGAGTCGGCCCAGGTTGAAGAGCGTTCGCAAAGGTCAGGGTAGCGATAGATGCGAGAAGAAGCAGACACCACAGACTCCACGCACACGGAAGAGCGAGCGCCCGCCGTGAGCGTCATTGTGCCTGCTTACAATGTGAGCCAGTACATCGCGGCGGCGCTCGATTCCGTGCGGGCGCAGACCTTCAAGGATTACGAGATTATCGTCGTTAACGACGGTTCGCCGGACACAGAGGATTTGGAGCGCGCTCTCGAACCGTATCTTTCGGAAATCGTCTATCTCAAGCAGGAGAATCGCGGCTTGAGCGGCGCGCGCAACACGGGCCTTCGCGCCGCGCGTGCGCCCTTCATCGCTTTGCTTGACGGCGACGACCTCTGGGAGCCGGAATTCCTAGACCTGATGCTCGCTGAACTACGACGCGACGCGACCTTAGCCGTGCTTTATTCCGACGCGCTCTATTTCGGTGACACGCTCGAAGCCGGGCACACCTATATGGAACTGCACCCCTCATCAGGCGAGGTGTCGGTGGAGGCGTTACTGACCGAGCGATGTAACGTCATCAGTTGTATCGTCGCTCGCCGCGAGATGATGATTCAAGCCGGACTGTTTGACGAGTCTCTGCGAAGCTCGGAAGACTTCGATATGTGGCTGCGCATCCTCAAAGCGGGCGGGCGCATTGCTTACCTACGGCAGCCGCTCATGCGTTACCGCCGCCATCGAGCGAGCCTCTCAGCCGACCCCGTGTGGATGTGCAAGCATATCCTGCAAGTGCTGGATAAGGCGGAGCGAACACTCGACCTCAACACCGCCGAGCGCGAAGCGCTGAAACGCCAACAGCGTCGCTACAGGGCGGAATTGAATTTCAACGAAGGCAAGCGGGCCTTCTTTCGCGGCGACACTAAAGCGGCTATCGAGAGCCTCACGAAAGCCAACGCTTTATCGCCCAACCGCCGGACCGCGCTGGCTCTCAGGCTCTTGCGTCTTGCGCCGCGCACGCTGCTGCGCGCCTACCATTTGCGCGACCGTTTCTACTTTCGCGCGGATACTAAATTTTAACGGCCTGAGGATACCGCGACGCGTGAGACGCAATCATCCATGCCAAGCGAAAGCATCAAGGATGAACCCTACAAGCGAAGACCTCTGGGCTGTTATGATGTGAGAGGGAAAGGGAGTGCAATCGAGCGGTGGCTGAAGTTTCGCCTCAAAAAAGTTCGCTGACGGTGCGCGCGGCCTGGATTATGGCGGCGCGCACGGCGGCGTTCGTCTTGAGTTTCGCTTTGCCGCTGCTGCTCGTGCGGCGGCTCGACCAGACCGCGTTCGGCCAGTATAAGCAAGTCTTTCTCATCGTCGCCACGGCCATCAACGTGCTTCCGCTCGGCTTTCACATGAGCGCCTTCTACTTTTTGCCGCGCGAGCGAGAGCGGCAAGGCGAAGTGGTCTTCAACATCCTTTTGTTTCATCTGCTCGTGGGCGGTGCGGCGTGTCTCGCCTTTGTGCTGCGCCCGACGCTCATCGTGAGCCTCTTTCCCGGCTCAGCAGAGTTGGCGGCTTACGCGCCCGCGCTCGGATTGCTGCTGTTGTTGTGGGTCGCGTCCTCCTTTTTAGAGAGCATCGCGATGGCGAATCAAGAGACGAAGATGGCGACCGTTTTCATCGTCTCGATGCAACTGGCGCGAACGCTGCTGCTGCTCTTGGCTGCGATAGCCTTCGCTTCCGTTCCGGCGCTCATCTACGCCGCCATCATTCAGGGCGCATTGCAAGCAATCGTGCTGCTCTTTTATCTGGGCTGGCGTTTTGAGGGTTTTGGGCGACGCTTCCATTGGCCGTTGATGCGCGCGCAATTAAGCTACGCGCTGCCGCTCGGCGCAGCCGGTTTCCTCTATTCGATGCAGATGGACATGCACAACTATTTCGTGTCCAACCGCTTCGACGCCGCCGCTTTCGCCATCTACGCCATCGGGTGTTTCAACCTGCCGCTCATCCACATCTTGAGCGACTCGGTCGGCACGGTGATGATTCCGCGCGTGGCCGAATTGCAACAGCGAAACGAGCGCCGCGAAATCGTCGTGCTCATCTCACGAATGACGCGCAAACTCGCTGCCGCTTATTTCGCGCTCTACGCGTTTCTGATTGTCATGGGACGCGAATTCATCGTCGTGCTGTTTCGCGAACAATATCTCGCGAGTTGGCCCATCTTCGCGATTAATCTCGGGATGATTCCGCTTGGCATCATCGCGACGGCCTATGACCCAGTCATCCGCGCTTATCCCGAGCAGCGCTTTTTTCTGCTGCGCGTGCGCGCCATCTTGCTCGGCGCATTGTTTGTCGCTTTATGGTTTTGGACGCAAAGAATCGGATTAATCGGCGTCATCTCGCTCGTTGTCGCCACAAACTTGCTGGAACGCGCATTGATTGCCGTTAAGTGCGGAAAAGTTTTAGGGATGACGAGGCGCGACTTGCCCTTGTTCAAGGATTTGGGAAAGCTGGCGTGCGCCGCCGCGTGCGCTGCGCTGGCGGTTGTGGTCTTGCGTTCGTTCATCGTTGAGAGCGTGCCGCCGCTCATTGCGCTCTCCATCTGCGGCGTGAGTTTCGGGCTTGTCTATCTGGCGGCGATTCTGCTGCTCGGAGTCTTATCGCCGGACGAGCGCGAGCGTCTCACGAGCGCGTTTCTCTACCTGCAACGCCGCGCGCACGGGCGACGCGCCGCTAACGATGTCGTGTGATTAGAAACCGCCGCTCTTAAATTGGCTGCCTTGTGGCGCAGTTGAGAAAGAGAAGGCTGAAGCAAAAAAGCGCGAAGCTTACTTTTGAGGAATAGGATTTAGCTATGTGCGGCATTGCCGGATTCATCGAGACCAAACGGACGACCGACAGCGAGCCTGCCGTCGTGCTCGACCGCATGTGCCGCATCATCAGGCATCGCGGGCCGGATGACCAGGGGCTGTGGGTGGATGATGGCGTGGCGCTGGGAATGCGCCGCCTGTCCATCATTGACCTCAAGGGCGGACACCAGCCGCTTTCGGGCTGCGACGGCGCGGTGACCATTATCTTCAACGGCGAGATTTATAACTATCGCGAACTGCAACGCGAATTGGAAGCCTGCGGCCACAGCTTCCGCACGCGCTCCGATACGGAGACTATCGTCCACGCTTACGAGGAATACGGCGCGGCGTGCGTCGAACGCTTGCGCGGGATGTTCGCCTTCGCCCTATGGGACGCGCGTGAGCGAAAGCTCTTTCTAGCGCGCGACCGCGTCGGCAAAAAACCGCTCTACTACACGCTCACGCCGCGCGGAACCTTGGTCTTCGGCTCCGAGTTGAAGTCTCTGCTGGAACATCCCGAAGTAGAGCGCGAAGTAAGCCCCGAAGCGCTCGACGCTTATCTCACGCTTGGTTATGTGCCGGACCCCTTGTGCATTCTGCGCGGCATCAAAAAGCTGCCGCCAGGGCATCATCTGACGTTCACAAAGGACGGGCGCTCGGTGCTCGCAGAGTATTGGGATTTTCCCTTTGACGAGACGGAGCCTGCGCGCCCGCGCCGCGAAGAAGAGTATGTGGAGGAGCTTCGCGCTCTGCTCGATGAAGCCGTGCGCGTGCGCCTCATCTCGGAAGTTCCTTTGGGTGCGTTTCTCTCGGGCGGCGTTGATTCGAGCGCGGTCGTCGGCCTGATGGCGCGGCACATGGGGCAGCCCGTCAAAACCTTCTCCATCGGCTTTCACGAAGACAGTTACAACGAACTGAAATACGCTCGCGCCACTGCCAAACATTTCGCCACCGACCATCACGAATTCATCGTCACGCCGGATATTTGTCATCTGGTTGATGAATTGGTGTGGCACTTTGATGAGCCTTTCGCTGATTCGTCTGCTGTGCCGACCTACATGGTTTCAAAAATGGCGCGCGAGCACGTCACCGTAGCTCTTTCGGGCGATGGCGGCGACGAGTTGTTTGCGGGCTACACGCGCTACGACGTTGAAGGCCAGCGCAGCCAGTTCAATCGTCTCCCGCGCGTCGTTCGCCACAACCTGATGCGCGCTGTGGGCCGCAGGCTGCCGCATGGCGCGTGGGGACGAAATTACCTGAACAACGTCTCGCTCGACCCCCTTGAGCGTTATCTCGACAACGTTTCCGTCTTTACTGACCTCAATAAGCTTTCGCTCTATACCTCAGACTTTGGCCAGCAGTTAAGCGGAGACGGGGCGGCACTTGCTAGTTTTCGTCTGCACGCGGGACGCGTGCGTAGTCGGGTCGAGCCGCTCGACACCTTGCTCTATCTCGACAGCAAGACGTACTTGCCAGGGGATATTCTCACCAAAGTTGACCGCATGAGCATGGCCGTCTCGCTCGAAGCGCGCGCGCCCTTGCTCGACCACAAATTGATTGAATACGTCACGCGTCTTCCGGCCTCCCTGAAGATGCGCGGGCGCGAGGGGAAGTATATTTTCAAGCGCGCCATCAGCGACCTGGTGCCAGGCGAAATACTCAGCCGCCCCAAGCAAGGTTTCGGCGTTCCTCTTGACCAATGGATTAACGACCAGTTGCGCGGGCGCATTCGCGAAACCATTACCGAGGGCAGAGCGCTTTCGCGCGGCTACGTCAAACAGCGCTACATACATCAATTGCTCGACGAACATGAGCGCGGCCGGCGCGACCATTCGGCGCAATTGTGGGCGCTCTTTATGCTCGAACTATGGCATAGAACTTTTATTGACGAGGCGGGAAGCAGCCCGCTGTCGCAAGGAATCGGCAGCGAAGCGTTGCCGGTCGCGGTGGGTTAACGAGTGAGAGTTCGGAGCACGAGGCTTCGACAAGGATGTCTTAACAGATGTGCGGAATCGCGGGAGCGGTAACAAGTTTGGAGACGCGCGGCGCGGCGGATGATGGTGTCGCGCGGATGATTCGCGCGCTGGCGCGGCGCGGGCCGGACGGCGCGGGGCTGGAGCGCTGGCCGCGCGCCGCGTTCGGACACCGCCGCCTAGCGATTTTCGACCTCAGCGATGCCGGACGACAGCCCATGCTTTCGGAAGACGGCACGCAGGGCGTCGTCTTCAACGGCGCGATTTATAACTTCCGCGAATTGCGCGCGGAACTCGCAGCACGCGGCTTCAAGTTCCGTAGTCAAACGGACACGGAAGTCCTCCTGCACGGCTACAGGGAATGGGGCATTGACGCGCTCGTCGCTCGCCTCCACGGAATGTTTGCCTTCGGTTTGTGGGACGAACGAGAGCAAAAACTTTTCCTCGTGCGCGACCGCCTCGGCGTTAAGCCGCTTGTCTATGCCGCGCACGCTGACGGCAGCCTCGGCTTCGCTTCCAACGTGCGTGCTCTGAGGGCCGCGGGCTTCGTCGCTGAGATTGACGCGCAGGCGATTGCTGAATATCTCGAATTCGGCTTTGTGACGGACGAGCGTTCGATTTATCAGGGCGCAACGAAAGTTCCGGCGGCATCAATAGTCGAATGGTCTGCGCATGATGCGACGGCGCGCGCGCGCACTTACTGGTCGCCTCCCGTCGCCAGCCAATCAAGTGCGCCGGCATTTGATGAGGCCGTCGAGGAGGTTGAAAGGTTGTTCTTGCGCGCCGTCGAAATGCGACTCTTCGCTGACGTGCCCGTCGGCGCGCTCCTGAGCGGCGGGATA
>CAZEZJ010000236.1:0-6910 GCA_964516695.1 uncultured Blastocatellaceae bacterium
GAGAGAATTGCGGCGCGCGGCGGCCAGCGACACCTGCACACCATTCTGGCCGCGCTCGAACGCGCCGAAGCCAACGGCCAGACGCGCACCGGCCCGCTCATCCTCCGCGAAGCAGGACAATGGAAACGTCGCGGGCTGGTCATTCTCATCTCCGACCTTTACGATCAGCCGGAAGAGATTGTCGAAGCCGCCACGCGCCTGCGTCGTGTCGGGCACGAGTTAATCGTCTTTCATTTGCTCGACCGCGCCGAGAAATTCCTGGAGCATTCAGGCACGCACGAGTTTCGCGACCTTGAGACCGGAGAGACGCTGCTCGTCGATGCTGGCCGCGCCCGTCGTCTATACCTTGAACGCATGGACGAGATGCGCGCCCTCTTTCGTCGCGAGCTGGCACGCGCGGCAGCGGACTACCACGAACTCGACACAGCCCAACCGCTCGATAAAGCTCTGGCGGTTTACCTGCTCCGAAGGAAGGCTAAAGGCAAAGGGTAACAGGCAAAAGCGCGGGCTGGCTGTCGCCTACGGTTGTGCCGGGAAAGTTTGTTCTTCGCGTCTACCTTTCGCCTTTCTAATTTTAGTTTATGTCCTTTCTTAGCCCACTAGCGCTCATCGGGCTGGCTCTCGCCAGCTTGCCCGTCTTGATTCACTTGCTGGCGAGGCGGCGCGCCCGTCGTCTTGATTTCCCGACGCTTCGATACCTGCGCGAGACGCCCAGCTTTCGCTTGCGACCGCGACGCATTCGCCAACCGCTGCTGCTCGCGCTGCGCGTGCTGGCGCTCGTCTTGCTCATCATGGGCATCGCGCGCCCGCTCATCACGCTGCGCGCGCAATCCTCTACGGTTCGGCTCATTCTCCTTGACGCCTCGCTCAGCATGAGCGCGCGGGGCCGCACGGCGGCGGCGAAAGACATGGCGCGCTCGCTCATTAAGAAGCTCAAGCCAGATGAGCAGGCAGCCATCATCTCTTGTTCATCCGAAGCATCGGTGCTCGTCAATACGACTGCTGACCGTCAGGAATTGCTCAACGGCGTCGAGAAATATCAACCCGGAAGCGGCGCGATTGATTTTAACAAAGGCTTTGCGACGGCAGCCGCGCTGCTTGAACGCCAACCCTGGAGCACGGCGGAGATAGACCTCGTCTCGGATTTTCAACAGTCTAATCTTGCGGCATCGTCATCCCGCTCGTCGCAGCTTCCGGCGCGCGTCATCCCGCACGCCGTCGGCTCGATTATCGAGCGCAACGCTTTTCTGCTCGGTGAGTCCATCTCAAAGAATGAGAGCGGGCTGGAGCTTGACGCTTCCGAGGTGGTTGCGGAGGCTACGGGGCGCGCGGGCGAGCGGCGCAGTTGGGCCATTGACGAAAGCGCGAGTGAGCGCCCGGACATTACTTGGCGCACCGAAGCCAACGGACAGTTGACGGGACGCCTCAGGACGCTCGCGCCCGATGATTTCGACATGGACGACGAGCGCTTTTTCGCTTTCACGCCGCCAAGGCACGCCGCGCGCATCTTGCTCGTCGCCGCAGACGCCGAAACCAATCTCTATCTGGGCGCAGCGCTCGCAGCGGCGGCAAACAGTTTAGACGCAAAACATTCTCTCCTGACACGACAAAAGCAGTTACCGCAGACAATTGCCGAACTCAATTCTTACGCGCTCGTGGCGATGACTCTGCACGGCGCGCCGAGCGCAGATGAGCTGCGCCTTTTGCATGATTACACGGAGACGGGCGGAACCGTTTGGCTATCCCTGGCGCGGGATGTAGATGTTGCTGCCTTGAACGCTCTGGCCAGCACGGGCGGCGCAGCGGGCGTTTTACCCTTCGAGAGTCTCACGCGCCGGCGCGGCGGCGCATCGTTGCATTTCGGCACGGCTGACTTGTCCGCGCCGTCGCTGCGTTCGCTGACGGAAAACGCCGTGGGCGCTCTGCGCGCTGTGAAGGTGCATGAGGAATATGCTTTTGCACCGCGTGCGGGCGCAGACACGCTGATGCGTTGGAACGACGGCACGGCAGCTTTCGTCTCTTCTGCTACGCGGACGAGCGGCGCTGGAAGAGTCTTGCTGCTTGGCGTTTCAACCGAGAGCGCGGCGAGCGACCTGGGCAATTCTCCTGCCTTCCCGTCGCTGGTCTTCAGTGTGCTGCGCGAGGCGGCGAGGCCGCGAGAGTTGTCTTTGTCATACGAATTGGGCGAGCCTCTCAACCTTCATCTCGCGCCGGAGACGAGCGTGACGGTGACGGACGAAGCCGGACGAGTCGCGCGCTTTGCTGCGCGCGACTTGATGCAGCGGCCTCTCTTCGTCTTCCAAGCGCCGGGGATTTACCGTCTCGAATCCGAAAAGGGCGTGCGCTTCATGGCGCTCAATGCGCCGGGCGTGGAATCCGAGCGCGCTTTGGCCGAGGCCGTGAAAGCCGAGCGTTTTTTTGCTACCCAAGAGCCTGCGGCCAGAACAAGCGATGATGCGCGTCGCGAAGAGGCCGAGCGTAACAGTCATGCATGGAGATTTTTTATTGGCGCGGCCTTCGTGCTGCTCATCGGAGAGCTATTCATTCGCACGCGCCAGCAAGAGAGACAACGTGCGACGGTTGAAGGCAGCAGCACAGAGCCGTCAGTAGTAACTGAATTATGAGCGCCGCATCGCCAGTTATCCATCTTGAGCCGCGCGCCGCGAGCAAGCGAGAGGAGTTGCGCGCCGTTGTCTTGCGTCTAGCCTTCCGGCGAAGGCTCTGGCGCTCGCTCGCGCGGACGACGCAGAGCACTACGCTTGCCCTCGCGCTCTTGTGTCTATTGGGGACGCTTGATTATTTATGGCCTCTCCCGCGCACCGCACGAATCGCGGCGGTCGTTCTTCTGTTGCTCACGCTGCTGCTAATCTTCGCCGTCTCGCTGCATCAACTCGTGAGCCGTCCCGCGTTGCCGTCAGCCGCGCGCGAGATTGAACGCGCGGCGGGCAGCCGGCGCAACGCCTTGGTGACGCTCTGCGAGAATCTTGACGGCGCGGCGATTGATGACGGGGCGGCATATATGCTTGCGCGCCTTTCCGTGCAGGCGCAACGTGAGTTGGCGGCAATTGATAAAAGTCGCGTCGCTCCAAGCGGCGAGGCCGCGCGCTGCGCGCTCGCGTTAAGTTTGATGTTGCTTCTCTTGCTCAGCTTGCGCTTGATGCTGCCGTCTGTGTTTGCGCTTGAGGCGCGGCGTGTGTTGTGGCTCGGGAGCGATAACGCGGTTACTCCTTCGTCAGGCTCCGACCTGATTGGCGTGAATCTCAACGCGGCGAGCGGTCTCGTCACGATTGAAGAATTGAGCGTGCGCGTCGTGCCCCCTGCTTATACGGGGTTAGGTGCGTCGGAAGCGCCAGGCGATGCGCCTGTGCGTGCGCTCGCCGGGTCAGAGATTGAGGTCACGTTGCGCGCGCGCGGCGCGGTCGCAGGCGCAATGCTTAACTACAACGGCACGGCGGCTGCGATGCGCGCGGAAGGTCTGGGCCGTTTCAGCGGAACGTTTGTCGTTACGGCGAGCGGGGCCGTGGAAGCACGCGTGCTGGCGGATGAGCCGTTGCTTGCGCCCGCGCCGTTTGTGCGCGCCGTGGAGGTTTACACGGATGCGCCGCCCGCAGCACACATCGCGGAGCCAAACGGCGACCAGTTGTTGCGCTCTGTTCCCGCTCAGGCAATCAATGTGCGTTGGACGGCGCGCGACGATTTGGGATTGGCGAACGTGGCTTTGAAGTATATCAGGAGTCGCGGCGAGGGCGATGCCGCGAAGTTTACGAATGGGGAAGTGAGCCTTGGCGGCATCGAGCGCGCGAGCATGATGGAATGGCGCGGCGCGGCCTCAATTGATTTGGCGCGCATCGGCTTGCAGGCTGGCGACACTCTAGTCTTCTGGCTCGAAGCGCGCGACCGCAATCCAAACGCGAATAACTTGGGCCGTTCGGCCAGCCTCGCCATCAGTATTCGCGCGCCTGAAGCTGCGCGGCTCAATTTGAGCGACCTGCTGCCAAACGAAATCGGGCGCTTTCTCTTAAGCCAGCGACAGATAATCATCAAGACGGAAAAGCTGCACGCCGAGCGCGGGCGTCTCGCGCGCGATGAGTTCGTCAGGCGCGCTAATGAAATCGCCGCCGACCAGCGCGAGTTCAAAAACTCGTTCAACGATTACATCAAAACCGAAGGCGAGGGGCACAGCGAAGAAGCTATCGCTCAAACGGACGAGAAGAGCGTCGAAGCAGAGGTGCGCGCGGCGGAGGATGAGCGCACGGCGACCCATTTTCATGGCATCCCTGAGCCGCCGCAGGGCGCGCCCGCTTCCGTTCGTGAGATGGTCTATGCGATTCGCGCGATGTGGGACGCCGAAGATGCGCTCTCTATGGGAGAGACAACGAAAGCCCTCGTGCATGAGCGCGAAGCCTTGGCGCGACTAAAGCGCGCGCAAGCTTCTGTTCGTTATATTCCGCCCATCGTGGCGCGCAGCAAGCCAGTTGATTTGAAGAGACGCTACGCGGGCGAACTGGCGGAGATTAAGACGCGTCTGGAAAAATTGGCCCGGCGGCCTCAATCGAAGCAAGTTCTGGCGCTGCGTGCGGCGCTGGCAGACGTTTATGCGGCGCTCGGTGATTTACAGGGAACGCTCAATGTACCCGCAGGCGCGCGAGGTAGCGCGACCGTGCGCGCACGCGAACGCTCCATGCAAGCGGCAGACCGGCTCGCACGCGCCGGCGGCGACCATGCCGCGACCATTGCCGAAGCGATGGGCCAACTACGCATCGTCGAGACCGAACTGGCGCGCATAGAAACAGGCGGGACGGCGGCAGAGTATGCTGCGCGACTAGCTAAACCGCTCGCCTTGTTGACACAGGCGGCCGCCAATCTCTTCGCCATCGTCGAGAGTAGCACGCGTGCCGGGAGCAGCGAGGCGGGCACAATGCTTTCCACGGAAGATACTCGCGCCGCGGAATATTTCCGGCGACTGGCTGAGAGCCAATAGCGAGCCTAAAGGATTGCCGAAGCAGCGACGATGAACAGACGCATGAACAGATGGAAGCGGCACAGCGGCGAAAGGCGGGAAGGCAGCCATTGCCGGAGCCCCTCTTTCATCATGTCCCGGCATCTATGCGTCTCTATGTTGCGGCGTTGCTGCATCTCAACATCGCAAAATCGTGTCTCCGCGTTGTTCCTGTTTCCGTTCTTGATTCCCGAGGCGCCATCTCGTGCCGTCTTCGTCGCTGCGCTGGCGATTGCGGCCTTCGCTCTGTTTCGTTATTGGCTGAGTCTTGAGGGCGCGTCGCGTTTGTTTCGCTGGCTGCTGGTCGTGTTGCGCGGCGCGGCGTTGTTGTTGCTGGCATGTGCTCTGGCCGGAGTGCGCGTCGAGTATGAGAGCGCGAGTGGAGCGAGAGTGCTGGTGCATCAGGCACGCGCTGAGGTTGGCCGCGTTGGTCTGACGACGGGTGTTGTCCGCGACGAAGAGCAGGGACAGGAAATCGTCAATGATTTGAAGAAGCAATCCTTCACCGTCATTGAAACAGCAGGCGCGAGCGAGTTATGGACAACCGCGGGCGGCCCCTTCGTCGCCGGAGTTTTGTTGACTGACGGTGCGATGAAGGCGGATGAGGCTGCGTTGGCAGTTAAGCGATTGAACGCGGCGACGGGCGGCGCGCCCGTCTTTGTTGTGAACGGCGAGAGGCAAACGCTTGGGCCAACAATCGCGCTTGAGAGTGCGACGATGACGAGCCAGGCCGTGCGCGGCGTTCCTCTTTTCGTGCGCTGTGTCGTGCATGGACGCGGGATGCGCGGGCGAGAGTCGCTTATCACTATTGCGGATGAGGCTAAAGTGCAGGCGTCTGCGAGCGTGGCTTGGACGCTGGACGACGAATGGCAGGCAGTGACCCTTTCAGTTGTGCCGAAAGTGGGTGGGTGGACGAGCTATACGGCGCGCGTCGAAGCGGCGAGCGGCGAAGAATCGAGCACGCTCTCACGCCCTTTGAGGCTCTATGTGGAGGAGCGGCGCTGGCGCGTGCTCTTCTTCGAGGGCGAGCCGACGTGGGAGGCGAAGTTTATTCGTCGCGCTTTGGAGCGCAGCCAGTTGTTTGACGTTGATTATTTCGCGCAGGTGAGTCGTGAGGCAACGGTTGGCGCGACCGCGAAGGCAACAGAGCAGGGGGATGATGGCGAAAGCGTTGCGCAAAGTACGGCGACTGAAGAAGCAACGCGCGCGCCCGCCCAATCGCCGGAAGCGAAGTTACACGCCACGCTGGCAAACGCCGAGCGCTTGAACGTTTACGATTGCATTATCGTCGGCGCGACGCCAAACGAGATGTTGTCTGCCACGGAAGCTGCGCGCCTCGGCGCTTGGACGCAACAGCGCGGCGGCGGCCTCGTCATCACAGGCGGCAACAGTTTCGCAGGCTCAATCGCCGCGCCAAACGGTAAGCTCTACAAGTTGATGCCTGCGACGATTGACCCGCGCGGCTTCGCCTCGCAATCGCTAGCTGTGGCGCGCGATGTGCCGCTTGAGGCGGAGAAGACGCGCGCACGGATAGCGCTCGTGCCGACGCAAGCTGGCGCATCGGCGGCATTGAATGCTTACCTCAATGCGCTTCAGGAAACAGCGGCGCGTGCCGACGCGCTGACGGGACAGGGTTTGCGGCTCGGCGCGTTGCGCCCGGGCGCGAGCGTGCTGGCGGTTGCGGGACAAGGCGGCATAGCGGCGACGAGCGAGACAGGCATACCGCTCATCGCGGCGTCGCGCTTTGGCGCTGGCCGCACGCTCGTTTTCGCTCCGGCTGACTCATGGCGACTGCGCACGAGCGCCAGCGGCGAGCAGGATGAAACGGACACACCCTACAGCGCTTTGTGGCAGGGACTAATGCTCTGGGCCACGGCGGGGGCAAGGCCGCCCGTCGAAATTACTTTGAGC
>CAZEZJ010000236.1:6920-7938 GCA_964516695.1 uncultured Blastocatellaceae bacterium
ATCGCCCGCCGTCGGACAAAGCGTGACGGCGGAGATTCGCGTTCGCGACGCGGCTTCGTTTGCGCCCGCGAGAATCGAGAAGCTCGGCGTGCGTTTGCAGCCGTTAGCGGAAGACGGCGGCGTTGAGGCTGCGAGTGAGAATACGCCGCCGCGCGAAATCGCATTCGTCCCGGATGAAACGGACGAGAGCGTGTGGCGGGCATCGCTTGGCGTGCAAGCGCCCGGGCCGTACGCCTTGGAGGCAAACTACACAGCGGGCGGCAGAAGCGGCACAATCACGAAACAATTTGCCGCCGTCGCTCCGCTTTCGCTTGAACAGGCTACTGCGCGCGACGCGCTGGGCCGAGCCGCACGCGAAACAGGCGGAGAAATCTTGACGGGCGACGACGCCGGAAGCGCGCTCGCCAGGCGCTTCAACGCCGCCTCCGTCAAACCTGAAAGAACACAACACGTCTGGGAAGTCCGCTCGTGGTGGCCGCTCGCCTTTATTATTCCGCTGTTGCTCTCAGCCGCTTGGCTCTTAGAAAGAATATGGATGAGGGCGGACCGGTGAGAGATGAAAAAGCGGCTCTTCAAGCTCAAAGTAGTTATTCTTTCATCCGTGCAGTCTTCATAATTCCACAATGCTTTTGCATCGCAAAGGGCGGTTCGTGCGTCTAAGTCTTGCTATGAACGGACAGGGCAGGGGAACAACCTATTTTTGCGTAGTCATCATTTTCGCTTTACTTGTTGCGGCGTGTGGGAATAGAAGCTCGACGCGAACGAACATCGCTCCGGCGACGAGCGTGCCCGTGGCGCGTCGTCTGCCGCCGCTGCCGGTGCGACCGCTCTCCGAAAAGTTAAAGGAGATGAGGGCGCGTGCGATGCGCGTCTCGGCGGGCTTGCGCGAGTTGACGTGGAAGGGCGAGGTCGGGATGGCGGAGCTTTCCGGCTGGGAGTATGGAACGCGCGCTAGCGAGATGGCGCAGGTGCTCGGCGGCGAAGAATTGCAGAGCTTAAGCCGTCTGGCGGTGGGCGG
>CAZEZJ010000237.1:0-7934 GCA_964516695.1 uncultured Blastocatellaceae bacterium
CGCCGGACGTTAAGGCGCGAAGGCCGTCCGGCCGTCCGGCATCTGACGGGTTAGTTTCAGCATTAATTTCATGTTGAGAGGATACAGGATGAGCGAAGAGTTAAGGGGCAAAGTCGCCATTGTGACGGGCGCGACTTCCGGCATCGGGCGGGCGACAGCCTTACGTTTTATCGCGGCGGGCGCGCGCGTCGCGCTGGTCGGACGCAGCCAGCGAGAGCTTAACAGTGTGGCGAGAGAAATCAAGGAGCAGGGCGGAGAGGCGCTTTCGCTTCGCGCGGACGTGACGGATGAAGCGGCGGCACGGCGCGTTGTCGCTAAAACCGTCAAAGAATTCTCGGCGCTCGACGTGCTCGTCAACGCCGCGGGTCATCTGGCGTCAGGAACGATTGAGAGCACACCGCTTGCCGCGTGGGACGCGATGATGAACGTTAATCTGCGCGCCGTCTTCAACCTGATGCAACAGGCCGCGCCGCATCTCACCCTGCGGCGCGGCAATATCGTCAACGTTTCCAGCGTGACGGGCTTGCGTGCTTTTCCCGGCGTGCTGGCCTACTGCGTTTCAAAAGCAGGACTTGACCAGTTGACGCGCTGCGCGGCGCTCGAACTCGCACCCAAAGGTGTGCGCGTCAATGCGGTGAACCCTGGCGTCGTCGTCACAGAGATACACAAACGCGGCGGGATGAGCGAAGAGGCTTACAATGCTTTTCTAGAACATTCGAAGAGCACGCATCCCATCGGACGCGTCGGTGAAGCGCGCGAAGTCGCGGAGTTGATTCTCTACCTCGCATCGGAGCGAGCCGCTTGGATTACGGGCGCGACCTATTCGATTGACGGCGGGCGAGCGCAAACCTGTGCGCGTTAACGATTGATTGAAAGGACGCGGCCCGCCAGATGAGCCAACCGCCGCCAGATGCGCGTGCTCTAAATAAAGGTAGAAGTCTGAGCATGAATCTAGCTATACTTGACGCCAGTTTGAGAGCGGTCGGCTTTATCGCGGCTGGATGATGAGATGTTCGTCAAAAGTCTCCACAACGAGCGTCAATGGCGGCAGGCGTTTAACTGCCTGCCAAACTCTTCAGCGGTCGCGTTTGAGAGCATCAGGGAAAGATAGATGAACAACTGCGAGAAATGCGGCAATCCGGTTCCTGAAGAGAAGGCTTTTTGTCCCAACTGCGGCGCGGCGATGGCGCCCGAGCGCGAGCGCACGACGGAAACCGAAGAGGGGATGGGCGAAACCATGTATGAATATGAGCGTCCGTCCAAAGTTTTACAGGCTCCGATGGTGCCGCTGCCCGCGGAGGAGGCGGAGCCGGTCAAATCAGAGCCGACGCCAAAACCTTCGCCGCCCCTAATTGAAACGAAGCCAGCCGCTTCCGCTGCGCCGCCCGCTCAAAAAAAACCGTCGCGTCAACCGTCCGTCGTGGCTTATGGTATGTCGAACGCCGCCGAGAAGGAGACGCCCGCAGCGAACAACAACCGGCGGCTGCACCTGATTTTGGGCGCTTCGGCTGTGCTTTTCGCACTCTCGATTCTGGTCGTCGTCATCCTTTACATCATGGGGAAAATCTAGAACGACTATCTTTGGGCTGCACCTCTGAGCCATCAAGAACTAGGAAAGAGATGAACCGCCAACACTCCCAAGAAATCGGCACGCAGAGCGTGCGCGCTATGTCGTCGGGCGTGATTTAGTGAACGCTTTGTTCCTCTTTTTAAAGTGCGGTCTGGTAGAAGCTCTCTTGCTCTGAAGCTGAGAATTGTAATTTCAGTTGAGTAATCAAGTGTGATGAATCAAAATCCGATGATGAATCAGGGCGGCGCATACTATCCGCAGCCAGTCGCGTTTAGGCCGAGCAACAACCGGCGCGCCATCAAATGGGTGTTGGGTATTTTCGTGCTGCTCATCATGCTGCTGGTCGGGCAACTCACGCTCTACATGATTGGCTACAACATGGAGTCGGCGGCGCTGCAAACGGGCGTGCTCTTGGCGCTCTTGCCCGTGCCCGTCTACCTCCTGCTGATTTTATGGCTCGACCGTTATGAATCCGAACCCTTGTGGATGCTGGCGCTCGCCTTTCTCTGGGGGGCGACGGTTGCGGCCTTCATCGCCATCATCGTTAACTCCATCGGCGCGCGGGCCGTCGCTGAAGCTTACGGCGTCGAGGAAGCCAGGTTCTACGGGCTGGTTATCTCCGCGCCCATCGTCGAAGAATTCTCAAAAGCGCTCGTCCTCTTTGTGCTCTTTTTCTGGAAGAAAGACGAGTTTGACGGCATCATGGACGGCATCGTTTATGCCGGAATGGTGGGCCTCGGTTTTGCGATGACGGAGAACATACAGTATTACGGCCAAGCGGCGATGGCGAGTTCAGCGATGAGGATGGACCATGTGACGCCGACATTTTTCCTGCGCGGCGGTCTTGCCGCCTTCGCACACCCGCTCTTTACCAGCATGACGGGCATCGGCTTGGGCTGGGCGCGCCAGTCAACCAATAAAGGCATCAAGCTGACGATGCCCTTTCTCGGGCTGCTGCTCGCCATGTGTGTTCACGCCACCTGGAACTACTCGGCGTGGCTGGCCGACCAGTATAGAAACGGACTGATTTTCTTTGGCGTCTACGGCGCGATTATGATTCCGATTTTCTCAGCCGTGCTCGTCTCCGTCTATTTCGCGCTGCGGCGCGAGGGGCGCGTCGTGCGCGAGTTTCTCTACTACGATTTGAATCGCGGGCTGTTTACCCCGGAAGACTACCATCGCCTGTGCACCGTGCGCGGGCGCATGGGAGCGAGTATGCGTGCGCTCACGAGCGGCGGCTTCGGCCATTGGCGCACGCGAATGCAATATCACCAGGCGGCCAGCGAGCTGGCGTTTCATCGCTGCCGGATTGCGCGCGGCCTGACGGCATGGGAACAACAATCGATGGACCGGGAGCGCGCCTACGTGCAACATTTGTTTGAGTTGCGGCGGCGTCTCGGGCCTCACTAAAACCCTCGCAAACTTCCTCGCACGCAAATGGCTTGATGTCTTATACTGTGGGCGCTCTCAAGTTCAGGTTTTCGTGAACCGACGACTGACTCGTGAAGATTCAACTTTTACCCAGTACGTTTGCTGAAGACGGCTGCGCCACTTTAGAGCAGCGGTTGACCTGTTTTCTGATTGACGACCGCGTGACCATTGACGCGGGCAGCATCGCTCTGGCGACCACAGCCGAGCAACGCCGCACCATCCGCGACATCATCGTCACTCACCCGCACATGGACCACATCGCCAGTATGCCCATCTTCATTGACGACCTCTTCGCCACGCTCGAAGAACCCATCCGCGTGCACGCGACGCAAGAGGTCATCGATGCTTTGGAGCGCGACGTTTTTAATTGGACGGTCTACCCGCGCTTCTCCGAGTTGAGCAACGAGCACGGGCCTGTCATGGAATACAAACCGTTTCGAGTCGGTGAGGAATTTCAGGCCGCGCACCTGAGCATCACGGCTGTCAACGTCAATCACATCGTCCCCACTGTCGGCATGATTGTCTCCGACGGCAAAACGACCGTCGCTTTTAGTTCCGACACGGCGGAGACCGAAGAGTTTTGGGCGCTGGTCAATCGCACGCCGCATATTGATGCGCTGCTCATCGAAGCATCCTTCCCAAACTCGATGGCTCAGTTGGCCGAAGTCTCAAGACACTTCACGCCGGAATCGCTCAGCCGCGACCTCGGTAAGCTCTGTCATAACGGGCTGGATATTCTGACCGTGCATCTCAAACCCGCCTACCGCGAGACGATAGTTAAAGAACTCCTCGCGCTGGAAATACCCAAGCTTCAAGTTATGGAGCCGGGGCGCATCTACGAGTGGTAAAAAAAGCGCGGCGGGAATTTCAGACACAAAGAGGCCGCCTTCCAGCCCTTGGCGAAAGGCGGCTTTTGTCTGCTCTTAAAAAATGATGAAGCGAGCGCGTGTTTCCGTGGGCGCTCCCCTTTTGCTTTAGCTGCTCTTCCCTGGCCGGACAACTTCGTCCAAAAATTCTGCGAGGGCCTTCGCGTCTTGCGCTCCTGCTCGTTTTCAAACGCTTAGCAGAGCGGGTCTAGTTTCTCGCTGATGGTCGGCAAACCGCTGAGAGACTTCTCGGCGTTGATGGCCGTGTAGTGTGCCCACTCTTCAGGAACTTTATCTTCCGGGAAAATTGCTTCAACAGGACATTCCGGCACACACGCGTCGCAATCAATGCAGGTCTCAGGATTAATCACCAGCATTTCGTCGTCCAAGTGAAAAGCCTCTACCGGACAGACCAGAGCGCAGTCCGTGTAACGGCATTTCACACAGGGTTCCACTACCACATATGTCATCTAGGTTAACCTCCTCAGGCTAATTCGCAGCCGCGATGATGTCGCTCCCAGCATTAATCAACGCTCGCCCCAACGCAACATCTCCGTGCGACCACTATGAATAATGAAGTCAGCGCGTATATTAAGCATGAACGCGCGAGATTTGGAAGACCAAAATTGCTGCCCGCGCCGATTTTTTACGCAAGAGCGCCGCCCTCCGCTGCTGCCCGTGTCTTGGCGAGCGATTGCGGCGGCCCTTTATTCTTTAAGTTGAGGATTCGCGCTTTGGCGCGTGCCACGTCTCGACGGGAGCGCCGCTTGAAAAATCATAAAAGCGCAGGTCTTCGGCTTTGAGCATCTTCGTCACGAGGATAATCTGCCCCGTGTGCATCGAGAAATGCTCGACCGCGTGATAGACGGCTTCGAGCATCGTGACATCCTTGCCCTGGATACGACGCGTTTCGAGCAGTTGACTCGGCACGGTTTCAGCCAGCACGGCGTCTGCCTCAAAGAGCGTCTCCGTCAAGCGTCGCCATAACTCAGCACGCGTCCAACGCCCGCGCTCGTCAAACTCCTCTTGCCTGACGCGCGTGTCGGGCCGCGAGCCGACGCCGCTGACAATCCATTGGCGCACGTTGCCAGACAAATGCAACAGCAGATTGCCGATGCTGTTCGATTCCTCATGCGGACGCCACCAGATTTCCTCGTCGCTCAAATTTTCCAGACAGCGCTCGATTCGCGGCAGATAAGCCGTCATCAATAACGAGCGCGAGTGAGCGATGAATGATTCTGCGATGTCGGCCATGCTGATTTTCAGTGGAACCCTAACTTAAAAGGGCGCGCCACTTCGATTTTCGTCTACTGAAATTTCGCCGGATGCTATGACGAACCGTAACTCCTGTCAACCTTTGCTCGCCGGCGGAGATTCAACGCAGCAAGCGCCGACAAAAAATTGAGAGGGCAAACTCTCGAAAAGAGTTTGCCCTGTTAGCTTCACAGCCTTTAAGCGCTTGATTTGGTGATGAGAGAGACGCGAATGGTGCAGCCCCGCTGGGCGTGCTGTTCGTCGCAGAAAGCTTAGGCTTCATTCGGACGCGGTGCATCCGGGAAGAGATTTTTGATGGCGCGCGTCGTTTCCGTGCGGCGCTTCTGCTGAAACTCGCTGACCCAGTTGGCGACTGTGCTCGCCATATCGCGCACCGTCTCCTGCGCTGAGGGACGAGCGGTTTTAGCGTTCGCTTCTTTCGTTTCCTGACGACTTCTCTCGTCGCGTTTGATGACTCTAATCGGGGTTTTCTTTGACATGATACTGCTTTTCCTGTTTACCTTTGAATGTTGTCCTTGTGATTCTATTTAACGAATTTCCCGCGCCGGAGTTCGATTTATTTAGTCGCCTCGCGAGCGGTTGCGCCGTTTCTCCTGCAAAAGCGGTGCCATGAGTCTTGACGAGATGGCTGCTCTCTATTTGCTCAACGCTTTGCTCTTCTCTTAGACGCACCGGATGAACGTTTAGACTGAAGTTTTTTTGCATCTCCGGTCAGCTTTTATCGCAAGAAAAATCAAAAGCGCGGCTGTTGTCTCGAATCTGTAAAAAACTCATTTCGGCAATAATCTCTGCCAGCCGCTCTTACCGCCGTCACCAAGCGCACGCCCCGTGTGGCCTTATTGCGTACATCGCCATTTTGGCCCACGTATGATTTCAAACAGCGTTGCTCTCTTCGATTGGTTATGGCGCTTCGCCATTAAGCATCCCGATGAGAGCAACTCACCGACGCAGACATCGCAAAGCGTAAGGGAGCACGGAGAGCCGGGTTGACAACTCGTTGGCAGAATGCCAAAGCGCGGGAGGGGCACAGGCAGTTTGCAACTGCCGCCGCACGGCACCGAGTCTGTCCTCTCACACAACGCTGGCGAGACTTCCTACTATTTATTCGATAATCCGCCTTTTTTCGTTTCCGTTTAATCGCTCGCGCGGGCAAGCGCAGGTTGGCACATGCGTTGCCATCTGGCCGTGTACGATGCAACTAAGCGACACCATCACGATTTATCTGGCCGTCGGAGCACCCTTTGGCGTCAACTTTTTTCTGCGAGAGCAAACCCGTAAAGGCACAGGCCGCGCTCGCTCCGTGCTCAAGGCGGCGGGCGCGGGGCTGCTCTGGCCGCTCGTCGCTGTCGCGTCTCTGCTGGCGCGCAGAACTGCTGCCGGCGCTGCCGCGCCTCTCGCGTCAACCGCCGAAAGAGAGAGAGCGATTGACGAGCGCACGAGCGTAAAAATCGCTGCGGCTCAGCGCCAACTCTTCGCCGCGCTCGAAAGAGTGAGCGAACTAGCGCCGGCGACCGCGGCCGGCAGTGAAGAATTGGAACAGAACATGCGCGCGGTGCGTGAAGGCATCGAGAAGTATGTCGGGTTAACGCTGGCTCTCGCGGAGATTAGGCTCGACGACAAACCGGCGGAACGCGAGATGGAGCTATGCAAAATTGCGGGCCGCGCGGGCGACGATTTGCTGCTGGCCGGACGCTGTATTCATCGCCGCAACCTGTCGCGCTTAATTGCGCATCACGCGCGCTCGCGAACGGAGCTTTTGCACAGCCTCGCCGCGGTGCGCGAAACGGGCCGCGAGCAATCGCTGCCGCCGCTACAGGACGCGACCGACGCCAGGCATCTGAGCGTGGCCGTGCTCAGATTCTACGCGCAAGCCATTAATCTTCTCTCGCTCCTTGAAGATGAAACGGCGGCGATGCGCGCAGCGCGGCTGCTGGATGCCGAATGCGCCCGCCTGCGCAAACTGGAAGCTTTGAGCTTGAACGCGGATGAAACCTTCAGAGTGGATGGCAAACATGCCCTACACAACTACACAGACTGGCCCACGCTCGCAGAGCGATGAGCAAGAAGTTTACGACAGGCTCAACTGGCTCATCGCCGTCAACAGGTATGAAGCCTATCGCCTGAGCCTCTTTCGCAACGCGGACGATGAATGGCAGGCGCAGTTCGTGCGCCGCCCCATCCGAACCGAGCGCGCCTATGGGCTGTTTGGCCTGCTGCTCGGTGGTTTGCCACCGGCAGCCATCTTCCTGCGCTTCCTTCAAGAGACCGGGCCGTATAGTCGCGACTTCAGCTTTTTGCTCATCATCGCTCTGGTGATGAATGTCATCTGCATGACAATCGGCAGAATCGTCGGGCTTAAGATTGGGCGACAGGTAGACGCGTTCGAGCGCGAGTCTTGGCACAAAATGATTCTGCTGGCGGGATTCAACGGAATGTGCTGGGCGACGGCGACGGGCGCGGCGGGCGGCGCTATTGTCTTCGGCTTTGGCGCAATCTTCGGCGCATTTCTGGCCCTTCCCGTCGGCCTGCTCGGCTTCGTCTTCTTCACCATCCTTCACCGCCTCGTCGCGCGCGGTGGTATGATTGACGCGCGCCACTTCTGGCCGCTCGCGTGCGGTATCACAATGAGCATCGCGGCGTTTATTCTCGGTTTCTAAAGCGACTGTCAGAAGCCCGGTCAACGGCCTGTAATTCTAATTCCTGACTTTCTGGCTTCCGGCTCCTGTTTCCATGCTTCTCGCGCTGCTTTTACTCTCGCTTTTTCTGCTGGTGATGCTCGGCTTCTACGTCTT
>CAZEZJ010000238.1:0-7920 GCA_964516695.1 uncultured Blastocatellaceae bacterium
CGGTCAGCATCGGCTGCCACCGCCCGCCCCGCTTTCCGGTCGCCGCGTTTGCAGCGACGTTGATAAGGAGCCGCGAGTTAGAATTTGTAGCGATAGCGCATCGTCACGCCGCGCCCCGCGCCGTCAATGCCCCAACTGATGCCACGATATTGTTTGTCCGTGATGTTCTCGAAATCCACGAAGACTTCCGAGCGTTCGCCAAAGCGGAATGCTCCGCGCAGGCCAACCAGCCCGTAGCCGGGAACGGCTGTGAACAGCGGGACTGACGTGTTGTTATCAACGACAGTCACGCCGTTGATAGTGGCACCAATCGGCAGCAGGCGATTCTGCACCTGCGCCAGCGTCTCGCCGGTGGCAATCAGGATGCCGCCAGCGGAGCCGCAGCCCGTGGCTCCGGGAGTTGTTAATCCGCGCACGCAAGCGCCGCGACGGAAGAAGTTTTGAATTTGCGCGCGCGAGCGGGCGGCGCCCGTGCGGCGGTCTGCCAGGTCAAGCGAGGAGAGACGGTTCTGGCGGGCGGCGAGCGTCGAGTAGGCTTCGACGTAGAAGCGCGAGGAGCCACGGGGTTGATAGCGCAAGCTGAGGAAGCCTGTCGCGGGCGGCACGCCGCCTTCGACGTTCGGCGGAAGTCCGTTGAGCAGGCTGTGGGCGCGGATGTAGGTGAAGTTGCCGGTCGCGCTAAAATCGTCGCTGAGACGCGCATCCATGTTAGCCTCGACGCCGTTAAAGCGCGCGTCGTCATAGTTGACGCGCACCAGCACCGGACTCGTGGCGGCGGCGACGAAGACCAGCCCGTTAGCGTTTTGGGAAACGATTTGCTCGCTGCCTAAGAATGTTCCGACCGCGCCCTGCGGTAAGACGAGGGCTTGGTCGAAATAAACGTCCTTGAGTTTATTGGTGAAGCCCGTTAGCTCGGCGCGGAAGCGCGAACGTGTGTAACGGAAACTAAGGTCAAAGCTGTCGCTGGTTTCCGGCCCGAGACGCGTGATGGGGATGCCGCTGGAGACGGCATCATTGCCGCTGGTCGTGCCGATACAGCCGCCGAGGCCGGCGGCGGTCGCCGCGTCTACTTCAAAGCCGGTGCCGACGAGGCCGATGATGCCGAGGTCAGTCGTGTTTGGAGCGCGGAAGCCGCGCGTGTATTTCGCGGCGATGTCGAAGCCGCCGCCGACATTAACGACCGCGCCGATGCGGCCCGACAGCGCGGCGAAGCGTGCGCTGTCGTCGGGAAACAACGGACGCCCGTTGGCGCCGAGCGGGGCGTTCTCAGCTTCGGATTTGTAGGAAGCGATGCTGTAGCGCAGCGCGCCGCTGATGCGCAGGCGTTCGGGAATAACGGTCAACACGTCCTGCGCGAAGAAGCCATAAGAGAGATAACGCGCGCCGTCTGGAATGCGCGGGCGCGAGGGGGTGAAAACTCCGGTCGCAGGCTCGAAGGTAAACGCCGGAGCGGTAATCTTATCGCGATAAACGTCTGCCCCGAGCGTGAATGTGTTGTGTTCACCGGTTCGCTTGTCAACGTAGAAATTGAAGCCGACGACATTGGTGCGCTCGCGCTGGTTGGTGATGGCCCCGAGCGGGTTTCCCTGACCGCCTTGATTGACGCGCTCTTCGCGCTGCCCGTTATAGGAGAAGGTAAACTGAGCGTTGTCGAAGAAGCCCAAATCCTGTTTGACGAGACGCGCGTAGAATAAATCGGTCATCAGGTTGCGCAGGTCTGCGATGAGGTTTCCGTCGCCGCCCAAGAGTTGGTCGTAGCGGCGGCCTCCGTCCTGGTGATTGCGCGCATAGCTGAAAAGAAGTTGGGTCGTGTCGTTAAAGTTGTAGTTGGCACGAACCAATCCGCCGTATTGCGTGAAGGCCGTGTCGGGCAAGCGCTCGTCCACAATGTCAGAAGGAATGCCGAGGAAGCGCGTTAAGGCCGAATGGGTGTCAAGGCCGCCGCCGGGACGCAGGCGATTGATGCGGCGGGCGTTGAGGTTGAAGAGCAGGCCGTAGCGACGCGTGCCGTAGGTCAAGAGCGTGTTGCCGCCAAAGCCGTTGGTCGGCGTCGAATAGAAGGCATTCGTGTTGCCGTGCCATTCGCCGTCGGCGCCACCGTAGACGGGCGTGCGCGAGATGAAGTTGACGACGCCGCCGAGCACGTCTGACCCGTATTGCGAACTGTTGGGGCCGCGTAAGATTTCGACGGTCTCAAGGCTCGAAGGCTCGATGAGACTGAAGAACGTGCCGACGCCGCCGCGCTGCGCGCTCGTCGTGTAGCGCACGCCGTCAACATAGACGGCGACGTTTCTGCCCGTCAGCCCGCGCACGAAAACGGCGCTCAAAGACGGACTCGTGCGTTGCAGGTTGACGCCCGGTTCTTCGTCAACCACCTGCGCGACGACTTCCGTTGCACGCTCGATGATATTTTCTTCGTCGATAACATTGATTGGTTGCGCGTTGGTTCGCGCATCTGAGACCTGTCCGGCTTCCGCCGTCACCGTTACTTGCTCGCTCAACTGATTGACTTCCAGCGTGACGCTTAACTCGGTCGTCGCGCCCGCAGTGACCTGCACGGCCTCACGCTGGCGGCTAAAATCGGGCCGGGAAACCAGGATGAGATAAGCCCCGGCGGGCACATCGTTGAAGCGGAAGTTTCCGCTGCTATCTGTCTCGGTCAGGGCGAGCGAGACCTGCTGCGAATTGATGAGCGCCACTCGCGCGCCCGTAATGATAGCGCCGCCCGTGTCTTTCACCGTGCCGCTGATTTGGCCGCGCGAGCTTTGTTGGGCCTGCGCGGTCGGTAGCGAAAGCGGAACCATGTGGATGAGCAGCGCAAAGGTCAATGCGAGCGTAATGAGGCGTGATTTCTGCATCATGGGTAACCTTTTTACTGGGTCGCGCAAACGGTGTTCTTGATGCGCGACGGAATGGAAATTGATTAGGCGACGAATTCTTCGTCGTGGATTACTGCACGGCGAAAGGGTCTTACCAGAGAGCCGTACAGGCAACTTGGCGAACGTCGAATTGTGGCAGCGGGGAGTATCTACTACCAGCGGGCGTTGATGGGGAAGGCGGCTGTGGGAGAGAAGAGGGGCGAAGGATAAAGCGTGCGCTCTGGGTTGAGCCTTTTATCCTTCGCCCCTCTGTGCAGATTAATCCAGACTTACCATTTAACGGGAATCAGGTCTGGCCCGATGACGTGGTCGCCGGAAATGATATTGACGTTGTGTGTGTCCACCACGTCGATGATATTTTCGATGACGTTTGCGCCGTCGGAGTGAATGTAATGGCCGCCGTACCAGATGACTATGTCTTGATTGTTGACCGATTCATTGTTCAACCAAGCATCAATGTTGGCGGAAGAATCCGTGTTCGGGTCGTTAAGCTCGGTCGGGTTGCCGCCCGAGCTTTGATACTTCAAAACCCAGAGGTCGCCTTTGCCGTAAGTGTCTCCGAGCGCCGTATAGTCGCGCCCGGGAACGATGCGGTAGCCCTCACCCGTCGCGGTGTTTTTGACGAGCCATGATTGAGAGGTCGGCTGCGTGCGATAAAACTTGCCTTCGGTCGCAATCGGCGGCGGCTCATACCAGCCGTTTTCGAGCGCGTTTTCATAGACGGCGTTCTTCTCGGCGGTGTTGATGTCGAAATCGAAGCGCCAGTAGACGTGGTGGTTATGAACGGCGCAGACGCAGCTATTATTGGTCGCGCCGAAGCCATAGCGCGGGCGAATGGTTCCGTCAGAATCCAGCCGCCACTCGTGTATGTAGCGATACCAGCCAGCGGTCAACTCCGTGACGAGCACGGTCTCTGTGCCCTGCGTATAGACGGCGACGCCGCGGAAGTTGCCGGTGTCGATTCCGGTTTCGAGCACGGTGGTGGCCGGAGTCGTGCAGCGACGAAAGCCCGGCCCGACATCTGTGCAGTTAACAGTGTCGGTCTGAAACATATTTTCCGAATACTGCCAATCGCGAAAAGGGCCGCAAGCATCGCCGTCATACTTGACGTTGAGAACCGGCACATGCGCGCGCTTGAGCACAGACTTGCCTAGATACTTGACGTTCTGTAGCTCGATGCCGGAGCGCTCGCTTGTATTGCCTGACGAGGCAGACGGCCTGATGGCGAGAAAGTTCCAGAGTTCGGTCTGGCCCTGGCTGACGGTGACTTGATACGAACCGGCTGTGCCGTTGGCCGTTGAAGATTGGCCCGCGCTCGAAACGCCGCACGCCTCCGGCGACGCTAGCGATGAAGGAGGAGCACCCTCTTCAAACTTCATCACCGTCCCGCGCGCCAGGTTGACGCCGACAACTTCGTTCGTGAATTTGCTATCGCTCTTTGTTCTAACGCCGACGGTGATGGTGCGCTCGACGCGGCCAAGCTTATTCTGCGGAAAGAGCAGCGGCGGCATCGGCTCATATGTGACCAGAGTTCCGTCGCGCAGGCCCGGCCCGATTTCAGGGTCTTTCAAGAGGATGGCGGCAGCGGCGTCCAACTCCTCGTTGCTCGGCAAGGGTTGTTCGTTTGAGATGATGACGCTGACCAGACCCGGCTTCTCAAGGCTGCCTTCACCGGTAATCGTGCGGTTGTTGGTGTAGTCGTAGATGACGCCGCGATAGTGAGTCGGGGGAGTCGCTTCAGTGTTAGTTTTATCGTCGTTGGCGAGCGAGCCGAACGAGAGCAGGCGGTGGCGCGTGCCGCGCACATACTTTTGGATGGCGAGGCTGCGCATCATGCTGCCGGAAGCCGCGTCGAGCGCTTCCTGCGTTGGCCCCCACGGAATGATTTTTAAGTTCAGCGGCTCGTCCGAGCCTGCCTTTGGAATCTCCCGTCTGGTCTCTTTCGCATTGCCGGAACGAGAAAACTGCGCAGCGAAAATGAATGCCGCCGTCATCGCCAGCGAAAGAACTGAAACGTACAACCACCGTCGCATAATTGAAACTCCTCCTCGGGGGTAAGGATAAAGCCGGTTAACAAAAGCCGCCACAACTCGTCGCGCTCGTCTGGTAAAGATTCGGTTGCTCCTCACAGCCTGTAATCAACCGAAGCGCGGTCTGACCGTAGAAGGTCTGGGACGACCAACTGTCTGACACACAGATTGCAGCGAGGGTTCTCTAAACTTGAAAGGTCGCTAACTTAAATAAACGAGGGTTCGTTAAGCACGCTCGGTCGCCCCTCGGGGCGAGCAGGTGCGATTGATTACTTGACGGCCTGATAGCGCTGGTAAATCATCAGGAATGAAGTTGCTCAAAAGAATCAAGACTATGGACCACTTGCAAAAACGCAGGTCATCTTTAGCATATCGCTATAGATGCGTCAAGCAGTTGGCCCACTCAGCAGCGCTACCAACATCGAAGCCCAGCGCTTCATTGATTCAATTCAAATCGAATCACAGCGCCCGCTGAAAATCAGGCTACATGCATTTGAAAATGCGGGCGTACTTCCCGTGTTCGAGGGTAAATGGCCCGATGGCTTCGGCTGTGCCGTCGAGCGTGATGGTCAAGGTCATGGTTTGGCCTGCCAGCTTGCCTTTGAAGCGGGCCGGTTGGCCGCTTTGGTCTTCATCGGAACGCACAGGCCCGCCGTGCTCTTTCACGTAAAGGCCCTGCGCGTCGAAGCTGCCATCGGAGTTGAGCTTGAGCGGTTGCGTGATGGTGGCATGAGCGCAGTCGAAGTCAAGCTGCGCGCCGTCAACGGTGACTTGCATCCCGACGTGCCTGCCTCCCCAAGTGCCGATTGCGACGGTCTCCATTTTTTTGACGTGCCCTCGCCGTTTTTTCTTGCTCTGCCCGGTCGCGCCTTCAGCTATTAATGATATTAACAAAGGGAGGATAACAACTGTCGCGATGATTCTGATTTTGCTCATCTTTCAAATCCTTTCCCATCTGACGAGCCGTTCTGCGCAACTGGCAAGCTTTCTCTCGGCCCTTGTCATTAGATGAACGAAATCAACGAAGCGCCCTTGCAATTATAGCGCCGAGCAAGCGAATTAAACTTCGCGGGGAGAATCAACGCTAGCTAAATGAAAAGGGCTGGAAGCGGGGAGAAAGCTGCTTCCAGCCCTTTCTTGTTAAAGCCTAACTGTCAACGGCTTCTAAAAGAAGCGTCAGGAGCTAGGGAATGTTTGGCGACTCGATGTAAACCGAAGGCACGGCGATGTCGCCGCTAGCTCCGGTTGTCGGCGGGAAGCCAGGAGTCCCGTTGTCTCTCACAGTATTGGTGGAACTCTGTAGAATCCACCACTGGTTGGAAGCAGACGGGCGCACAATCGCCACATCAGCCTTGCCGTCTCCGTCATAATCAGCAGGCACCAGAATATCGCCGTTGATACCCCAGCTCTTGATGGAGACGGTGTTGGTGGCGCTGTTGATGATGTAGAAGTTGAACTCGCTGGCACGATAGATGGCGATGTCTGTCTTGCCATCGCCGTCGTAGTCAGCGGGCACAGGCTTATCGGAGGCGAAGCCTCCCCAGTTACGGACGATAACGGTCGGTGAACCGGCGGCAGGGTTGGTACGGATGTACCAGTTGCCATCCAGTGGCCGATAGACGGCGTAGTCAGAGCGACCGTCGTTGTCATAATCGCCGGGGACTAGAATGTCCGAAGCGTTGCCCCAGCCGACGACCGAACTGCCGCCGCCGCTGAGCTTCACATACCAGTTGCCCTCCGCTCCTCTGAAGACCGCGGCGTCGGCCTTGCCGTCGTTATCGTAGTCTCCGGGTGCGGGCCTATCGCCGGCTTGGCCCCATCCGATGATAGAGACGGCAGGACTGCCGCCGCTATTGAGGATGTACCAATTGCCGTCCGATTGACGGAAGACTGCGACGTCATACTTCAAGTCGCCGTCGTAGTCAGCCGGAACCAGATTGTCGCCCGCCGTGCCCCAACTCGAAATAGCCGGAGCAGCCGCCAGCGTCCCGCCGTCCTGCACAGTCCAATTAGTCGAACCCGCTGTGAAGACGGAAAGGTCTGCCTTGCCGTCAGCCGTGAAATCGAAAGGCTTGACGCGCGGCGCGCTGACCGCCTGACAGTTGAAGGTCGCAATCTGCAACGTGAAGGCTCTGACGGAGCCTGTATCCTGCGCGGCGAGGTCGCTGACATTGATTGTCCAAGTGCCGTTCGGATTCTGCCCGTCGAAAGCAGACATCGGGTTGTTGGGCTTGAAGTTGCCCGAAACCGGCGCGGTGGCGACGTTTTCAACCAAGGGGAATGCGCCCTCGTCATCCAGCAGCATGTTGCAGATATTGTTGCCACTGAAACCATTGACGGAGGCAGGCACACCCGGACGGTCATAGATGGAGACGGTCGTACCTTGCGGCGAAGTAATCTTGATGACAAGGTCACCGACCCACGTGTGGTCAATGCCGTTGGTGGTGCTGCCGATGGTCGCGTTGCAGGATGAGCCGTCAACGCGGAAGTTAAAGTCTCCGAGATTGCCGGAGAGTCCGCTGACGACGACCGGAATGTTGACGCCGGTTGCGTTGTTGTCTGGAACCGCCACGGGCGGGCCAGTGTAGCTGAAGTTAGTCGCAGCACCGGACGCACCCGTCACGAAAGTATAAATCTGTGTCGGGTACGGTGTTGCTCCGTCCAGCAAGTTGAGCGTGAGCGTGACCGGAGCGCCGCACGCCAGGTTCGGGTCAACCTTGAACGTGAAGTTGCGGAAGACCGCAGGGTCACCGGCACAAATTGCGCCGAAGTTTTGCGGACCGCTCGGCAGCGTGACGCCGCCTGTGGCTTGTAGCGTGCCCGTCAGCGCGGTGGTGCAAGCGCCGGGACCGCCAGTGTTCTGCACGCCGAGGGAAACCGTCACGGTCTCGCCCGGGTCGAGCGTGCCATTACCGCCCGCCGAGACGATGTTGTTGCCGCCGTTGGCAAGGATAACCACGGGAACGATGCAGAGATTCTGTGTGGTCGTGTTGCCGTCGGTGACAGCGACG
>CAZEZJ010000239.1:0-7905 GCA_964516695.1 uncultured Blastocatellaceae bacterium
TTCCGCATCTTGTGCCCCTAAAGTGCGAGACGTGCGGGGCGGGCGTGCCTCTCAAAGTCGAGCAGATGAAGTGCCTGCGCTGTGACACCGCGATACCCGTGCCCGAAGACTACGCGAAGACAAACGCACTCAGAGAAAAGGCCGCGGTTAAACTGCAAAGAGCAGTCGCGGCCTGGCGGCGGGCCAATCTTTTCACGGCGTGGCCCATTCGTTGGACGCTCTGGCTCATCGCGCCCATCATCCTGATTGCGACTCTGATAGGCTGTTTCAACAACATCGGAAACAGCCTGTTTGCCATTAGTACGTCTGTCGCTTTTCTGGCGATGTTTGGGCTGCTGGGTGGCGTCAGTCTGGTGATTGCTTTTTGGGCTTATGCCTTTTATCTGAACGGCACGCGCAAGCGTTTGCCGCTGATACCGAATGTGGGAGCGAAGGCTGGCGAAGCTGAAATCGCCAGTTGCCATCTCTGCGGCGGGGGCATTAAATACGATGAAGGCGACCTAGCGGCCCTGTGCGGATATTGCGGAGGCGAAACCTATCGAGTGGCAGTTGCGCGTAGCGCACGCCTGAAGGCCGCTGAAGAAAAAGAGCAAGCGACTGTTTCGCTCTACGATGCGATGGCTGAAATAGTCGCGCGCCGCCAGCAAGCCTTCAAATCCCTGATGTATGCCTCGGCCACTATCTTCGGGCTGGCCTTTACACTCTTGATTCTCCTCGTCTAACTTTATCCATATGTATGTAGATTCGCACGCGCACATTGATGGTGTTGAGTATGACGACGACCGCGACGAAATTGTGGCGCGTGCGCGTGACGCAGGTGTGGTCGCCATCTTGAATGTCGGGACGGGCGACCCGCACAGCGGAACGCTGGAACGTGCCGTCACGGTGGCTGAAACTTACGACGACGTTTATGCGGCGGTGGGCGTGCATCCGCATGATGCGCGATTGTTTGACGATGCTGCCGAGCGTCGTTTGCATGAACTCGTGCGCGCAAGCAAGCGCGTCATCGCGTGGGGCGAGATAGGTTTGGATTATCATTACGACCATTCGCCGCGCGAAGTGCAGCGCGAGGTCTTCAGGCGACAGTTAAGGCTGGCGCGTGCGGCCAGCTTGCCCGTCATCATTCATTCGCGCGCAGCGGATGATGAGACGGTGGCTATTCTACGTGATGAATGGCAAGGCTCGGAATTAAATGGCGTGATGCACTGTTTTGGCGGCAGCCTGGCGATGGCAAAGAGCGTATTGGAGCTTGGCTTCACAATTTCTTTCGCGGGCAATGTGACGTTCAAGAAGGCGGAGAATTTGCGGGAGGTGGCGCGAATGGTTCCGCTTGAGCGTTTATTTATCGAGACTGACTGCCCGTTTTTGACGCCCGTTCCGTTTCGCGGCAAACGCAATGAGCCGGCGCGCGTGTTGGAGGTCGCGCGTTACTTAGCCGAACTGCGCGGCCTTGAGACGGATGAGGTCGGACGCATCACCGCGGAAAATTTCTTTCGCTTTTTCAATCTGACACTAGCCTACCCGTTATTGGCCTAGATTGGCCCATCACCCCAAGAGACAGCTTTTCAACGAGAATTAATTTAAGCGGAACTTTCATAGCGCTCCGGTTTGATGTTATGCTCACGCGTTATGTCAGGCCGAACGTGTGTTAAGGTGATAATCTCGTTCGCGCGCTTCAGCAAAGTAACCTGATAAACGTCGCCGTCAGCTTTCTATTAGTTATCGAGAAGGATTGTTTAGCTCACTTATGGCCCAGCAGAATTCATTTGATGTAGTCTCTGAGATTGACCGCGCGGAAATCGCAAACGCCATCAACCAGACGATGAAAGAGGTCGGGCAGCGTTTTGATTTTAAGAGCAGCGCGGCCCGCGTCGCGCTCGAAGATAAGGAACTGGTCCTGACCGCCGAAGACGAGACGCGGCTGCGCAACATGAACGACATCTTCCAGCAAAAGTTGGTGCGCCGCGGTGTGCCGCTCAAAGCTTTGAGTTACGGCAACGCCGAACCCGCCGCCGGCGGCACGCTTCGCCAGCGCGTGCAGATTCAGCAGGGCATTCCGCAGGACAAAGCCAAAGAGATAGTCAAGTTTATCAAAGACACGAAGGTCAAAGTGCAGGCGGCGATTCAAGGCGACATTGTGAGAATCAGCGGCAAAGACCGCGACACCTTGCAAGACGTTATCGCCAAGCTCAAAGCCAAAGACTTCGGCATCAACATGCAGTTTACGAATTATCGCTCGAACTAAAAGCAGTGATAGGTGATGAATGATAGGTGATAAGTAAAAGAAAGAGGTTTTCTCTTATCACTTATCACTCATCACCTATCACTTGAAACATATGTCAACGACAAGCAACGCTGCCGCCATGATTGACCCGCAGATTTCGGCGCGGCGCATCTTCAAATTAATTGCACCGGAGCTGGTGCTGGTCGAAGAGGAATTTGAGCGGCAGGCGCGTTCAAACATTCAAGTCATCGCGTACTTGAGCGATTACCTGCGCGGGTCGGGCGGCAAGCGCGTGCGACCCGCCTTGACGATTCTCGCCAACTACGCTGTCGGCGGCGACGCCGCTCGTCCAAACTCGATTCGCATGGCTACCGTGATGGAGTTTCTGCACACGGCCACGCTCGTTCACGACGATATTATTGACAACGCCGAGACGCGGCGCAATCGTCCCTCAATTAATTCTCGCTTCGGCAACCAGACAGCCGTGCTGATGGGCGACTGGCTTTACATGTCAGCTTTTGAAACTAGTCTGGCCGAGCGTTCATTGCCCATCTTGGATATTCTCACCACCGTGACGCGGAAGATGACCGAGGGCGAGTTGTTGCAGTTGACCTCGCTCGGTCGCACGGATATTTCCGAGGAGCAGTATTTCGACATCCTGCAACGCAAGACGGCCTTTCTCTTCAGCGCTTGTTGCGAAATCGGCGCGATTCTAGGCGGCGCTGATGACGAGCAGCAGCGCGCGCTGAGAAACTACGGCCTGCAACTGGGCACAGCCTTTCAACTCATTGACGACCTGCTGGATTTCACGGCCACGGAGGAGGCTTTAGGGAAAGCCGCTGGCGTGGATTTGCTGGAAGGCAAACTGACCTTGCCGCTGATTTACTTGCTTGAGCGTGATTCATCGTTGCGCGTCGCCATCCAGACTGTGATGCGCGCGGGTAACTACGAGAAGGTGGAAAGAAGAATGCTGCTCGAAGCGGTCGAATCGAGCGGAGCGTTGGAACGCGCCAGGCGGCGCGCCTCGGAATATGCGGAGGCCGCGCGTCGCTCGCTGGAAAATCTGCCGGAGTCGCCCTACTGCGACGCGCTGCTTTCCATTCCGACTTATATTATCGAACGCGATAGGTAACTCTAAAGATGGCTAACGAAAATTTGATTTCGACGCTCGAACAAAGTTTGCGGCAAGCCCGGGCCGCGCGCACGCGCCTCGCCGCGCGCCTCGCTGAACTGGAAGCCGAAGCCGAAACCATCCGCGCCGAACTGCACGAGATGGACACGCTCTCAGGCCAGACGGAAGCGGCCATCTTTCGCCTGCTCTCGTCAGTGTTGAGCGCGAACTCGACGCCCCAACACCAGCCCGCCGCGCCTTCCGATGCGGAACTGGAAGCAGCGCTCAGACAGGATGCGGTGCGGCCTCAACCGCAACCGCAGCAGCAGCAGTCGCGCGTTGCGATGCCCCGCCACCACATTCCGCCGCTGCGAGCAGACGTTGAAGTCAAAAGCGATAGATTCGCAGACCGCACGATTTCATACGCAGCCACGGCGCTGCTCAGGGAATCGCGCGAGCCGCTGCACGTCAACGAAATTTATAATCGCCTGCTCGAAGGCGGCTTCAATTTCACGGGCCACAATCCGACCATCAGTATCGCCGTCTCGCTCAACCGTAATCCGCGCTTTCGAAAAGTCGCGCCCGGCACCTTCGACTTGGTGATGCGCGACGCGTCGCAGGCTTCTTAACAGCAGAAGCATTGTTACTGTTAGGCTTCGCTTGCTGATTTGCTTTATCGCGCCCTCGCATTTGAGTTTTCTTCCAACGCACGTTTTATCCGCATTTCTGTCGCTTAGCCGTTAAATCCGAAGACTGAAGATATGAAACATCCGAACATCTCTTTGCCCGCTCTTTTCTCAGCAGTCTTGAGCCGCGTCGGCTTGGCGCTCATCGCGCTTTTAGCTTTGAGTTTTACAGCGCGGGCGCAGAACATCAATCTGGTCGGGCAGCTTGACCCGTTTGCGGGTGATAACCAGTATGCGGATTTGGGCGGCGACGGCAATCTGGCCTTCGTCGGAACTTACAACGCGCGCGGGGCTTTAATCGTTGACATCTCCAATCCGGCTGCTCCAATCGTCGCCGCGCACTACAACCCTCTGCCCGCCCAGCAATTTCTCGAAGCCATCGGCAAGAATGGCATCGCCTATTTCGGCAGCGGCAATGGCGGCGGCGTGCACATCGTCAACGTCTCCAATCCGAGTAATCCGGTTTTAATCAGCCGCATCACTTCGACTAACGGCGGCGGCTATGACACCATCCACGAGATTTTTCTGGACGGAAATTTCCTCTATGAGACTGATTCGCGGACGAGCACCATCAAGGTCATCAACGTCAGCAATCCGGCTGCTCCTACGTTCGTCAGAAATATCATCGCGACTGATATTCGTTTCATACACGCCATCACTGTCGTCAACAATCGTATGTTCACGTCCGGCTGGGGAACGACGACCAGCGCCGGCAAGACTGACATCTGGGATGTGACGAACATCGGCACACGCGCGCCCATCCTGCTCGGCGTCATCGACTCCGGCACCAACTCACACAGCAGTTGGCCCACGCCCGACGGGAATTATCTTGTCAGTTGCCGCGAACTATTGAACGGCGACGTTCGCATCTTCGATATCAGAAATCCGGCTGCGCCCGTGCTCGTCTCATCCTTTACCGCAGACACTTTGGGCATCACAGCCATCTGCCCGCATAATCCGGTCGTCGTCGGAGATTTGCTCTACGTCTCTTTTTATCAAGCCGGCCTACAAGTTTTTAACATCAAGAATCCGGCCAACCCTGTTCGCGTCGGCTCCTACGATACTTTCCCCGCCGTCTTCAGCGAGCAGAACAGAGCATTAAGCGGTCTGCCGTTTGGCCTTGAGCCGCAGCACGACTGCGACGGCCCCGAAGGCCCTTCGCATGACGACTGCCAGCCCGGCACGTTCGACGGCAACTGGGGCGTCTACCCGAATCTGGGCATGGACAAGGTGCTGCTGAGCGACTTGGACAACGGCTTGATTATCGTTGACGTGCGCTCGCTCGCGCCGGGCGTGGGCCAACGAACGCCCGATTTTGACGGCGACGGCAAGACGGACATCTCCGTCTGGCAGCCAGAGACGGGGATGTGGCGCGGCTTCAATAGCTCGAACAACGCTTTGATTAACCAGCAGTGGGGCGAGCGCCCGCTTGGTGACATCAGCGTGCCCGCTGATTACGACGGCGACGGGCGAACAGACCTGGCCGTCTTCCGCCAACCCGAAGGCAATTGGTACATTCGCCGCAGCTCGGATAATACCGTTGTTCTGCAAAACTGGGGCGGCGCGGGCGACGTGCCCGTGCCTGGCGATTATGACGGCGATAACAAAACGGACGTTGCCGTTTATCGCACCAGCGAGGGCAATTGGTACATTCGCCTGAGCGGTAATAACAGTTCGAGAGTTCAGGGCTGGGGCAACTCAACGGACAAGCCTGTGCCCGCCGATTATGACGGCGATGACAGAACGGACATCGCCATCTTCCGTCCCGCGGAAGGCGCTTGGTATATTCTCAATAGCTCGAACCCCGTTGTGATAACCAACTGGGGACTGGGCGATGACAAGCTGGCGCCTGGCGACTATGACGGCGACGGGAAAACAGACCTCGCGGTTTATCGTCCAAGCGAAGGCGTCTGGTACATACGCAAGAGCGGAGGCGGCGCAACCATTCGCGGTTGGGGCGATAGCTCTGACCAGCCCGTGCCCGGCGATTACGACGGCGACGGCAAAACGGACATCGCCGTCTGGCGCGCCTCAGAGAGCAATTGGTATATCATCAATAGCTCGACGAGCACGGCTCAGATTCGTTTGCTCGGAGGCTTTTATTCCACAGTGAACAAGGGTGGTGAAAATGCGTGCGATGATTCTCGCGGCTGGCTACGGGACGCGCCTGTGGCCTTTGACAATTGATCGCACCAAGCCCGCCATCCCTGTGTTGGGACGCCCGCTCGTCGGCTACGTGGCCGAATATCTTGCGCGCTACGGCTACACGGACGTTATCGTCAATCTACATCATCAGCCCGAATCCGTGCGCGCGGCGCTTGGCGACGGCAGCCGTTTCGGTGTCAAGCTTCATTACGTTTACGAACCGGAAATCTTAGGCACGAGCGGCGCGCTCGATAACGCTCGCTCGTTGCTTGAAGCGAGCACCTTCGTCGTCGTCAACGGCAAAATCGTCACCGACATCAATCTCACGGAGGCGCTCGACACGCATCGCCGCACAGACGCGCTCGCCACCCTCGTGCTCCAACCCAATCCCGCGCGCGAGCGCTTCAGTATCGTTGAGACACGCGAAGGTCTGATTACAGGTTTCGGCGGGATGCCGGAAAAAGCGTCCGATAACGCCGGAAATAATCAATCAAGCGATGAAGCGCAATTAGCTGAAGCGCCCTTGATGTTCACCGGCATTCATATTCTTGAGCCGCGCATCTTTGATTACATACCGCGCGGCGTCTTCTCGGATACCGTGACGGACGTTTACTTGCCGGCCATCGCTAAGGGCGAGCGCATCGCCGCGCACGTCGCCCATGGCATGTGGCACGAGCTTTCAGTCATTCCGCGCTATCTTGAAATCAACCTGGCGCTCATGGCGGCGGAAGGCCGTGATGTCGAACTAGGAGAAAACAGTTTTATCTCCGCCGGTGCAGACGTTCGGCAAGCCATCCTGTGGGATGATGTGACGGTTGAAGCGGGCGCTCATGTCTGGCGGGCGATTCTCGGTGACGGCGTTCGCGTTCGCTCCGGCGAAAGGATAGAGAACGCCGCGGTCGTGCGCGTCGAGCTTGTGCGCGGCCAAACGCCGCCGCCCAAAGCCCTCAAGGGAACGGTTCGCGGTGATAACTTTGTCGTCCCGCTGCCTGAGTGATACAATCTCGAAATTCAAAGTACAGGAGATGGCGGGACGTTGTGGGAAATTCGTCCCGCCTCTTTATAGAGTGCGTCGAATACAGGACGCCCTAGAGCGCCCGTGGCATCCCATGAGTCAAGCTCCACAGATTAATTCGCATACCTTTGCCGAGCCAGCGCTGGAACGGCTCGCAAACTATTTGTCGAGCAAAGGAAAAGTAGCCGTTGACCGCATTCACGCGCTGACGCCGGATGCTTCGACCCGCGAGTATTTTCGCATCCCTTGGAAACGCGGCACAGCCATCGCCGCCGTCTACCCGGAACCCTTCGACCCCGAATACCACCCGTTTCTTGATGTCACGCGCCTTTTTGTCGAAGGCGATTTGCCCGTGCCGGAAATTCTAGCGGTTGATGCCGCCAAGGGAATTATCGTGCAGGAGGATTTAGGCGATAGGCAGTTGCGGCTGGTCTATGAATCGGCTTCGGAGGAGGAGAGCGAGACTTACAAAGAGCGTGCGATAAGTTTGATTGCCCGCATACAGGCGACGACCGCAAAAGCTTACGAGCGCAACTCGATTGCCAGCCGCCTCGCCTTTGACGAAGCGAAGCTATCATGGGAACTCGGCTTCTTCTTCGAGCACTATTTCGGCAGCCTGCGCGGCGAGAAACTGACGCACGGCGAGGCCGCCGAATTAAAGGCTGAGATGAACGACATTGCTGCCGAACTCTCCGCCCGTCCGCGCGTCTTGTGTCACCGGGAT
>CAZEZJ010000240.1:0-7903 GCA_964516695.1 uncultured Blastocatellaceae bacterium
ATGATGCGGTGCTAATCATCGCGGGCAAGCCGAAGGTGGTGGCGGCTAGCCTCGGCGCGTTGCGCGTTGAAATCGCGCGCCGCGACAAACTGATTCCGCAGGATATTTACAGGCCGCTGTGGGTGACGGAGTTTCCGATGTTCGAGTTTAATGACACGGACGGGCGCTACTACGCGATGCATCATCCGTTCACGTCGCCGCTCGATGAAGACTTACCGCTCTTGAAGCGCGCCGTCGAAGAAGGCGAGACAGCTTTGCTCGGCAGCCTGCGCGCGAAGGCTTACGATACGGTTGTCAACGGCGTTGAGGCGGCGGGCGGCTCGATTCGTATTCATCAACGCGAGGTGCAGGGCCTCGTCTTCAAGGCGCTCGGACTCACGCAGGAGAAGGCGCGCGAGCGCTTCGGCTTCTTCCTCGACGCGCTCGAATACGGCACGCCGCCGCACGGCGGCATCGCCTCCGGCATCGAGCGCTTGTTGATGGCGCTCACAGGCATCGAGAACATACGCGATTTGATGGCTTTCCCGAAAACTGCCTCCGCCGCCGATTTAATGATTGACGCGCCGGGCGAGGTGGACGCCAAGCAGTTAGACGAATTGAAGCTGAAGATTGGGAGAGATTAAAGGACTCGGACGCTGTGATGAGGACGAACGCATTGAAGATGAAAGCAAAGCGATTTTTGAGCGAATTGTCGCTGCTGTTTCTGATTTTAACGGCAACGGCTGTCGCTCCGTTTTCCGTCGCGGCCCAATCTCAAGCGCCGCAGCGCGTTGCCGTGCGCGCCGGGCGAATGCTCGACGTTAGGAGCGGTAATTTCATCACTAACGCCGTCATCCTCATCGAAAACGGTCGCATCACGGCGGCGGGCGCGGGTCTCTCGATTCCGCAGGGCGCAGAGGTCATTGACCTCTCGAACGCAACCGTCTTGCCCGGATTGATTGACGCCCACACGCATCTCTTGCAGAACTATAACCCGGCCATCGGCGGCGACGACCCGAACATGATTCTGACCGTCACGCAGATGGGCACGACGAAGCGCGCTCTGCTCGGCGCGGCGATGGGCCGTGAGATGCTGGAAGCGGGTTTTACGGCGGTGCGCGACCTGGGCAATTCGGGTTTGAATGGCGACGTGGCGTTGCGCGATGCTATCAGGTCGGGCTGGGTTGTTGGCCCACGCCTCTTTGCCTCGACGCGCGCGCTGTCGGCGGCGGGCGGGCAGTTCGGCAGCGTGACAGCCGAAGCGCAGAAGATTATCGAGCAGGAGTATGTCGCCATTAGCGGCGTCGAAGATGCGCGGCGCGCCGTGCGCCAGGCTTTTTATGACGGGGCAGACTGCATTAAGGTCATCGTCAACACAGGCCCGCGCGTCGTCTCGCTCGCGGAGATGAAAACAATCGTCGAAGAGGCCCATCGTGTTAACCGTAAAGTCTCGGCCCATGCCATCGGAGACGAGGCGACGCGGATTGCCGCCGAAGCCGGTGTTGATTCCATCGAACACGCTTACACCGTGCCCGACGATGTGCTACAGATGATGGCCGCGAAGAAAATCTTTCTCGTCCCGACAGACTTTCCCGCAGATTTTTATCTGCCGCCGAATTTGTCGCCGGAGCAAAGAGAGCGACAGTTGGAAGCGATTAAGGGATTCACGGGCGGGAGTCGTGCGCGCCTCGCGCGTGCGATTAAGGCAGGCGTGCGCATCGCCGCCGGTTCGGATTCATACTACGCCGTTGCGGGCAAGACGCGCGGGCAGTCGAGCCTGTTGATGTTTCGCGCCTACAGCGAAGCAGGGATGACGCCGCTGGAGATTATTCGCGCCGCCACCATCAACAACGCGGATTTGCTGGCGGGCGAGCGTGCGCTGTTTGGCGTCATCGAAAAAGGTAAATTCGCAGACCTCATTGCGGTCACGGGCGACCCGCTGAAAGACATCACGGAGCTTGAAAGAGTGCGCTTCGTGATGAAAGGCGGCGTGGTCATCAAAAACGAACTGGGTCAAAGACGACCCTGAATGTTTAGATTAAATATTGTGGGGAGAATAAAACGTGGACGAACTGCTGACGAAAGATAATCTTGAGTATCGTGCGATGGCGCGCGAGATTGCCGATAAGCATGTGCGGCCCATCGCGGCTGAGTTAGACGAGAAGGCCGAATATCCTTGGGCGGTGGTGCGCGCGTTGCAGGATGCGGGACTGATGGGCGTCTGGATTCCGAAGGAATACGGCGGGCGCGGCGGCGGCATTATGAATCTGTGCATCGTCGTCGAGGAATTGTCGAAGGCTTGCGGCGGTGTGGGCGTGACCTACGCGGTTAACGCGCTCGCGTCGTTTCCGATTATCGTCGGCGGCACGGAAGAACAGAAGCAGAAATACCTGCCGGATGTCGCGCAAGGGAAAACCTTAATGGCCTTCGGCCTCTCCGAGAAGGCTTCAGGCTCGGACGCGGGCAGCCTCAAAGCGCGTGCTGAAAAGCGCGACGGCTTCTACGTTTTGAACGGCGATAAGAAGTGGAACACGAACGGCAACGCGGCCACGCTCTATTCCATCTTCTGCTCGACCAACCCGGACAGGGGCGGGCGCGGCGTCTCCGCCTTGCTCGTCGAGAAGGGCACGCCCGGTTTCGAGATTGGCAAGAAGGAAGACTTGATGGGCATTCGCTGCGTTCCCGTCCACGAGCTTCATTTTGAGGATTGCCATGTGCCGGAAGAAAATCTGTTGGGAGGCAAAGAGGGCCACGGCTTCAAGCACGCGATGATGACGCTCGATTTGGCGCGGCCCGGCGTGGCGGCGCAAGCCTTGGGCCTGGCGCAGGGCGCGCTCGATTTGGCGATTGATTACACGATGAAGCGCCAGCAGTTCGGCCAGTCGGTCGCTTCCTTTCAGGGCATACAGTGGATGCTGGCCGACATGGCGACGAAAATCGAAGCGGCTCGTCAACTCGTCTATGCTTCCGCGCGTGCGATTGACGCGGGCGCGAAAAACGTCTCGAAGCTGGCGGCGATGGGCAAGGTCTTTGCGACGGATGTGGCGATGAGTGTGACGACCGACGCCGTGCAACTCTTCGGCGGCTACGGTTACTGCAAAGACTACCCGATTGAGAAATACATGCGCGACGCGAAGATTACGCAGATTTACGAAGGCACGAACCAGATTCAACGCCTCGTCATTGGCCGCAGCCTGATTAAGGAGGCCGCCGCCGCGCAGCCGCAGGCGCAAGCTGCCGAGGCTTAAAACGCAAGACGACTGCCATGCGGATTAAATGATAGAACTGCGGAGCGCGCATGTGGATGAGATGTCGGCTCACGCGCTGGAGGTGAGTCCGGCGGAGTGTTGCGGGTGGATTGGCGGTTCAGTTGACGGGCGCGCGAGTTCTGTTTATCGCTTGCGTAATGTCGCCGCTGACCCAATGGTTGCGTATGAGGCAGCCGCGGAGGATTTGTTTGCCGCCCAGAAGAGAATGCGCGAGCGCGGCGAGCAACTTCTGGGCATTTACCATTCGCACCCGCGCACGCGCGAGCCGGTGCCGTCCGTGACGGATGTGCGCCTGGCTTACTATCCGTCGGCCATCTATTTTATTATTGGTTTGTCTGGAGAGAGCACGACCTTGCGCGCCTTCCGCATCAGCAAGAGCGCGGGCCGCTGGGAGCCGGTCGAATTTCATGTGCTGGACAAACGGGAAGAGACGAACTGAAGAGGCGCGCCCATCGTAAGAGTGTATGACGATGGAAAAGAAGAGCAAGTACGACACGAATCCGCTCGACCCTGATTTCGCGAAGCGCACGGACGACGTGTGGGGCGCGACGCGCAGCCACGCTCCGCGCCCGACCGAAGAACAGCAGCCTTTCGGCAGCGACGAGGCGGAAGCGCCAACGCGTCGCTACGACACGCCGCTCTCTTCATCTTATCCTTCGGTTTTCGTTCCGCCCGCACCCGAGCCTTTGCAGGCTCAGCAGGCGAACGTGCCGCCGGTCGCAAGCGGACAGCCGACCTCGCGCAACATTCCCGGCATCAACGTTCCCGAAAACGTCGCGCTGATTGTGCCGTATATCCCTTACTACATCGGCGGGGTGTTGGCCGCCGCCGAGTTGTTTCTTGTGCCGCGCACAGAGACGCGCGTTCGCTTTCACGCCGCGCAAGGCTTAGCGCTGCACCTCTTCGTCATCGCCATGCAGACCATCCTCAGCATCATCGGCGGCTTTACCGGAAGCAACATCGGCAAGACGTTCTTCTGGATTGCCTCAATCGTCTTCTTCGCCATCTCTATCATTCGCGTCTGGAAAGGCGAGCCACACCACATCGCGCCGCTCGACGAGCCAACAAAGTGGCTCAACGGAACAATCGAGCCGCGCACCAAGTAGAAAAGTTTCGAGAGCCGTTAACCCACGTTTGAAAATGAGTCGTGCCCGTCAGGCCAGGCTTTCACCAGCAAACACAAACCATCTCTCAACGCTCGCGCCGAATCGAAAACTCTCTTTTTGTCTCCCGCCTCCTCGTCCTCCCGCTTTCATTTTTGTGTTAAGCTCAAAGTGACCGTCTCCCGCGGTTGGGCGCTCTGCCCGGACGACTCTCAGAAAACAGGCTGCGGCTTTGATGAAGAGGAAACAATACGTTCTGTTGTGTGTGCTGGCGTGCTGGCTGGCTGCGATAGCGCTGCCTCTTGAAGTCGCGGCGCAGACGCGTGCTCGCCGCGTCGCGCCGCGTCCCTCCGGCAGTGGTTACGTCACCGCGCGTTTCAACCAGATTGCAGACGCATACCTGCGCGGCTATTACGCCTTCAATCCGTCGGAGGCAACGGCGCTGGGCCTGCATGAATACGACGCGCAACTGGAATCGCGCGCTCCCGAAACAATCGCGCGTGAGATAAGACGACTGCGCTCGGCCCTGAATGAATTGCTGCGCATCAATCCAATGGTGCTCACCGTTGATGCGCGCTACGATTATCTTGTGCTGGTCTCACACGCACGGGGCCAACTTCTCGAACTCGAAGAGATACGCATGTGGCAGCGCGACCCGAACCTTTATAATCGCCTGCTCTCGGCCAGCATTGACAACATCCTGAAACGAAACTACGCGCCCATCGAACAACGACTCGAAGCCGTGCTCAGGCGCGAGCGCGAGATTCCGCGATTGCTGCGTGAAGCGCGCCTCAATCTACAAGAGTCGCCGCGCATCTACACGGAGATAGCTCTGGGCCAAGTGCGCGGCAGCCTCGATTATTTCTCTCGCGTCGTTCCACAGATGGTAGAGCGCGCGGGCGGCGTTACCTTGAACGCCGAACGCCGCGCGCAGTTTGAAGCGACTAATCAAAACGTCATCACAGAACTGCGTTCCTTCGTCGAATGGCTGGAGCGCGATTTGCTGCCGCGCTCGACGGGCAGCTTTAGCATCGGCCCGGAAAATTATCGCCGCAAGCTGCTCTACGAAGAAATGGTCGAAACACCGCTTCAGCAATTGCTGCGCGACGGCGAGCGGGAGTTACGCGCGACGCAAGACGCCATGCGCGCTCTTGCCGAAGAGATAGCGCCCGGCAAGGGCATTGACTTTGCTCTGCGGCTGCTCGGGCGCGAGCATCCTACGGCTGACGGCCTCGTGGGCGAGACGCGCACCGAGCTTGACCGCATTCGCTCTTTCGTCCGCACGCAAAATATTCTGACGCCCCCTCAGCGCGAGAATCTCAAGGTGGCTGAAACGCCAGAATACGCGCGCTCGACCAGCTTCGCCTCGATGGATACGCCCGGCCCCTTCGAGCGCGTCGCCACGGAAGCTTACTATTACGTCACACCGCCCGATTCGCAACTGGACGCGCGCCGCCTCGAAGAACACTTAAGTTTCTACAACCGCTATGCGCTGCCCGTTATCTCCATCCACGAAGTCTACCCGGGCCACTACTATCAGGGCCTCGCCTTAAAGGCACAGCCTTCGCGCGTTCGCACCGCTCTGGCTTCCACGAGTTTTGTCGAGGGCTGGGCACACTATTGCGAGCAGATGATGCTGGACGAAGGTTTCGGCGGTAATAATCCGAAGCTTAAGCTCGCGCAGTTGAATTTGGCGCTGCTGCGCCTGTGTCGCTACGTGGTGGGCCTGCGCCTCCATACACAGGGCATGACTTACGAGGAGGCCGTCAACTTTTTCATCCGCGAGGGCTATCAGGAGCGCGTTAACGCCGAACGCGAAGCGCGGCGCGGCACCATTGACCCGACCTATCTGGTCTACACGCTCGGCAAGATGGAAATTCTGAAATTGCGCGATGAGTGGAAAGCTCGCATGGGCACATCTTTCAGACTCGGTGAGTTTCACGACCGGTTGCTGAGCTACGGAATGCCGCCCGTCAAAATCATTCGTCTCGCGATGCTCGGCGCCGCGAAACCTGCTGGCGCGACGACAGCGGAGACGGATGCTGCTGCTGTCAGCTTTGAAGCCTTCTCGGTCGTTGCCACCGGCAGTCGCAGTCGCCACACAGGCCCGCGCTCTGTCGAGTTGATTATGAATCAGAGCCAGTGGCAAACGGCTTGGCGCATCATCGGAGATACGCGTTATCCTCCGCCGGAAATAAATTTCAACACGCAGGCTGTCATCCTCGCCTTTCAAGGCCAATCGCCCACGAGCGCGGGCATCACGATTGAAACCATCCGCCGCGAGGGCCAACTCATCAGCGTCAAAACTCTTGAACAGAATGCGAGCGGCGCAGCAAGGCCAACTGAAGTTTCGTCATCCTTCGTTGCGGTTTCATTTCCGCGTCCGCCCGAAGGCTCCTCTATCCGCTTTGATAATGATGAAGACGTTATAAAAGCGGAACAAAATCGTTACGAAAAAAGGCGAGTCTTAAGACCGCGCAGACGCTACAGGCGACGTTGATGTTTAACAGCCATACTGTTTAAGGCCAACCCGCTTGTGCTATGATTCATCCAAACAGCGCCTATGATAATAGCCGTCCTTATTTTCGCGGCTGATGAGGCAAGAGATTAACGCGCTCTCTCCCCCTGCGCGTGGCGTGCAGGCAGTTTTTAGTATCGGGGGAGATACCGTAACTTCTTAAAGAGCGGCGAGTCCTCCGAGACATTACGTTGAGGGTCGCCGCTCTTTTTGTTGTCTGGAAAGGGAAGACGCGTTAGAGCATTTTCCACGCGCTTCGGAGGAGGGAGAAAATGAGACTTAGTAATTATCGCCGGGCACAAAGTTTTATCTTCGTCTGGCTGATGGCTCTCGCGCTGTTTGCGACGCCGCTCGCGGCGCTGGCGCAGACCAGGATTAGCTATCACAGCAACAAGTATAAAGTTTCGGATGACGTGCGGGCCGGACAACAGGCCGCAGCCGAAGTCGAGCGACAGATGCCCATCCTGCGCGATAGGGAAATAGAGGATTACATTAACCGCGTCGGGCAGCGCTTGGTGGCGGCGATTCCGTCGGAGTTTCAGCATCCAGAGTTTCGCTATTTCTTCAAGGTCGTTGACGCGCGCGACATCAACGCTTTCGCCTTGCCGGGCGGCCCGATGTATATCAATCGCGGCATGATTCAAGCGGCCCGCACCGAAGGCGAGATGGCGGGCGTGATGGCCCACGAACTCAGCCACGTCGCGTTGCGCCACGGCACGGCGCAGGCTACCAAAGCGCAGAAGTATTCCATTCTATCTGGCATCGCGGGGATTGCGGGTTCGATTATCGGTGGTCCAGCCCTCGGTCAAGTCGGACAGGCAGCGGTCGGGACTTACTTCCTAAAATTTAGCCGCGAGTATGAGACCGAGGCCGACGTGCTCGGCGCGCAGATTCTGGCGCGTGCGGGTTATGACCCGCGTGATTTGGCGAATATGTTTAGGACGATTCAATCGCAGGGCGGCAGCGGCGGGCCGGAGTTTTTGAGCAGCCACCCGAATCCGAGCAATCGCTACCAGCGCATCAATCAGGAAGCG
>CAZEZJ010000241.1:0-7895 GCA_964516695.1 uncultured Blastocatellaceae bacterium
GCCAACGTCGGGTTGATTCGTCGCGACCTGTTGGAGCAGGAGACGGGCCGCAGGGCGCTAGAGAAATTTTCCTGCGCGGAGCTGTTGGAGATATGCCAGCGTGCGGCCGAGCATTTCGCTGGCGATGCGCTGCCGCTGGGCGAAGCCATGCAGACGCCGGATGACTACGTGCGTCAGGTGTCGGCGACGACCGGATTGCCACACGTGTTGGTGCGGCGCAATATGGCGAAGATTGGCGGCGTGATGGCCGAGATGAAAGACGTGCTCGCGGGGCTAACGCGTAATCTGGACCTGTCCGTGCTGGACAAAGGTTTCGGTGAAGCGGGCGGGCAGTCAATCAGCTTTTTCCCGCGCACCGAATCGCTCGGCGTCGTGCTGCCAAATAATTCGCCGGGCGTGCATTCGCTGTGGATTCCCGCCGTGCCTTTGAAAATACCGCTCGTGTTGAAACCAGGCAGCGCCGAGCCTTGGACGCCGTTTCGTGTGATTCAAGCGTTAATCCAGGCGGGCGCGCCGCGCGAGGCGTTTAGCTTTTACCCGACCGACCATGCGGGCGCGGGAGAAATCCTGCGGCGCACGGGGCGCGGCATGGTCTTTGGCGACGCAGGTTCGACCGGAATCTGGAAAGACGACGCGCGCGTCGAAGTCCACGGGCCGGGCTACAGCAAAATTATCATCGGTGAAGATTGCATTGACGATTGGGAGAAATATCTGGACGTGATTGTTGCATCCGTTGCGGACAACGGCGGGCGCTCGTGTATCAACGCTTCCGCTATTTGGGTTCCGTCGCGCGCTGCGGAAATCAGCGAAGCGTTAGCTGAAAAACTCGCCCGCATCCTTCCACGCGACGCCGAAGATGAAGCGGCCGGGCTTGCTCCTTTCGCTGACGCGAATGTGGCCGCGCGCATCAACTCAAGCATCGAGCAAGACTTGGCCCAGCCGGGAGCGCGCGACGTGACCGCTTCCTACAGAAAAGGTGAAAGGCTCGTCAACTGGCAAAACTGCTCGTACCTGTTGCCGACCGTTCTGCTCTGTGAGAACGCCGAGCACCCGCTGGCGAATAGGGAATTTCTCTTTCCCTTCGCGAGCGTCGTTGAGGTCCGGCAAGATTCTATTCCCGCGGCGCTTGGCCCAAGTCTCGTCGTCACGGCTATCACTTCCGACCCGGAATTGATACGCAGGCTTGTCGCGTCTCCCAACGTTGACCGCTTGAACCTGGGCGCTGTGCCGACGAGTCAAGTCAGTTGGAACCAACCGCACGAGGGAAACTTGTTTGAGCATTTGTATGCGCGCAGGGCTTTTCAGCGCGCCGCCGCCGTCTGAGGTTCACCGTTTAAGATGAGAATTCTGTCTATCACCGCCGGAGCCGCCAGCATGTATTGCGGCAGTTGCCTGCGCGACAACGCGCTGGCCGCCGAGATGATTGCGCGCGGGCATGACGTGACGCTCATTCCCATCTACACGCCGACGCTGACGGACGAGCAAAACGTTAGTCAACACAAAGTCTTTTTCGGCGGCATCAGCGTTTACCTGCAACAGTATGTGTCTCTGTTTCGCAAGACGCCGTGGCTGCTCGACCGCTTGTGGGATTCCGGCTTGATGTTGAAGCTGGCCGCGCGCCGCTCGATTTCCACCAGCCCGAAGCTGCTCGGCCAACTCACGGTCTCGATGCTCAAGGGCGAAGACGGCAACCAGCGCAAGGAGCTATTAAAGATGCTCGATTGGCTGCGCCAAGAGCCTCTGCCGGATGTCGTTAGCCTGCCGTACACTCTGTTGATAGGTTTGGCGAAGCCGTTGAAAGAAGCTTTGGGGCGTCCGGTTTACTGCACCCTGCAAGGCGAGGATTTGTTCTTGGACGGACTGCAAGAGCCGTATCGTCGCGAGTCGCTCGAACTAATCCGCGAGAACGTCAAGCATGTCGATGCGTTTATCGCCGTCAGCGAATACTACGCTCGCTTTATGCCGGATTATCTAGGCATCCCGCGCGACAAAATCCGTATCGTGCCGTTAGGCATCAATCTCAACGGCTACGAAGCGCGCCCGCCGCAAACGCGCACAGAGCCTTTCACCATCGGATACTTCGCACGCGTCGCGCCCGAAAAAGGTCTCCACGTTTTGGCCGAGGCTTACAAGCACTTGCGCCGCGAGCGCGATGATTTTCCGGCAGCGCGTCTCGAAGTCGCAGGCTATCTCGGCGCGGAAAATAAAAGTTATTTGGACGACGTTGCGCGGCGAATGAAAGAGTGGGGACTCAGCGATGAGTTTCACTACAGGGGCGTGCTCGACCGCGAGGAGAAGATAGATTTCCTGCGCCGCTTGGACGTGCTCTCCGTGCCCGCCACGTATAACGAACCGAAGGGAATTTTTCTGTTGGAGGCGATGGCCTGCGGCGTGCCTGTCGTGCAGCCGCGGCGCGGCGCGTTCACCGAAATCATAGAGAAGACCGGGGGCGGCCTTCTCGTCAAAGCGGATGACGTGGCCGCTCTCGCTGAAGGTTTTTTCCAGCTTTATCAGAATCCACAACTCGCAGAGACGCTCGGCCATGATGGCTTTCGCGGTGTGCGCGAGCATTACAGCGTGGCCCGCATGGCGAATCGTGCGCTCGAAGTTTACGGCAATCTAGAAGACGAGGCGACGAAGCAAATCACTGAGGCGGCGCGCGTCGGCGCAGCCTAAAGACTAAACAGGCGGAAGGGGATTCATAGTTTGCTGGAAGTCGCTAATCTCTCGAAAGAATATCCGACTCCGCAGGGCCGGCTCTCAATCCTCGACGACGTTTCCCTCTCTCTGGAGCGCGGCGCGGCTGCCGCGATTATGGGGCCTTCGGGCAGCGGCAAGAGCACGCTGCTCTACATCCTCGGCGCGCTCGAACCGCCCAGCGCCGGAAGTGTGCGCCTCGACGGCCAAGACCCCTTTCAGCTAAAGGAAAGAGAACTCGCCGCCTTCCGCAATCGAGAGATTGGCTTTATCTTTCAAGACCACTGTTTGCTGCCGCAATGCTCCGTCATCGAAAACGTTTTGACGCCGACGCTCGTTGCTCAAACCAACGGCGACGAGGCCGAACAGCGAGCGCGCACGCTCCTTGAGCAGGTCGGACTCGCAGAAAGAATCGAGCATCGTCCGGCTGAATTATCAGGCGGCGAAAAGCAGCGCGTCGCCCTGGCCCGCGCGCTCGTGATGCAGCCGCTCCTACTCTTGTGCGACGAGCCGACGGGCAATCTGGACCATAAGTCAGCCGACGTTGTCGCTTCGCTCCTGCTCGAATTACACCAGCAGCAGGAGACCATTCTCGTCGTCGTCACACACAGCGCGGAACTGGCCGCACGCTTCCCCCTGCGCTACGAATTGATGGAGAGAAAGTTGAAGAAGCAAGGATGAACGCGGAATGATGAACGATGAACGAAAGACAAGCTCTGAATAGTTCATCGCTCATCGTTCCTCCTTCATCGTTTCTTTGTTATGCAAACTGTTGTTCTGCTCAAGCGTAATCTGACCTACTACTGGCGAACGAATCTGGCGGTCGTCTGCGGTGTGGCGGTGGCGGTGGCGGTGCTGGCGGGGGCGCTGCTGGTGGGCGATTCGGTGCGGGCCAGCCTGCGCAATTTGCTGCTCGAACGTCTCGGCAGCACGGAGCATGTCATCAGCGCCGCGGGCTTCTTTCGCGAGCAACTTGCCGGCGAGATTCAGCGCGACGAGCGTTTCAGCCGGAACAACCTTCGCGCGGCCTGCCCGCTCATCGTGCTCAGTGGCACAATCACGCATGAAGCGAGCAAGCGTTGGGCGTCGGGCGTTCAGGTTTACGGCGTTGACGAACGCTTCTGGCAGTTTCACGGCCGGGAGAACGCTGGCACGGCTGCGCCGCGAAATCGCGAGATGCTGGTGGGCGCGAGCCTCGCTGACGAATTAGCAATCTCGACGGGAGATGCGCTGCTCTTGCGAATCGAGAAGCCGTCGGCAATTCCCGTCGAATCCTTGCACGGGCGCAAAGAGGATGTGGGCCGCACCATTCGCTTGAGCGTGCGCGAGCGGTTGGACGCATCCTCGCTTGGCGAGTTTTCGTTGCGGCTGCAACAGACTTCTGTGCGCGTCGTCTTCGTGCCTCTCAGCCTGCTCCAAAAAGAGCTTGAACAGCAGAGCAAAGTCAACACCATTCTCGTTAACACGCAAGGGGCAAGCCGAGCGCAAGCGACTGCGACAAGCAGCACCGATGCGTTGCGCAGCATTCTCAAAGACAGAGCCGCGCTCGAAGACATGGGCGTGAAGCTGCGCGCGCTTGACGAGCAGCGCGGCCTTTCGCTGGAAACGGAGAGCGCGCTCGTCAATCATGCTCTGGCTGAGACGGCCAGCCAAACAGCCGCGCAATTGGGAATGCGCACTCTCCCGCTTTTCTCTTACCTCGCCAACAGCATCCGCTCCGGCACACGCGAGATTCCATACTCTTTAGTCACCGCCGTTGACGAACAACACTTTGAAAATTTCAGACGCAGCGAAAATTTCAGACGCGGCTCTTCGTCCGAGAATGCGCCCGCGCCGTCTTCATCATCGCCCGCGCTGCCGCCAATAGTCTTAAACGATTGGGCGGCGCGCGAGTTGAACATTGGGCCTGGCGCTTCCGTGACGCTTGAGTATTATCTCTGGCAGGATGGCGGCCGGCTGTTAACGCAATCGGCGGAGTTTCAACTGGCGGGCGTCGTGCCCATCGAAGGGCTGGCCGCCGACAGGGATTTAGTGCCTGAGTATCCGGGCATAACAGGAACGGAGAGTCTTTCGGAATGGGACCCGCCGTTTCCGGTTGACCTCTCGCGTATCAAAGACAGCGACGAAGCCTACTGGGACCAGTATCGCACGACGCCGAAGGCTTTCATCACGCTCGCCAAAGGCCAAGAGCTTTGGCCCTCGCGCTTCGGCAAGCTGACTTCGCTACGCATCATGCCAGCCGGCGGCGCGTCGCTGGAAACGACTCTCGCGTCTTACAGCGCAAGCTTGCGCGCGGCGCTCGACCCGCTGCAAGTCGGTCTCACGCTCTATCCTGTGCGCGAGGAAGGCTTGAAAGCCTCGCGCGGCGCGACCAACTTCGGGGAGTATTTTCTCTACTTCAGTTTCTTCCTCGTCATCTCGGCCTTTCTCCTGGCCGCGCTCTTTTTCAAGCTTGGCGTCGAGCAACGCCTGCGCGAAATCGGCATCCTGCAAGCCATCGGTTTTCCCGCCGCGCGGATTCGCACGCTTTTTCTCATCGAAGGAATCGTGCTGGCGACCTTGGGAAGTTTGCTCGGACTAGCGGGCGCTGTGCTCTACGGCAAACTGATGATGCTGGGCCTGACGACGTGGTGGGTCGGTGCCGTCGGGACGACTCTGCTTCGCCTGCACGTCGCGCCTTTATCGCTGGCGCTCGGCGGCGTGGGCGGAGTGCTGGCGGCGCTCGCGTGTATCTTCTGGACTCTGAGAAGACTCGCGCCCGCATCGCCGCGCAGCTTGCTGGCCGGAACTGCGTTGGCAGATGCCGGAGCGCTGCGGCGCAACGCCGCACGCCCGCGTCGCTCTTACACGTTCCTAGTGGCTGTCGTGTTGAGCATCGTTGCGCTTGGCCTCCTGCTTTGTTCGACGCTCGGCTGGATTGGGCAGGTCGCCGGCTTCTTCGGCGGCGGGGCGCTGTTGTTGATTGCGTTGCTCTGTTATCAGGCTGCGTGGCTGCGTGGCCGCAAGAGAAAACTGCTGGGCGGCACGGGCTGGTGGGTGGTCGCGCGGCTCGGCTTTCGCAATGTCGCGTATCGTTCGGTGCGGAGCGTTTTGTGCATCGCGCTCATCGCTTCGGCGGCCTTTATCATCGTGGCCGTTGATTCCTTCAAGCGAGACGGTCAGAACGCGACGCTCGACAGAAAATCAGGCGGCGGCGGCTATCCCTTGTTGGCCGAAGCGGCGCTGCCGCTGGTGCACGACCCGAACACGCCCGAAGGCAGGGAAGCTTTGAATCTTATCGGCGAACAAATGACGGCTTCGCTCTCGGGCGTTTCCTTCGCGCGCTTTCGCGTGCGGCCTGGCGACGACGCCAGTTGCCTTAATCTATACCAGCCACGGAACCCTAGAATCCTGGCGCCCACAGATGATTTCGTCAGGAGCAACCGCTTCAGCTTTCAAAATTCTCTGGCGCGCACCGCTGAGGAAAAAGATAACCCGTGGCTGCTGCTCAACACTGAAGCCACGGACGGCGCGATTCCGGTTGTGGCGGACGCTAACTCGCTCGCTTACGTGCTGCACCTGAAACTCGGAGACGTGTTGTCGCTTGAACGCGAAGGCGGTCAGCCCATTCGCCTGCGCATCGTCGGCGCGCTCTCCGATAGCATTTTTCAGAGCGAGCTATTGATGTCTGAACAAAACTTCCTGCGCCACTTTCCCGAACAGGAGGGCTACCGCTTCTTTCTGCTCGACACGCCCGCCAGCGTTGATTCAGCGGCGACGGCGAAACTACTCGAAGCCCAACTCTCGGATTTCGGCTTCGACGTTACTTCCACCTCGGAGCGGCTCGCCAGTTTTCATCGCGTCGAGAACACGTTTATTTCCACCTTCCAGATGCTCGGCGCGCTTGGCCTCGCGCTCGGCACGCTGGGGATGGCGGCTGTGCTGCTGCGCAACGTGTTGGAACGCCGCCGCGAGTTGGCGCTGCTGCGAGCCGTCGGCTACAACGCCAAGCATTTCGCGCTGATGACCGTGGCGGAAAACGCCTTGCTGCTAGGCTTCGGACTCCTGACTGGCATGGCCTGCGCGCTGCTGGCAACAGCGCCCGTCTTCTTCTCGCGCGGCGGGCAGCTTCCTAATTTTTCGCTCGGCCTGCTCCTGCTCGCCGTCTTAATCTCCGGCCTGCTGGCCTCGCTCGTCGCGACCGCCGCCACGTTGCGTTCCCCTTTGATTCCGGCGCTAAGGTCCGAGTGAGCTTTTTACTGTTCAAGACGACAAGAGCGCTCTTGCGCTTAGTTGATGAGAAAAACGCTCCGTCGCAAGCTGTACTTGCGACGGAGCGTTTTCTGTCAACACTAAGTTGTTAGTTCTTCTCGGCTACTTCTTCTGCCTCACGTCGTAAGCATAAATAGTATCTTGGTCGCGAAGGTAGAGACGCCCGCCGGCAACGACCGGATGCGACCAAGTTGGCAGCGAGTCTTGCGGAATGCGGAAGCGGCCCTTCTCGCGATAGCCTTCGGGGTTGGCTTCGACGAGGCCGACCACGCCATTTTCACTGAGACAATAGAGATGCCCGTCGGCATAGACGAGCGAGCCTTTGCCGACGCTGCGGTCGCGCCATGCGACCTCGCCCGTGTCGAAGCGCATCGCCGTCAGGATGCTGCTGGAAAATCCATACAGGTGTTCACCGACGAGGACGGCGCTACTATGATGGTTGCGCATGTCTTTATTGAAATAGACTTCCGTGGCGGTGACGCCCTTCGCGTCCGATTTGATTTCAACGAGGCCGCCGCCGTTGCCATAGTCTGAAGTGATAAAGACGCGATTGCCACGCGCGATTGGCGTCGCGGCGTTGGCGACGTTGTTGGCCGCGCGCGGATATTCCCACAAGAGACTGCCCGTCTCCAGGTCCAGGCCGAGGCCGCGCTGGTGCGTGAAGAAGACGACCTGCGTTTTACCGTTTACCTGGACAGGAATGCCCGACGAATAGCCTGCGCGGTCGCTCTGGCTCTTCCAGATAAGAGCGCCGTCCTTCTTATTGAGCGCCACGATGGAAGCGCCCGGCCCGCCCGCGTTGACCAGCAACTTCTCGCCAATGATGAGCGGCGATTCGCTGATGCCCCAAGTGATGTTCGAGCCGCCAAACTTTTGCAGCACGTTCATCGTCCAAACGACGCGGCCCGTCTTCAGGTCGAGAGCGGAAAGGTCGCCGTTGCCGCCGA
>CAZEZJ010000242.1:0-3221 GCA_964516695.1 uncultured Blastocatellaceae bacterium
CACGTGGGCTTTCTTACCTGACACGCGCGGGAGAGATGAACGTCAGGCTCTTGCTTATCAACAAGAGAGCGACAAACGGCCACAGCCGCCTGTTAGTCAAAACTCAATTTACACGGGCGAGCCTGCGGGGCGCTACTCAAGCAATGTTGGTGGAGGTTGCAGCGCGCCGATTTGCTGCATCAATCCCAGGATGTCCCAATTGTTCCAGGCCTCAACGATTTTTCCGTCTCCGATGCGAATGATTGACATTCCCGAGACAGTCGCTTCGTTGCCCGTGGCCGGAATGCCCAAGTGGTCTCCGCGATGGACGACACGAACCGTCCACCGAGCGGCCACTTTGTCGCCCGCGGCAATCGTATCTTCGATTGTCAGCTCAAACTCAGGGAAAGCGCCGCGCAGTTTTTCGAAGAACGGCTTGTAGCCCGCCGGGCCGACGACATCAACGCCCGCTTCGCCAAGCCCATGAGCAATCCCGTCAACCGCGAACATCTCATCAATAGCTTCCTCTCGCCCCTGATTCCAGACCTCTTCAAACCAACGGTAGATTAAAGCAACGTTTGCGTCCAACATCTCTCATTCTCCGTCTCTAGGGTGATGACCAACGCGAGGCTTGCGTCTGCTGCTGGCAGTGATAGCTCTCACAAAGGTTCAGAGCGTTAACGGATTATAAGGCAGTTGGCGGCGATTAGGCATTGACAAATTAAAAGCAGATAGCGAGAAGCCTACGCGCATTAAAAGCACTCAAGCGTCAAAACATTTCAGCCCTTGCCGCTCACGCATTCATTGCGGAGCAATGCAGAACGCTTCTCTACCTTGCGTTCTGTGGGCCATAAACCATTTATGCTTGTTAAGCCACTTTCGGCTTCGATGCCGGTGATAGCAGCAGCCGTTTGAGCTTTGGAAAACTCAACCGCTCGCCGCGCCAGCGATACTCGCGCAGTCCGTCCATCGCCGTCCAAGTGGGATGATAACGCTGGTAGATGTTATCCGTCTCCAAATCTCCCCAACTGCCGTCCTCGTTCTGCCGCTTCATCAGATATTCTATTCCTTCGCGCATCAGCGGGTGGCGGCTCGTCAGGCCGAAGGCTCTCAGCGAATCCATAATCTCGCCCAACATTTCGGGGTCGTCTCTTTCAAGCGCACGCCCTAATCCCGCCTTCAAATACTCATACTCTTCCGGCAGCCAGCGCGGCGAAAGGCGATAGAGGCTGTAATCGTTCAGCGTGTAAACGACGTGTGTGATGGCGTAGATTTTTTCATAGAACTCTGCATCGTCTCCCTCGTCGTTCTGTGTCTGATAGGGACGCATGAACGGCAGCCATTTAATTACGTCGGCATACGACGCTCCGACCATCACGCCATAGCGCTCGCCCGTGTAGCTCTTAACGAGCGCATCCATCAAGACCCAGTAGCGGCTCGTCATCTTCAAACGCCTGCGACATCCGCGGCACGTTTTCCGACCGCGAAGGTTATACAGGCCGCAATCGCACACCTCTGGAACATCGCCGGGCGGCGGCTCAAACTTCGGGTCGAACCAGAGATAATCCTGCGGCGAGAAACGTTTGGCGGCGCGGCGCATTTGCTGCCTGAGCGCTTCATCAGCGATGCCGAGGCGCGCCGCCGCGTAGCTGCCGTGGGCGAAATCTGCGATGACATCGGCGTCAACTTTTTTTGGCAGCGAAGGATAATCCTGCCGCCACTGGCGTGCGCGCTCGCGACCCATCTTGCGGGCCATCGTGCGCAATTGAGAATCCTGTGAGGTGGCGGAGATAAAGTAAAAGCAACTGACGAGGTCGCTTCCGTAATCCGCGAAGTACGCTGCATCACAAGCGATGCGGTAAATGAATTCCAAACCTCTGCGGATGGCCTGCTCGCGCTGTGCGGATTTAGACTGCCTCATAAATTCGCTCGCTGCACGCTGCTCTTTGCCGTGGATATTTCACACAGGAATTTCCGCCTCGTCCAGACACTTCATTAGTCGGCTGTAATCTGCGAAATCTTTAATCACGTGGCTGGCCCCCGCTTGGCGCAGTCTCGCTTCCGCTTCTCCGTAGCCGATGCCTAAAAATGCAAACTTCAAACTACGAGCCGCGCGCACGTCCCACAAGCCATCTCCGATGCTGACAATCTTTTCAAAGCTCCGCTGCCCTTGCTGCTTCAACGCTCTTGAAGCGGCAGCTTCCAAAATTTCCTCTCTGGATAATCCGTCCTCTGCATACGCGGCGGGTATCCAATCAATCTCAATCAGCGCGGCTTTCAATTTCAACATCGCGGACGACTTCCAACAGCCCGTGGCAATCGCCACGGCCCAACCGGATTCATGCCTCATTCTCTTAAGGGCCGCCGCCGCGCCGTAGATTTCACCAAACTGCGCTTGCGCGGATTCATGCTGCGCCTCAAGCAGATTGACGAAGCACTCTTTGAACGTCGTGACCTCTTCCGTTTGAGGAGCGCGCCCTAATTTTTCCTGAAAAATGTGGAGCGTAATAGCGGAATCGGTGGTGTGCGGATAGGCAGACCAGTTGGTGTCTATCTGAGTGATGTTGTGCGCTTGCGCCATCGCTTCTATAAAACACTGGTCGTCAACGCTGTTCGTGTCCGTCAACGTGCCGTCAATATCGAAGATTGCCAGCTTCATCCTAACGCTCACTCATCTAGTTGTTAGACCTCAACTGCTCTTGCGCTTGCGACTGGGCTTGCACAGTTGGCGAAGGGAAACGGCCGAGCCGGAGGCAATAGATGGCTAACTTTTCGACCATGCTATTTCCCCGTCTCACACAAGGCCGCTCACTGTATCGCTGGCCGCAATGCTTGTCAATCCTTTGCTTCGTGACTGCTGAAGGGTGCGCCTGTTCGGTCATCTTCTCTGTAGTTCGCTGCCTAATAATTGAACGATGGCCGCCTCTTGTTCGTCGTTTTTGAGTCTGGTTATTGAATAACTGGCGAAGGTGATATAGAGTACGCGCGCACAAGGCACTCGAACCTTCACCGTCTGCCCGACCTCGACGGGTCGTTTTCCCAAAGAGGCTCAACTCGCGTTCGACGCGCCAGCGGAAAACGCGCTCGTCAGTCTGGGCCAACCACGCGTCTTAAAACAGGAGGATTCACCGATGCCGCGAAAGACAACTAAAAAAGGGGCCGCGTCTTCAAGAGTGAAGAAGGCCGCTGCCGCTGCGGTCGCAGACACGTCTGTGGCCGACCAAATTGAGAACCCGCTGCGC
>CAZEZJ010000242.1:3321-7859 GCA_964516695.1 uncultured Blastocatellaceae bacterium
CCGCTGCGCCTGCGCCAACCGGAGACAGTTTCAAGGGCACGGCCCGCAAGGCCGCCAAGACTTCTATCGCCAAAGCGACCATCAAAAACTTTGCCGACCTGAAAGACCTGCTGGCCTCGCTTCCCTCGGAGCAAGTGATGAAAGCGCTCAAGCCGCCCATCAAGGACACCGCAACGTCAGACCGTGTCGCACAGGAAAAGCGGAACATACGCGTCAGGGCCTTCATCTACGCTGCCAGCAGAGAGAAGGATAACGATTATCACCTCATTATTGGTCGTGACCCCGAAGCCTCGCCCGAAATGTATATGACGATGGAGTTGTCGGGTTTGCCGCCGCAGAGCCATCCGTCTTACAAGAAATTAAAGGCCGCGCGCGATGCCTACAAAGAGTTTTTCGTTAACCATCCAGAGGGGATGCCGGGTAAATCCTATGATTTCTATGACCCGCCGATTCCGGTGGAAATCGAAGGCTCGCTCTTTTGGGACGCGAGCCACGTTAAGGGTTCGCGTCCCGGCCCCCAGAGCTTAAAGAGCCGGATGCCGACGATTTGGGAAGTTCATCCCATCTCGAAGATGATTTTCGAGCCATGAGATGCGGCGATGGCGGAGAGAAAGAAGACAGCGGCGACGGCTCAAACGTCAAAGAAGAAGAGGCGTGCTGAACCTAGCACGCCCGCTAAGGACACGGCCGGGCTGGAGCGACCGCGTCGCACCGGAATGCCCGCGCCGGATTCAATCATCTCTGAGACGACCTTCGTGTCACCGAAAGGAAAGGTTTACCGCATCCTCAAAACCAACGAGATGGATGCCTACGACGAACCCTTGCCTTCGCAGAAGCGACGCCACAGACGCAACCGTTAGCTGAACGCCGTCGCTTCACAAACATCGGTTACTCTTCATACTCGTCCGAACCCTGCACCCACATGAAAGATTGCAGGTCCATCATATCGCGCGGCTTCATGTCTCGCAGGTCGCGCCGGATGAGTTCGGCAAACTCAAGAAAGTTGCTGTAGGTTTCCCAAGACGGTCGCGATTGGTACTGGAAGTCGAAGCCATACTCGCGGGCCGCCGCGCGAGTGACGTTCGGTTTCAGGAAGATGTGTGTCTCGGGCAGCGCGATGAATCCGAAAACCGTGACCAGCGGCCACGTCAAAACGCGTGTCTGCTTGCGCGGCAACGCCGAGACCACGTCAACCCAGCGCCGAAACTTCGCTTCCACGCTGCCAGAGCCGTAAAGAAAGTCATATAGTCCGGTGGCGAAAGAGCGCGCTCCATCGGCCGTCTTCACCGCATCGCGCAGAGCCATTTTCTCAAATGAGAAAAGCAGGTTGGTGCGCGACTCAATCCGCACGGCGCGCGCGGCCACCTCAGCGAACTCACCCGCGCGCAGCAACGCGCGATAGGCGCCGCGTTCAAGCATCTCCTCCCACTGCTCGTGCGCCTCCCACTTATAGCCTCGCTCCCAGGCTATATACTTTTCGTCATAAAATCCTTCGGGAAAGAATCTGAGAAACTTGCGACGGCAGCGCTGCGCGCCCGCAGAGGTCTGGCCGGATTGTTCTGAGCGCGAGCGGTCGCGCGCTTTGGCGGCTTTGCTCGTTGACATCACTTTAACCCTCCTTGGTTCGGTAATTGAGCCAATCTTAGCAAGGAAGGCGGATGAAAGGAATGCTATCGAAGCGCAAGCTTCTATCTTTCGACGCGAACTGTAAAGCCAGGCCAACGAACTTACTCAGCCTGGCGGAGCAACGGGCTTGGGCAGCACTTCACCTTGCTTGACGCGCGTTTCGATTTTCTGAACGTTGTTGAAATCTTGCAGCGGGTCGCTGCCTAAGACGAGAAAGCTCGCTTCGTATCCTTCTTTCAGGTATCCGATTTTGCGGCGCGGGAAAATCGTCTGAGCGGTCGTCTCACACCACATTTTCAGCAGCGTCAGATTGTCGAAGACTTTGAGACTGTGGAGGGCGAGCGCCTCGGACAGCGAATTCGCGCGGAAGCTGTCGCTCCCAATCGCAATGGGCACGCCTTGCTTGTGTAAGACTCGAAGATTATGCATGAGCATCTCGCGCACGGCGGTGCGATTCGCGCTCGCCTTCTCTTTTTCGTCGAGCGTCCAGCGGACGGTCGTTCCGATAGTGGTCACGACAAAGACGCGACTGCGCCCTGCGAGCCGCGCGTCCGCCTCTGAAATTTTGTAACGCGACAGATTATTGTTGTAGTTGGCAACGTCATTGCGCTCCGGCCTAAAACCGGGCATGTGATTGACTTCGTCAACTCCGGCGAGCAGAGCGTTGTGAAAGTCGGTCGCGGTCTCGACGTGGGTTGAGACGCGTAAGCCAGCGCGGTGTGCGCGCCTGACGATTTCGGGCAAGAGCGAAGGGTCTAATCCTTTCCAATCATAGTAGGCTTTGTCGTCCCTGCGTTTGGCGTACTCCTCGGAATACATCAGATACGTCTTGATAAAATCGGGCTTCCCCGCCAGAATCTTCTCCCACTTGCGGTCAAGGTCTGAACGGTTATCAATGATGAAATAAAATCCGCCCTCGGTATCTTCCGGCGTCATGCCGCCGTTCGCCAGATTACGCTTGACGAGCGCGATGGGGTGGCCGTCGGTCGGAATCAAGCCGCCGTTGGCGAAGACCACATCAATGCTGGTCGGGATGTTTACCTTGCCGCGCAGCGGCGGCGTCATTCGCGGCAGGCTGTTCGGATTCTTAACGTAAAAAATGCCGTCCTGTAGATACTGGCGAATGAGTCTGTCGGTGCGTTCCGAATAGTCAACGTTGTGGTTGTGGGCCTCACCGAAGGGCGGGACGACGTACTTGCCCGTGAGGTCAACGACGGAATCCACGCGCGCGGGCTTTCTCGCCGTCAGCGTTCCATTGATTGAATAGAATTTACGACTGACAAACTTCCGCCCGTCAAACCACAGCCCGCCTCCGAATTCATAAGCCTTCGACGCGGGCCGTTGGCCCAAGGCTCGCGAGCCGAAAGCGGGCCAGACAATCGCGGCCCCGGCGCTGATGAGAAAAGACCTTCTGCCGAGACCTGCGGCATTAGACTTGACACTCTTAGGCATGAGATGTGCCATCCCCGTTTCATGTACCTAAGACATAAACACCAGGCCTCACTGTTTCGTGGCAGAATTTGCTCTCTGTTTCTTGCTCAACTGACAGCAGCGATTCATCCGCGCCGTCAATTACTTATTACTCACCGGTGGTTCGCTCCAGCGTGTCGCGGTCCCAGCCGGCGAGACGAGCGCCCGCCTCGTAAGTGCTTTGCAGAAATTCCATCAACGCTTGGTCAGGAGAAGCCGCGCGCCGTACGTCGTCATACAGCAACAGAAACTCAGACATCTCGCGGCTATAAAACGCTTGCGGCGGACGGACGGGCGCTTCTTTTAGTCCGGCAGGCTCAGGGGCAGTATATGAATAGAAGGCTGGCCCTTGAACAGCGCCGCCGCCCGGCCAAAAGCCATGACTGATAACTTCGTGCGAGTAGGCTTCACGCGTGATGATGTCTGCGCCCTCTCTTTCCGGCGCACGCTTTCCCGAAAAGCGCGTCACCGCCAAATCAAAGCTGCCCCAAAAGAAATGCACGGGGCTGACCTTCCCTATGAAGCCCGAGCGAAACTCCTTGAACACCCTATCGACCTGCACGAGTATGCGCCAGAATTTATTGGCCGACTCAGGCTCGTATGAAGAATGCTCCAAATCCTTCTCAAAGGGGATGGGGTTTTCAATCTCAACGGGCGTCGTCCAGATTTTAACGTCTAGCCCAAGCGCGCGCATACGCTCCATCACTTCCCGATAGAACTCCGCGACCGTGCGCGGAAGGAGAGCCATTGAGTCGGTCGCTCCGTCGTCACACTTGATGATGAGTTGATGTGTGATGAAGTCGAAATCTATCTCGAAGATTCGCGGGCCGTAAGGAACGGCCGAAGTCGTCAGCCCGCGCGCGGTCACATACAGCGGGACTTGCCACCAATGGTTAACGTGCGGGCTTTGCGCGAGGCGGATTTTTCCGACCACCTGTGTCCACATGTGCAGCGTCGCGTAGGTGTCTTTCCATTCGTCAAGCGGCAAGCTCGGCCAAACCTCGCTGCGTTCATCCGCGCTCTTCATACTCGAATCAGCCATGATGTTTACTACCTCCGCGCTTATAAAATTTGATTGCTTACCAACCGGACAATAGAAGATTGATGTGCCGACAACTTCACCGATGCATGTTAATCCGGCACGTTGCGGCGTAGCTCGTCGAGCCAGACGACTGCTTCCGAATCAGAGGGCGCGCGCCAATCGCCGCGCGGAGAGAGCGAGCCGCCGGAGCCGACCTTCGGCCCGTTCGGCAAACACGAGCGCTTAAACTGGCTGATTTTGAAGAAGCGATAAAGGAAGACTTCCAGCCAACGTTTGATGGTCGCCAGTTCATACTGGTGATGCTTATCATCGGGCAACGCGTCGGGCCACGCGCCACGCGTCTTATCGCTCCACGCGTGCTGGCTGAGAAAGGCGACCTTGCTGGGACGAAAGCCAAATC
>CAZEZJ010000243.1:0-6749 GCA_964516695.1 uncultured Blastocatellaceae bacterium
GGGTCGTCGTCAACGACCAGAATCCTTTGTGCCATCATTCATACCCCTAGCAAAAAACTGGCAAGTGTTAACTGCCCGATGTCAGGTGAAAGCAGCGGCCCGGTCTCTTTACATACCACGGCTCACGCCCTTTCGCCTTATTCTTCGTTCGCTTGTGCCATAGCGAGAAAGAGCGCATCGGTCGCGACCTTGCGATTGATGTTGACTTCGAGGTTGCGCCGGTGCGTCTCGATTTGCGAGAGCAAGCGTGCGGCGCGGCGGCTGCTCAACTGCGCCGCAATCTTTTTCAACTGCGCCGAGAGGTCTTGATTGATTAATTTTTTGCCGGAAGCGTCGAGCGCGAGCGTCCACGCATCGTGTATCAAAGTTTCCAGCATCTCTAGGCGCGGCTCATACTCTTCCTTGCGCTTGGCGTCCGTCATCTCTTCCGAAGCGCGCAACAATCGCGCTTTATCGCCGGTCAAAGCGAGCGCGCCCAGCACGTCGAGCATCGCTTCGCGGCGTTGGCGATAACTGTCAAGGTCGCTCGTGAGCGCGCGACCGATGCTGCCGCGCGCCGCGTGGGCCAGCAGGCGCGCGTCTTCCGCCGAGAGCTTTTTCACCTTCTGGCGCTGCAAAAGATAGGTTTCGATTTCGGCGGGCGCGAGCGGGGAGAAGCGAATGGCTTGGCAGCGCGAGCGAATCGTCGGCAACAACGAGGCCGGACGTGATGCGAGCAGGATGAGATGAGAGGTGGCGGGAGGTTCTTCCAGCGTCTTTAAGACGGCGTTGGATGAAGCATCATTGAGTTTCTCGGCATCTTCGATGATAAAGATTCTGGCGTTGCCTTCGTAGGGACGAAAGTTTGCTTCGCGCTCAAGGTCGCGCATCGCGTCAACAAGAATAGCGCGATTGTAGGGTCGTGCGAGACCGACATCCGGGTGCGCGCTCCAGATAATCTTTCTGTGCGCATCCTTGTCGTCGCTGGCGGGAAGCGCAAACTCCATGATGCGCGTGCAGGACGGGCAATCGTCGCAGGCTTCCGTGCCGGCAGGCTGGCGACAGTTGAGCGCTTTGGCGAGTTCGAGCGCAAACTGCTTTTTCCCCACTCCCTCTTCGCCCGCGAAAAGGAGAGCACCCGGCACACGACGCGCTTCAATCATCCGCCGCAAAATTTCTTTGACCCGCTCGTTTCCGAAAAGATTTTTGAACATACGTCAGGAGTTTGGAAGGAGCGGATTAGCGTTTAGGAGAAAGAAAAAGCTGTCGCCTTAATAAACCATGCGCGTCGTTTCTTATCCTTTAACCGCCAGCCCCTATCCCAAGCTTTTCGAGAAATTGATTGACTATCTCTTGCACGAGCGCGTGCGTTTCGTTGATTGAGCCGCTGGCATTGACGAGGCGGACGCGTTCGGGTTCGTTGGCCGCTATTTGCAGGTAAGCGTTGCGCACTCGCGTATGAAAGGCGGCATCCTCGGAATCGAGGCGGTCGCCAGCGCTCTCGCCGTCGGCGCGTCGGCGCGTGCGCGCGCTGCACTCCGCCACCGAAAGGTCGAAGATGAGAGTCAGGTCAGGCTTGAGTCCTCCGGTCGCTAGTTCGACGACCTCTGCGATTAACTCCGGCGGAAAGCCACGGCCCGCGCCTTGATAAGCCACGGTTGCATCCGCATAACGGTCTGACAAAACGATGTGGCTCGTCTCAAGCGCGGGGCGCAAGAGCGTGCGCACGTGTTGGGCGCGGTCGGCGGCGTAGAGCAGCAGTTCCGCGAGCGGGTCAACCTGCTCCTGCGCATCGAGCACAGCGGCGCGCAGCCGTTTGCCGAGGCTGGTGCCGCCCGGCTCGCGCGTCGCCACGACTTCCAGCCCGCGCAGGCGCAGGAGGCTAGCGAGCATCCGCAGTTGCGTGGATTTACCGCTGCCGTCAATGCCCTCGAAAGTAATAAAAGCGCCAGCCACGTCAGTCTGTCTTATAAGTGAAACTCGAACCACAAAATGGAGAGAGCATCAGGAATCGGCGGGAGTGTTCGGTTCGGATGAATGTTCTACGTGCGGGGAATTGCCCGCCGGAGGTGTGCGCAATTCTCCGCTGCCGCGCCGCGCATGAGAAATCGTCGAGATGGCGTGCTTGAAAATCAACTGTTCCTGAGAGCCTGTTTCCAGCAGCACCGAAAACTTGTCAAAACTCTTGATTCTTCCCGTCAGCTTCGCGCCGTGCAAGAGGTAGATGGTGACCGTGCTTTTCTCACGGCGCACCGTATTCAAAAACGCGTCCTGGATGTTTTGGGGAGTAGCTTTCGTGTCCACCTTATTCTCCGGTCGGCCCCCTTGCAATTAAAAAGATTGACGGTGATGGCAGATTACACCACGCACCAGACTAAATCAATCTACTTATATAGGAAACGATAGACGCGCGATGAAAAGAGTGTGCAAGGTTTGCTGCCAAGAGCCGTTTGTTCGCTTTCGCGGCTTGCGAGACTGTGATTCGCCTAACCACCGCCGAGGCCACAAAAGAGTAATCGTTGACGACTAATTACTCGCCGCTTTTCAATTCAGCGATGCGCGCGGCAACGCGCTCCTGCACGGCTTGTTCGTTGCCGAAGCCCTCGAACCATTCGACGCCCGGCTCGCGGCGAAACCACGTCAGTTGCCGCTTCGCGTAATGGCGCACGTCTAGTTTCGTCTGCTCGATGGCGCTTTTGTAGTCACGCTTGCCTTCCAAGTATTCGACAACGCGGCGATAGCCGTGTGCGCCGAGCGCGTTTGACGCTGTGGGCACGCCCGCGTTGATAAGCCCGCGCACTTCACCGACGAGTCCGGCGGCAAAGTGTGCCTCGGCCCGCGCGTTAATCCGGCGATAAAGCTCCGCTCGCGGGGGCAGCAGCGCCAGCACTCGGATGCGCGCGGCGCAGGCCGGAACCTGCGCACGCGCCGCGGCTTGCGCGGACATCTGCGCCCCCGTTTGCAGCCTCACTTCAAGCGCGCGTTGGACGCGCGGCCAATCGCGCGGGAAAAGCTTGGCGGCGGCGTCGTCGTCAAGCCGCTGCAACATGCGGTGCAGGTAGAGCGGCCCGCGTCGTTCTCTGATGGCGCTCAGGCGGCGGCGCAAGGATTCGTCCGTCGGCGGGCTGACGAAGAATGGCTGGCGCAACGCGCGCAGGTAAAAGCCTGTGCCGCCGACGAGCAAGGCCAAGCGCCCGCGCGCTTCAATCTCTTCGATGACCCGGGCAGCATCGCGCGCCCAATCGCCCGCCGTGTAGTTCACTGTCGGCGGCACGAAATCAAGCAAATGATGCTCGATGCCGCGCCGCTCCGCCAGCGGCACTTTCGCCGTCGCAATCTCTATCTCGCGATAGACCTGCACCGAATCGCAGTTGATAATCTCACCACCAAAGCGCAGCGCCATCTCAATGCCTAACTCGCTTTTGCCCGAAGCGGTCGGCCCGACAAGGGCGATAACCGGCTGCTGATTAATGTTGGGATTCAAGAGTTAACGGAAGATGAGACGCAAGAGGACGACGAGCCAGATTAGCACGAGCAGCACGAGCGCGCCTGTGAACTGTGCACGAGAGAGACGCATCTGGGTCATCACAATAAGAGTTGGGCCAACTCGGCCTCGGTCGGACGCACGAGCGCGCGGCCGCTTGCTTCAAAGACGGGCACCAAGCGCTGTCTCGTCAATCTATGCATCGCCCGCAGCGCCCCGAAATCATTGGCGACATCACGCTCAGCATACGCGATGCCATGACTCTTCAGCCACGCCCGCGCACGCGCGCACAAAGGGCAATCGGGCACGACATAGAGCGTGACTTTCATCGCTGTTTGAGAACTGTTTTCGCTCATCATCCGCCGGGCTTAGTACATTCTAGTCAGTTCGATTCCCGTATAGTAGGTCTTCAAAATCCGGTCGTAACTCAACCCGGCGCGGGCGAGGCCGAAGGCTCCGACCTGACACATGCCGACGCCGTGGCCCCAACCGCGACCCGTGAAGATGAAGCCAGTCAGGCGTCCGTCGTCGTCGTAGCGACGGTCGATGACGAAGAGTTGTTCGCGCAGGCCGAGGGCGGAGCGGATGCGCCCGCCGCGCAGGTGCGCGGTGCCGTTGGTGCCTGTGATTTCCAAATCAATGGCGCGGCGCGACGAGCCGCGCGCGGCGACGCGCAAATCCGTCAACGAGCCGATGCCCTTTGACCAGCGCGCGAGGCGCGACTGGACTTCGGAGACGGTGAGCGTGGTTGTCCAGTTGGCATAGGGCGAAGAGCGGTCGGAAGCCGCACCCTGCGGCGACGGGCGCACTTCGATGTAGTCCACCAGCCCGCGCGCGTTGACGTGAAACGTCGCCGGCTCGCCGCCGACCAGCGCAAGCTGGCGCATCTGATAGGCTGTGTCACCGAACGCGCGAAAAAGATAGGCGTCTTCGCTGACCTGCAAAGGTTGGTCGCGATTCTTGCTTGAACGCAAGACGAAAGCTCCGGCGCTCGTCGGGCGCGTCGTTCCTTTTTGCAGTTGAAAAAGGCTACGAGCTTCGAGCAGGCGTGCGATAGTGAGCAGCGCGCGTGCGCGCGTCAACACTTCGCGCGGGCGCAAGGTGGCATCGGGGTAGAGCGCGAGAAAGCCGTCGCGTAAAAGGAGCGCCACGTCGGCGCGGTTTTTTTGTGGAATCTCGCTTGAGTCGCGGAAAGAAAGCAGGTATTCAACGTCGGCATCGTCGAGAAGGGTATCGGCGCGTGATTCACCGGAGACGGCTGCCGCCAGCGCAGTGCTAAAGCCGGGAGCGCGCATTGCGTCGTCCGAGACGATTGGCTCGGGTTGCCTGGCGAGTCGTGCTGTGGCCGCCATCCAGTTGCGCACTTCGCTCTGAGAGACGGGGCTTGAGAGCCATGCGTCCGTCAGGCGGCGCGAGAGATTGTCGAAATTGTGGAGCGCGAGCAGGGCGGCAGCGCGCGCCAGTTGGGCGTTTGTTTCATCCTGAAGGTCGGCAGGCTCGCGCGAGGTCTTGATGATAAAGGGCGAGAAATGTGCGCGGCCTTCAAGCCCGCATTCGCGACCGCGCAGGTAGGGCGTCGCTTCGTTGAAAATATTTTCGACGTGTTCTGTGCGCCCGCCGCACGTCGAAGTGTAGAGAGCGTTGATGGGTTCGCCCGCGTAGGTGGCGATTAGCCCGCGCGTCTCTTCAACGGCGCGAGTCGAGAGCGGATGCTCGGTCGAGAGTCCGCCGTAGACCTGCGAGCGCGTGGTCGGCAGCAAGTCAAAACCGTCTTTGGCATACTGCCCGCGATTCTTCAGCGCGTAGGTGCGCGCGGCGACGGCCTGCGCTTTCAAGGCTTCGATGGCCGGATAGCCGCCCGGCGATAATTCGTTTGGCACAACGCCGCGCACGTAATCCTCAAGCGCGATGACGTTAACGACCGTCAGCCCGCCGCGCGCGTTAGCGAACACTTCGAGACGACCGCGATACGGTTTGTCGTTCAAACGCACGGGAGCATTGCTCTCATCCTCGGCGGCGAAGACGACGGGCGCACGCGAGCTAAAGAGCATTGAAGAGCCTGCGGTGCTGTAGGCAACGAGTTCGCGGCTCGGCGTGCTGATGCGCGCGGTGGGCCGGATGGTGCTCGTTGTTGCGGGGCGCGCAAGCTGCGTCGTCTCAGTTTTTCTCTGCGCGCTCGTTTGAAGGGCGGCGCTCGACGCATCGGAAACCAGCGTCGAAGCGAAGCCAGCGCCTTCGAGGCGCGCGCGTAGCTCGTCGGCATCGGCGGCAGACAAATTAGAGCCGACGCGCAATCGCCACGTGCGGCTATTGCTATCGTAGCTAATCTCCGAATCCTCGCCTGTCAATTCTTTAATCTCGCGCGCCGCGCGTTCTGCATCTTCGCGCGACCGCGCACGCGCAATCTCCACGCGGTAAGTTTCCTCCTGAAGGGCGGGCGGCTGCGGCGCGAGCCAGCGCGCTTCGAGACGAACGCGCGCCGCCGAGAGCGGAACGGGAGAGACATTCGTGTCAGACGCGTTCAGCAATCTTCCGTTGGTCGAGATGACGACGGAGCGGGCGCTGGTGATGAGGCCGATGCGTACCGTCGGCTCGGCGGAGAAGCGAGTGGTTACTGTTTCAACGGGCGCGGCAGGCTGTTGAGTTTTTATTTCGGCGCGGCGCGGGCGCGTTTGCGGCGCGGCATCCTGCGCGAGCGAAGTCGCGACAAGGGTGTGCAAGACGAGCAGCGTGATGGCTTTTGACCAGAGGGAACGACGCATTGGCTTTCAGCGATAATGGCAGCGATAAACAAGCAACGCGGGAGACGCACGCCATATACTACTACAATTTTTTGACGTTTAGCTCCTCAAGTTACAAGCCGTGTGTTGTTCGCTGCTCAACTCGCATATCGCTCCTCGACAGTCAGCGCGAAAACAAATGCGCCGATGATGCCGATGATGCCCGCCGTGACGAAGGGCGCTTGCGGGCTGAATTTCCAGAGCAATCCGCCGAGGACTGCCGCCGGCGAGATGATGAGGCTGCGAATCAGATAGTAGAGGCCGACGGTGCGCGCGCGCAGGTGCGGTTCGGCAAAGTCAACAATCATCGCCTTGCGCGACGGCTCACCGATTTCGCGTAGCCCGCCGACAACGAAGGCGAAGACCAGCGACACGAAGCCGCTCGACGCGACGACGGCCAGCGGAAAGAGCGCAAAGCAGATGAAGGTCGCGATGACGAAAGGCTTGCGCCCGATGCGGTCTGCGATGCGCGCCGACGGAATGTAAACCAGCACGGCGGTCGTCAT
>CAZEZJ010000243.1:6759-7838 GCA_964516695.1 uncultured Blastocatellaceae bacterium
CTGATGCCGATAACGTTCGTCACGTAAATGATAATGAGCACTTCGGCCAGCCCCTCACACGTTCGGATGATGATGTCGGAGATGAGCAGCCGCTTGAGCGCATGATGAAACGAGCGCCACACGCCGCGCAGTCTGGTGTGTGTGCCGACGACGAGCGGAAGATTGATGAACAGCAAAATCAGCGCCGTCAGGGCCGCCAGCACGAGCGTGCAGATGAGACCGATGCGAACTCCGCTTTTGACTCCGTGAGCCAGCATCAGCGCGCCGCCGATGATTGGGGCCAGCATCATCGGCACACGCTTGAGCATGGATTGCAGGGTAAAACCCATCGCGCGTTTTTCTTTCGGCAGCGCGTCTCCGATAACCGCGAAAACGGCAGGGGAGGCCATGCTGTGCCAGGCCATCGAAAGCGCCAGGCCGAGAAAGACGAAATGCCACGTGGGACTTAAAAGATAGACCAGATAACCGCTGGCGGCGATGGCGACGAAGGTGAGAAACGCGCGACGGCGGCCCACGCGGTCGGCCAGCCAGCCGCCCGGATATTGGTAGATGGCGTCGAAGAAATCTTTAGCGGTCCCGAAGAGGCCGATAGCCAATGTGCCAGCGCCCAGAGTTTCGAGATACTTGGGCAGGAACTTTTTCCAGAGTTCCTCGCCCGTGCCGAGCAGGAAGACGGCTGCCGAAACGGCCAGCACATTCCTTTCAAGGCCGAGATAGGCCGCCACGCGGCGTCGCCGCCCGGCAATCGCACCAGCGCTTGCCGCCCGCTCGTCGCTTTGCGTCAACGCGTCTGCCCGTCCTTTTCAGTTTCTCGGTCGTCGAGCGATTGGACCGCGAGCGTGTGAAAGCGTCTGCGAACGCTGTTGATATTGACGAAGGGAAGGGAGCGCGCGTGCGTGCGATTCGTCAGCAGGATAAAGATGCGCTCGCGCGCCGCGTCAATCCAGCAACTTGTGCCTGTGAAGCCGAGATGGCCGAAGCTGTCCGGTGAAAGATGTGGGCCAGCGGTCGAGTCAGGCGTCGCTGCCAGTTGCCACGCAAGCGAGCGCGCTTCTTCAAGGCCGGCGGTCATATCGGTG
>CAZEZJ010000244.1:0-7832 GCA_964516695.1 uncultured Blastocatellaceae bacterium
GACGAGCCGTTAATCTTTGTGGAGAGATAGCGATGGTCGGATTATCAGGACTCGAAAAGTTTTCGCATCTGGAAGACAAGATTTACCGCACCATCGAACTGACGAAAACGCTGCGTCAGGAAAAGGAAGGCTTGGAGCGCGAAATCGCTTCCGTTCGGCGCGAGCTTGGCGGCTTGCTCAGCGAGAAAGAGCGCCTTGAGAATCAGGTCGAGCGCCTGCTTTCGGAGCGCGACACGATTCGCATGAAGGTCGAAGCAATGCTCGACGCCATCGCCACGCTCGACCCTGAAATGGCGGAGGCGGTGCGCAAATGAAAGACTCACAGGGCCGCATGAGCTTAGGTAAAGGTAATATGGACGCAGCCACGACGCCGACCATCCGTGTCGAAATCTACAATCAGACTTACAACATTCGTTCCGACGGCGACAGCGAATACATCACCCAACTCGCGGAGTTTGTTGACAGCCGGATGCGCGAGATTTCTTCCGGCACGCTCACCGTCGATTCGCTGAAAGTAGCCATCCTCGCCGCCCTGCACATCGCAGACGAATTGCATCGCCTCAAACGCTTGCATGAACAGGCCGACTCGCAGTTGGCCTCGCGCAGCGCCGAGTGTGCGGAAATGCTCGACCGCCTGCTCAAAGTCCGCAGCACCGTCGAACAGCCAAGCCCGGCGGGCAACATCGCGTTTACCTAAAACTAAGCCGCTTGCCGCTAGCTAAAAGCCGGTCGCTTGTCAAGCGCCGGGCGCTCTTCATCCAACATCTAATATTCTGACATCCGCTCGCGGTCTGTGCTATATTCTTCGTGGCAGAGGGAACAAGTCTGCGGGGTTCGTCACCGAGTAACGATGATTGAGCCAACGCTGTAAATCAAGGGAGACCGATGCCGACTAACAGCCGGTGCAATCCTTCATCGTTAAGGAATTGCCAAAGGCTGCGGCTTAACAAAGAGGTCACCCACCTGTTAACGCAGGTTCAATTACGGCTGCGGAGCGGCCACTGTGGATTCCCCTCTAGCCATTGACCTTGTGATAGGTGATAAGTGATAGGTGATAGGATAAAGCTCTTTCTTATCACCCATCACTTATCACCTATCACTGTTTTTATTATGAAAGTCTTAATGATTGGCGATGTCGTCGCCCGGCCTGGACGAACGGCGATTCTCGACCGCATACAGGATGTGCGCGAGCAAAACGGCATTGACCTGGTCGTGATGAATGCGGAAAACGTGAGCGGCGGTTTTTCCATCACGCCGTCGCACGCCGGGCAACTCTTCAACGCCGGAATTGACGTGATGACATCCGGCAATCACATCTTCGATAAGCGTGAGGTGGTCGCGTATATTGAGCGCGAGCGGCGGTTGCTGCGCCCTGCCAATTATCCGCCGCAGACGCCGGGCAGCGGAATGTGGGAAGGGGTTGTGCGCGGCGTGCGTGTGGCGGTGTTGAATTTGATTGGGCGCGTCTTCATGCATCCGGCCGATGACCCGTTTCGCGCCGCAGACACGCTGCTCTCTACGCTCTCGCCGGAGGTGAAAGTCAGGCTGGTGGACATTCATGCCGAGGCGACTTCCGAAAAGGCTGCGATGGGCTGGTATCTGGACGGGCGTGTCTCGGCGGTGGTCGGCACACACACACACGTCCAGACCGCAGACGAGAGAATCCTGCCGCAAGGGACGGCCTACTTGACCGACATCGGGATGACGGGCAGCTATGCTGGCGTTATCGGCATGGTCAAGGAAGATGTCATCGGGCGCTTTACGTCGGCCCTACACAAGCGCGCCGAACATTCGACGGGCGACGTGCGCATCTGCGCCGCCGTCATTGATGTGGACGAAACCACGGGCCGCGCACGCGAAATCTCCCGCCTTTCACTCAAGCATGAACAGTGAGGAGCGGTTGAGGGTTTTCAGTTTGCGGAAAAAAGCAGAACGGTCTTTGATTGAAAACCCTGAGCGGTTAATCCGGTGCGCTGTCTTCGGGGACGCGTTCGGCTGGCGGTTGTGAGAGGTGTATGGCTTCTGCGGGCGTTGCCAGTAGCAACTCGCAATAGCCTTGCGGGAAAGAGCGAACGCGGCCACTTCCGTCTGTGACGACATGACCCGTCTCTCCTTCAGCGATGACCTTTTCGTCGCTGACGCGGATAATCTCATAACCGAAGCGTAGAGCGCGGCGGCGCAGTTCCGTAATGTGTGTGCGGACGATTAACTGGTCGTCGTAGTAAGCGGGCGCTTTGTAGCGGCAGTAACTTTCTGCAACAACGAGGAAAGAGTTATCGTTCTCTTCCATGTCGCGATAGCTGAAACCGCGGGCGCGACAAAACTCGGTTCGGCCAATCTCAAACCAGACGAGATAGTTGGCGTGATAGACGACGCCCATCTTGTCGGTTTCGGAATAGCGCACGCGCACCAGGGTTTCATGCCACTCGTCCGGCATCACATCTTCGTCCGCTTGTTTCGTCATCTCGTATCCACGCCTCTCACCGGAATTCGAGCGATTCTGGGGTGACCTGTTAAAATGAAATTGTCAGCACGGTTAGAAGCGGACTATAAAAGCGAAAGGTTAGAGATGTCAAAGCAAATTCGCCTCCAAGCTAGCAAACGGGTTGCGGCCCTCTGCCTTGCGGCCTCCCTTTTCGCCGGCGCTGCTGCGGTCTCTGCGCAAAAGCAGGCTCCGGCGGTCACTTCCAGCAACGCCAAGAGCGCCGCCGTCATGGCGGCCACCGAATCTGTCCTAAAAGAGACGAGCGAAATCAGGCAGTTGGCTATCCTGCGTCCCGTCAAGAGCGGAGCGCAGACGCGCGCCGAAATCGAGCGGATGCTGGTCAAGAATATGGACGAGGATACGACGCCCGAAGAGATGCGCGCTTCAGAACTCACGCTGAAAAAGCTCGGCCTGATTCCGGCCGACATGCAGTTGCGCCAGTTCATCATTAGTCTCCTGACCGAACAGGTCGCGGGCTACTACGACCCGAAGGCGCAGCAGTTTTATCTGGCAGACTGGATTGACCTCGACGGGCAAAAGCCCGTCATGGCTCACGAACTCGCTCACGCTCTGCAAGACCAGCACTACAACCTGCGCCGCTTCGACAAATGGCCCAAGGGCGACGCCGACGCCGAATTGGCCGCCCACGCTCTCATCGAGGGTGATGCGACGCTCCTCATGCAATACTACATTATGCGCAATCCTCTGCGCGCTCTGGCCTTTCTGAAATCAATCGAGAGCGGCGGCGCTGGCTCATCCGACTTGATAGAGAAAGCGCCGCGCGTCATGCGCGAATCCTTGCTCTTTCCCTATCAACAGGGAATGGAGTTTGTCTCGCAGTTGTACAAACGCGATGGCTGGAAACAAATCTCGCTGGCTTATACGGAACTGCCGCAATCAACCGAGCAAATCCTGCACGCCGAAAAATATTTCGCCCGTGAAGCGCCCGTGAAACTGGAATTGCCTGACGCCTCGTCCACGCTCGGCGCAAACTGGAAGCGCGTTGACTACGATGTCAACGGCGAATGGGCCTACTACCTGATTCTCGATGAGTTTTTGAAAGCCAAGCCGGAATCGCGCCGTGCGGCGGCAGGCTGGGGCGGCGACCGCTACGCGGTTTATATGGAGCCAAAGTCGGGCGCTGTCTGCATCACACAACTGACCGCCTGGGATTCGGAAAAGGACGCGCAGGAATTCTTCGACGCTTACAGCAAACGCACCAACGCTCGTTATGCCGATTCAACTGCTTCCAGCGAGGCCACGGATGAAAATTCTCAAAGGAGCGCGTGGCAAACTAAAGAGGGAGGCGTCGTGATGGAGCGGCGCGGCTCTCGCGTCCTCATTGTTGAGGGAATGCCCGAGAAGGCGGATGCAAAGGCTTTGCTGAGCAAGCTCTGGAAATAGCATTTATAGCATTTGCGGCTGAGCCATAGAGTCGAGGAGTCGGGGAAAGAATCACCCGGCTCCTCTAACTTTTTGTTAAGCGTCGGTCTTGACCGAGACGGCTTCGTTGTCTTGACGAGCCGTCTTGTGCTATTTTGGCGGCATCTCGAAGCTATCTTATTTATCAGGTGAACGGCTGAAGCGTGTCATGGCCTTGTCTGTGGCTAGGCGAGGCCGGTCTGAATCAAGATGAAGTCTGAAGCACGACCGGCTGCTCAGGAAGCACGGACGCGTCTGCGCCAATTGGCGACTGACCTGCTGCGGCTTGAATCCAAGCTGCGGCGCGGCGGCGGCCCCGACAAGGTTGAACGACAGCATCAGCAGGGCAAGCTGACGGCGCGCGAGCGCATCGAACTGCTCCTTGACAACGGAACTTTTACGCAGGAGATAGGTCTGCTCGTCGCTTACGACGAATACAAGGGCGCGGCTCCGGCGGCTGGCGTCGTCACCGTGTTGGGCCGCATTGGTGGCCGCGAAGTGGTGGTCGTCGCCAACGACGCGACCGTGAAAGCCGGTTCATGGTGGCCGGAGACGATTAAGAAAATCTTGCGGGCGCAGGAGATAGCCATGCGCTCGCATGTGCCGATTATCTATCTGGTGGATTCGGCGGGCGTCAACCTCCCTTATCAGGGCGGGGTCTTTCCCGGCCAGTACGGCGCGTCGCGCATCTTTTATTACAACTCCATCATGCGCCGCTACCTGAAGATACCGCAAATCTCGGCGGTGATGGGGCCATGCATCGCGGGCGGCGCATATTTGCCAGCGCTTTCGGACATCATCGTGATGGTCGAAGGCACATCGTTTATGGGCCTCGGCGGAGCGAATCTGGTCAAGGGGGCGACGGGTCAGACGATTGATAACGAGACTTTGGGTGGGGCGCGCACGCACAACGAGCTTTCGGGCGTCGCGCATTACCGTGTCGCTGACGACCGTGCCTGTGTTGCTAAGATACGGGAGTTCGTTTCAGAGCTTCCAGTCAAGCCGCAGAGCGCCGTCTCGATTACGGAAAGCGTGGAAGCGGCGCGCCCCGCATCAGACCTCTACGACATCATCCCCGAAGACCATCGCCAGCCCTACAACATGCGCGACGTGCTCGCCTGCCTGCTTGACGAAGGCCACCTTGACGAGTTTCAGGCCGACTACGCCAAAGAGATGATTACGGGCCATGCTCGATTGCGCGGCATACAGGTCGGCGTTATCACTAACAGCCGCGGCATGGTGAAGATGCCGGGCGGCGGCCCGCCGCGTTTTGGCGGCATCATCTATGCCGATTCGGCGGAAAAGGTCGCCTACTTTATAGAGACCTGCAATCGCCATCAAACGCCGCTTCTTTTCATCCAGGATGTTTCAGGCTTTATGGTCGGCGCGGAGGCGGAACACTCCGGCATTATCCGAGCGGGCGCGCGTTTCGTCGAAGCGATGGCGACCGCCGCCGTGCCGAAGATAGTGTTGACCGTCAACCATGCTTCGGGCGCGGGCTACTACGCGATGGCCGGACAAGGCTTCGACCCTGATTTTATTTTTAGTTGGCCCACGGGACGAATGGGCGTGATGGAAGGCGACTCGGCTGTCGGCGCTTTGTTCGGCACTCAGCTTGAGAAGTTGAAGCGCGAGGGCGCGGCACCGGATGAGACGTTGCAGGCCGAGATGGAGCAGGTGCGCGAGAACTACGAGCAGCAATTAGACGCCAAGTTTGCGGCGGCGCGCGGCTTCGTGGACGCTGTAATCGTGCCGGAAGAGACGCGCGATGCGCTGGAATTGGCCCTGCGCGTCAGCCTTAATTACGCGGGGCCGCATCTGGGCCAGTTTGTGCTGCCGTCCGTTCTGGCCTAAAGGTTTCTCGGCGGACGGCAGTTTTTGAGCACGCTAGGTGAGCAGAAAGTTTCATACGCGGTTGACTGTCAACAGCAATGCGGCGGTTGCCGAAACCACTTGACTTGAACGCGTCACGCGCTTTTATCTATACGTGCGCAAAACAACACAGAGGAGGGAGAAACATCCGTGAGCAAGAGCAGCATAACACGCAGCATCACCGTTTTGTTTGTGCTCGTTATTTCCGTCGCTCTCGTCAGTGCAGACTTGCTTGTCACGTCGGCGCAGAATGCCAATTCTTCGAACACACAGGACGAGCAGACACGCGGCGGGATGATGACCTCGCAGAACGGTAATACGTCGTCGAATACGGCTGGCCGCAGTGGTAGGCGCAGGCGCAGACGAAGCACGCGCCGCACCAACACCATGAACATGAACGGCGACATGTCTAACGCCAACACGACGGACGATACTTCAAGCAACGCGAACATGACGACGGACGCCAACGTGTCCACAGACACTTCGACTGATGCGAGCATGTCCGGCCAGACGGGCGGCAGGCGCAGGCGCAGGCGCGGTCGTCGAAGCACGACGACAGCGACGACAGCCAACACAGCCGACCCTTCAGTCTCGATGCAGACCGGAACGGAACGCACGGACGGCGGCGTGCAGGAAGACCTCGCGGGCCAGTCATACACAGGCACGGCGACCTATTCCGAAGGCGGATTGTCCGGCCCCGCGACTTTGACCTTCGAATCCGGCAACCAGTTTACGCTGACGCCGGAAGGCGGAACGGCCATGAGCGGTCGCTACACAGCCGTCACCACGCGCGGCTACACGGGCGTCACGATGATGCTCGGCGGCGGCACCGGCTCAACGCCCGCGAGCATCGTCTCCGTCCGCTTGCGGCGCATGGGCAACGGCGTCTCGATTATGAGCGTGCCGGGCGAGACTCGCCAGTTTTCGTTCACATCATCGGGCGGCGGCAATATGACGACGATGAGCGGCGGTGGCGGCAGACGCCGTGGCCGGCGCCGTAGGAGAGCAACGCGCGGAGGCATCAAGCCGCCGATGGCGAATCCTGAAACACCGGCAACAACGCCTTAAAGCATCTGCACAAGGTAAAGAGTAGATTCGGCTGCGACTTGTTCATTAAGTCGCAGCCCCGGTCGAGCCGTTCGGCGCGGGCAGCGCCCCTTCAACGGGAAGCGCTGCCCGCGTCACATTTCAGTGGTCAGTTGAAGAAAGCGCGCTTTCAGCGAATAATTAACTGGCTATTGACCGCAGACCACTTAAGTTATGAAAGAGAAGATTCGGATTGCCAGCGGGCAGGGTTTCTGGGGCGATATGCTAGACGCTCCGGTGCGGCAGGTTGAAGGCGGGCAGATTGATTATCTGATGCTCGATTATCTGGCCGAAGTCACGATGTCCATCATGCAGAAGCAGCGTGCGCGCGATTCGTCGGCGGGCTATGCGCGCGATTTCGTTCCGCTGATGAAGCAGATTCTTCCCCGTTGTGTGGAGCGCAACATACGCGTGACGGCTAATGCCGGAGGCGTCAACGTCGAAGGCTGCGCTAATGCCGTGCGCGAGGTGGCGCGCGAGCTTGGACTCGGCGGCAAATTGAAGATTGGCACGGTCACGGGCGACGACATCATGGAGCGCCTGGACGAGATGCTCGAACGCGGAATCGAACTGCGCAACATGGACACAGGCGAACCGCTCGCCAGCGTGCGCTCCTCTATTCAGAGCGCCAACGTCTATCTCGGCGCCTGGCCGATGGTCGAAGCTCTCAACAAGGGCGCGCAAGTCGTCATCACAGGCCGCGCCACCGATACGGGCCTCACGCTCGCTCCGATTATTCACGAATTCGGCTGGAAGGAAGACGACTGGGACAAGCTTTCGGCGGGAACCATCGCCGGGCACATCATCGAATGCGGCGCGCAGTCTTCGGGCGGCAACTGCCAGTATGATTGGCGCAACATTCCAGACCTCGCCAACGTCGGCTTTCCCATCGCTGAAGCCGCGCCTGACGGCCAGTTCGTCATCACCAAACACGAGGGCACGGGTGGGCGCGTCAACGTCCCCGGCA
>CAZEZJ010000245.1:0-721 GCA_964516695.1 uncultured Blastocatellaceae bacterium
GCCCAGAGAGGAATACGAACGCTTGCTTCCTCAATTGGAGCCTGTTCAATTACCCAAACGCAAAATTCTTTATAATGTCGGAGACCTCGTGAGTCATGCCTATTTTCCGACCGACGGCATGGTCTCTCTGCTATCGACCACTCAAGATGGCTCAAGCGTCGAGGTGGGAATGGTCGGCAACGAAGGCATGGTCGGCCTGCCTATCATCTTGAGGTCTCATAAGACGCCCTATCAAATGATGGTGCAAATCGAGGTCGAATGCGCCCTCAGAATTAGGGCGAGCGGGCTGCGAAATGAATTTAACCAGGGCGGTAAATTGCATGATTTGCTTCTGCAATACACGCATATACTGTTGACGCAGTTTACACAGTCGGCCATCTGCAACCGGTTTCATACGGTCGAGGAAAGACTTGCTCGCTGGTTGTTAATAGCTCGCGAGCGCGTCAATTCCAACACGATTGGCTTCACCCAAGAAATCATCTCGCACCTGCTCGGCGCTCAACGAACCGGCATCACAATGGCCGCGGTCACGCTGCAAAAAAAGAAACTCATTGAATATAGCCGCGGACAAATAAATATTCTTGACCCGACCGGGCTGGAATCTGTGACCTGTGAATGCTACGAGGTTATCAAGGAGGAATTTGATAACTTCTTGAGTAAAGAGAATTACAACCGCCCTCCGGTGGTCTGAACAATTTCCTGCCGACTCATAACATCTCTA
>CAZEZJ010000245.1:773-2165 GCA_964516695.1 uncultured Blastocatellaceae bacterium
TTATGTCTGGTATAAGACTGTGTCTGATTTCAGACAGACAAGCGCGCGGCCTTGCTATATTTTTGCATCCTGATGGAAATTTACCTCATTAGGGGTAAGTCTAAAATAAAGCTCGTAGGGCGTATTTTAGAAATTGTTTCGGCATGATGTGAGCCGTTTTGACTATCAAGGGAAGCGCCATAAGAATCAAGCAAAGCCTTTGATTTGCAATTGTCTTCATAGTTTTCAAACGGTGATTGCGACTAAGTTCGGACAGCGGGTCTCTTCATCATCTGATGTCTTGACAACACAGTTCGCTTCATCAGGTCATGCCGCGTCGGAGTCAGGTTTTTAGCCTGACTGCCCGGCAACATCAGAGCACAATTCGTCGTATAGTTTGGCGTACTCAACGCGAATTGGGCGGACGGTTGAAATAAATGGTAATCAACGGTCGTTATTGCGGATAGTCGTGCGGTCGCTATTGCCTTTGCACAACCAAAACGCAATGAATAGAGAATTGAGCGCATCCCCTCGCGCCAATCCCCCTTCTCTGTGCGACTGAACAAGGAAAGGCGGTAGTCTTATAGGCGAGAGCAGTAGCAACTGCTCAGCGGAAGATTGGTTGGATATGGTTATCTGTTATTCACCTTAACAGTTCAACCATACGATTAATCTCTTCTCCTGATTTACAAGCTTGCCCTCTAGTTTACTCTCCAGTCGCAGACGGACGACGCCATCTTCATCGGAAGCGCGCCGCCGTCGCTCTAATAGCAGTCTGCTTTTTGCGGGCCGGAGAAGTTTCAACGATTAAAAGGGAAGCATTATCAATTGATAATTTTTCTTCATTCTGTTCAAGGGGGAACGTTCATAAGGGGAAGCTCGGTCGTCACCAATCGGTGACAGCCGAGTCGGGCTGGCCCAACATTCTCAGCATCGTTATACATACTGAATGTAATGGCTAACAGCGGCATTATTTGGGTGCGTAAGACAGCGATGGTTCAACCTGCAAGACCTCAGAACGGTTGCGCCATAAAAGTGTCTCATCATTGCAATCTTAAAATTACTCACCCTCATTTGACGCGACCTCTGCGTCGAGTTAAGCCTCATGCTTTGCCAGCCTTTTGCTCTCTCCCCGAGTTGCCCCCGCGCGATATAGTTTCTTCTCTTGGTCCCTACGTCTCCCCAGACAGCTACGTCCCCCGTGTATATGAGATACGGCAAGTTTAATTGCTGCGGCGCAACAATGAACCAGTTGCAGAATTTATCGCTGCACTGAATAGCGCGCGCAGTTGTGGTCTTGCCCACAACGGGACGATTGTTTGAGTGATGTGAGTAAAAGAGCATGAATATCGACCAGACAATGCATTGGTATGCGGTGCATACACACCCGAAGCAAGAGGCGCGCGCCGATAG
>CAZEZJ010000245.1:2175-7822 GCA_964516695.1 uncultured Blastocatellaceae bacterium
AATCTGCGCGCCTGGGGAGTGGAAACTTTTAGCCCAAAGCTCAGAGAATGTCGCTATAACGAATTTTCAGGAGCGCCGGTTTTTATCCCTCAATTCCTGTTTCCCCGCTACATTTTTGCTCGCTTCCAGGCTGAGCGAATGTTGCATAAGGTCAAACATACGAGAGGCGTCTTCAGCGTTGTGAGCGTCGGCGACAATCCGGCGCGCGTTGACGACCAAGTGATAGCGTTAATCAAATCCCAAGTCAGAGAAGACGGCTACATCTATCTTAACGATGAGCCTCAAGTTGGCGACACGGTGGTGATTAAGAACGGTCCACTGAAGAGCTTTACCGGCATCTTTGAAAGAAGGATGCAAGCTTCCGAGCGTGTGATTATTCTCCTGAATTCCATTAGCTTTCAGGGCCGCGTTTGCGTTGATATTAATCTGGTCGAAAAAGTTTAAGTTCGTTAGAGACGCTCCATAGATGTTGGCCGTCATGTGTTTTGTTGAGATTAAGGAGCGCTAAAAAATCAAGTGCTGCTGCTGGCTTTTCGCGGGCGGTGGCACGAGCGGCGGCCATCGGTCGTATTTGACAAATTGATTCGTGCCGCTCAGGTTTGAGAGAAGCTTTCGAACCGGCGACGCGTTTCAGAGAGATAGTCGAATCGGTCTCTCTTCACGACTGATTCGACCCACGTTTTCTCACGGGACAACTCAAGACGAAAAAGCATCGCTGGCGCGATATGCGGTAGCTCTGCCTAACGGTCAAATTCATTCAACTCATTTAGAAAACAGACTTCGCAAATTTACGTTTCACCTGACAACTTAAGTGTCCGGCATCTACCGGCCAGTGAGTGTTAAAGGCAAAGGTCAGCGAACGGGTCGGACAAGTGTATTCCCAAAAATTATGTTCTGACGATAGTGATTCAATTTCGGGAGGATGAGCGATGAGCAAAATGGGCAGATATTGCAAAGCATATCCGGTTGAGAGGCTTCAAGCCTTCGACGGCTGGACCACGAACTACCAGCATGTGCATGAAAAAGAGGAGCGACCGGAATCCGGTAACGGAGCGTCCGGCAACGGGGCCTCCGGCAATGGAGCGTCCGGCCACGGCGCGCAACCGGCGGAGAATGACTACATGTTTCTTCAAGAGAATTTCACCGTCACCAAAGGCATCTTTCTGGACGAGGATGTTGTCTTCGACAACGTCACTCCTCAATGGATTGATTTTTGTAAGAACACACTTGAATTTGAAGTCCCGGCTGACGTTGCTGACGCAAGCGATGAGGAAGCAGCGGCGGCTGGCAACGGCGACTAGCAGTGATGCCCTTCAAGCTGTTGGCTTGAGGCTCGCTGCGTCGAGCTGACACGTCACTACTCGTTATCACCTCAGGGCAGCGGCCCGAATATCCCGACCCGAACACCACTTCTACCATTGTTCGACCTGTGCATCTGCTATGACTTATCAGTTGAGTTTTAAGACGGCCCTCGGTTTACCGGAGCGATTCGCATGAAGCTCAAGAATATCGAAGATATTTACGAACTTTCATCCGTGCAGAAGGGGATGCTCTTTCACAGCCTCTCTGCGCCCGCCTCCGGCGTCTACTTCCAGCAGTTCCAATGCTTGCTGCGCGGCACGCTCGACATCGAAGCCTTCGAGCAAGCATGGCAGCAAGCCGTCAACCGTCATCCGGTCCTGCGCACCTCCTTCTTTTGGGAAGGGCTGGACAAGCCGATGCAGGTGGTACGCCAATCCGCACGGATAAGAATTGAGACCGGCGATTGGAGCGCGCTTTCAGAGGAAGAGCAACGCACACGACTGCGACAATGGTTAGACTCGGACAGACAACGCGGGTTCGAGTTGACGCGCCCGCCGCTGATGCGACTGGCATTACTCAAACTTGGTCTCGACACCTATCGCTTTATCTGTAGCCAGCATCACTTGATACTCGATGGGTGGTCGGTGCCGCTGTTGCTCAAAGAGGTCTTCCTCCATTACGAGGCGTTGCGCCACGGCACACACCTCGAACTAGCACGCCCGCGCCCCTACAGAGATTACATCGCGTGGCTCCAACGCCAATCACTCACGGAGGCCGAGCGCTTTTGGCGACATCGCCTTCAGGGCTTTACCGCCACGACGCCACTACTGGCTGGCAGGAGCAAGGCGGCGGCTAGCGCAGAGGTAGAAAATGGACCAGAGGCATCGGCTCCGGCTCACGACTACCGGGAAATGCGCGTGCAACTGAGCGCGGAGTTAACGACGGCGCTGAGCGAAGCCGCACGCCGCCAACAACTCACCCTCAACGCCATCGTCCAAGGCGCATGGGCCTTGCTCCTCTCACGCTACAGCGGCCAACTCGATGTCGTCTTCGGCGCCACGGTCTCGGGACGACCCGCCGCCTTGGCCGGCGTCGAACAGATGCTCGGACTCTTTATCAACACTCTGCCCGTCAGAGTAAGGATTGATGAGCAGCAACGAGTGGGCGAGTGGTTGCGACGGCTACAGGTGGAAGCGGCGGAGGCCAGAGAGTATGAGCACAGTCCGCTGGTGGAGGTCAGTGGATGGAGTGAGTTGCCCAGAGGGGCACAGCTCTTCGAGAGCGTCCTGGCTTTTGAAAATTTCCCCATAGACGACACGTTAATCGAGCAGGTGAAGGAAAGAACCGGGCTGGAGATTAGCGAGTTCAGTTCACAGGAGCGAGGCGATCAACCGCTGGCCCTCGTCGTGTTCCCCCACAGGGAGTTGACGCTCCAAATGGAGTATGAGCGCGAGCGCTTCGATGACCAAACTATTCGGCGGATGCTCGGCCACTTCGAGCAGTTGTTGACGGCCATCGCGCGCGACATCAACCAGCGTGTCTGCGACCTGTCGCTACTGACCGAAGCGGAGAGTCATCAACTGCTCGTCGAGTGGAATGATAGGACGGCTGACTTTCCAACGAACCGCTGCCTGCATGAACTGTTCGAGCAGCAGGCCGAGAACGCACCCGATAACGTAGCGGTCGCCTACGAAGGACGACAACTAAGCTATCGAGAGTTGAACGAGCGCGCCAACCAACTTGCGCGGCACTTACGCGCGCGCGGGGTCGGGCCGGAAGTCAGAGTCGGCATCATGGTCGAGCGCTCCGTCGAGATGATTGTTGCTTTGCTCGGCGTGCTCAAAGCTGGCGGCGCATATGTGCCGTTAGACCCCGCGTATCCAATCGAGCGATTGCACTTCATGCTGGAAGATTCGCGTGTCTGCGTCCTCATCACCGAGCAAGGGCTGGCCGGGCGTGCTTCAGAGCAGAGCGCGCAGGTCGTGTATATAGATAGTGAATGGGCGGATATTTCGCGGTACGACGCGGGGAACGTTGAGAGCGGCGTCACGACGGATAATCTCGCTTATATCATTTATACGTCGGGTTCGACGGGCCGCCCGAAGGGCGTACTCATCACCCACTCCTCTCTGGTCAGCTACGTCAGCGTTATCTCAAGCGAGTTCGGGCTGACGCCCGATGACGGCTTCGCGCAGATAGCCTCCGCTAGCTTCGACGTTGCCGTCGAAGAAATTTTTCCCGCGCTGGTGAGCGGCGCTCGCGTCGTGCTGTGCCGCGACATTCCCTATGCGAAAGATTTCCTGCCGCTGATTGTGAAAGAGCGGCTGACCGCTTTTGAATTGCCGACGGCTTTCTGGAACGAGTGGGTTTATGAATTGACACGCTCGGGTGAAAGTTTGCCGCAGTGTGTCAGGCTGGTGGTGATAGGCGGTGAGAAAAATCTGCCCGACCGATACGCCGCGTGGCGACGGCTGGCTGGCGACAGAACTTCGCTCATCCACGTTTATGGCCTGACGGAAACGACCGTCACCTCTACGACATACCAGCCGGCGGAAGAAAATGGCGAGCAGGATGTTAACTATCCGCTGCCGATAGGTCGTCCGCTGCCAAACACGCAGATTTATATTCTCGACTCTCAATTGCGCCCCGTGCCGCCGGGCGTTGCCGGAGAACTCTACATCGCTGGTCCAAGCGTCGCACGCGGTTATCACAACCGGCCGGAATTAACCGCCGAAAGATTTGTGCCCGACCCGTTTAGCAGCCAGAGCGGAGGGGCGCGTCTGTATCGCACAGGCGATTTGGCCCGCTACCTCGAAGACGGCAACATCGAATTCCTCCGCCGGATTGATGAGCAGGTGAAGGTGCGCGGCTACCGGATTGAGCCAGCCGAAATCGAAGCTGTTCTGGCCGAGCATCCGGCGGTGCGCGATGCCGTGGTGGCGGTGCGAGAGGACACGCCGGGGCAGAAGCGTTTGGTGGCCTACGTGACGCCCGGCGCGGGATTTAGTGCTGCGCCCGACGGGCTGCGACGCGTGGATGCGGGGAGGGTCGAGCTTTGGCCTTCGCACGGTGAGTATCCGGTGTACAACGACCTTCTTTATCATGCGATGGCCGATGACACGCTTCGCAATCAGGGCTATCGCGAGGCGCTCGCGCCCGTCGTGAAGGGAAAAGTCGTCGTTGATGTCGGAACCGGCGCGGAACTGGTGCTGGCTCGCATGTGCGTGGAAGCGGGAGCGCGCAAGGTCTACGCCATCGAAGTGATAGAGGAATCGTTCCGCGTGGCAGAAAGGAGAGTCCGCGAACTGGGGCTTGAAGACCGCATCACGTTGATTTCGGGCGATGCCATCACGATAGAGCTTCCTGAGCAGGTAGATGTCAGCATCTCGGAGTTAATCGGCTGCATCGGCGGCTCCGAAGGCGCTGTTGCTATCCTCAACCATGCACGCCGGTGGATGAAGCCCGATGGCGTGATGATTCCCGCGCGCTGCCTGACTCGCATCGCGGCTGTCACCCTACCGGATGAAGTACATGCTGCGCCCGCTTTCGAGGATGTGGGAGCGCACTACGCCGAGCAAGTCTTCAATCATGTCGGCCATAGAGACGACGTGCGTTTGTGTATCAAAAATTTCCCCCACGACCATCTGCTGAGCGAGAGCGCCATCTTCGAAGACCTTGACTTCACGCGTTGGGCCAACCCCGTTTTCAGCCACCAGCTCGAATTGCGCATTGACCGGAGCGGTCGGCTCGACGGCTTCTTGCTTTGGGTGCAACTTTATCCGGGCGAGCGCATGGCCGTTGATACGCTGGAAGACGCGTGCGCCTGGCTGCCGATGTTCTTCCCAGTGTTTTATCCGGGCGTGCAGGTGACGGCAGGAGACGTGCTCCGCATAGAGATTAACGGTGGACCAGCCGAAACGGGTACTTACCCGAACTATCATTTGCGGGGTGTGCTGCGACGCTCAGACGGTACGGATGAGTCGTTCGCCTACGACTCCTTCTGGAAGAAACGTCCGGCGTCGCCAAACGCTCTCCATCGTCGCCTGGTTTTGGCGGGCGAAGTGCAAGTGCGTAAGCGTGAAGAGTCTCGCCTGACCTTCGCTGAACTGCGTGCCTACCTCGCGGCGAAGCTTCCTGATTACATGATTCCGAGCGCCTTCGTGGCGTTGGAATCGCTGCCGCTCACCGCTAACGGAAAAATTGACCGGCGCGCTTTGCCCGCGCCCGACTTCTCTAGCGCCACATCCGATGAGGCGAGCCGCGCTGCCAGCAACCCGACGGAGGAGAAGCTGGCGAGCATCTGGGCGGAAGTGCTCGGCGTGGCGGAAGTCTCCGTCACGGATAA
>CAZEZJ010000246.1:0-7812 GCA_964516695.1 uncultured Blastocatellaceae bacterium
CGACAGCTTTCTTGGCGTCTGCTTTGAAACCAACAGCGAGGCCGATTCGCTCGCTGAGCAGTTGACGGAAGCGCAGTTAATCGCCGGCCGGCTGCTGACGCAAATCCTGCGCAGCCGCTACAACCTCGCGGACGCCAATTGCGTCACGCACGGTCTGGTCTCCGTCAACCCTTTGAACATGCTCATCTGCTTTCATCACGACTGGGCGCGCAACTTTCCGTTTGCCGCGATGGGCCTTTCCGATAAATACAAGGTCGCGCCCGCAAGCATCAGCGAGTTTGGCTTCACCTATGACGCGGAGACCATCCGCGTGCTCGGCGGCGCGCTCTGGTCCGGCGTGAAAGAGGCCGAAGAGAAGTTTCAACGACGAGCTACGGAAGGAAACATGAAGCCCGACGAATTGCGCAGACAGATGCGCCAGCGCTTCATCGAGCAGATGAAGCAGCAACGACTGCTTCGCAACACGACCCCAGAGGAAGAGCCGGAACTCGGTCGCAACGAACCAGCACTACAGAGAAGCCCCGGCAATCATTTCACACACGCCTGACAGACGGGCGTGAGCATCAAGGGGTCGCGCCACACCTAACAACGACTTGCGCCTGTAAACAGGACTCGCGCAAGCCACAACCCGAAACCCACACGGGCCGCACAAAAGTAAGCCCAGAAAGAAAACTTAAGGAGAAAAAAATGGAAGACAAGAATCAAGTTAAAGTTGACAAGCCGGAAGCCGCTGCCGTGAAGTCGGGCGCTCTCGGACTCGATATTGGAACCAGCCGCATCGTCGTCGCTGATGGTGCGAAAAGCGATGAGAGCAAGTCGGAGTTAAACGCCTTCGTCGCCGTTCCTGCCTCCGAGATGGCCGAAAACGTGCTCAAGCAGCGCAGCATGGTCTACGAGCGCAACTGCAAGAACATCTACGTCTACGGCAACGATTCCGATTTCTTTGCCAGCTTCCTCAACACGGATGCGCGCCGGCCCATGCAGCACGGCGTGCTCAACCCGCAGGAAGAGATGAGCCAGCAAATCCTGCAAAGGATTATCAAGCGCCTCATCCCGCAAGCGCGCAAAAACGAGATGCTCTGTTTCAGCGTGCCCGGCAAGGGCGACGGGGCAAACGGTAATCTCGTTTATCACGAAGCCGTGCTCAAGAGCTTCCTCAATTCGCTCGGCTATAACGCGCGGGCGATTAACGAAGGTCAAGCGGTTGTCTTCTCCGAGTTGCAGGATGAGAATTTCACAGGGATAGGGATTAGCTGCGGCGGCGGCATGTGCAACGTCTCAATCTCGTTTATGGCGATGCCGATGATTACCTTCAGCATTCCCAAAGGCGGCGATTACATAGACTCAAACGTCGCCAGCGTGCTCAACGAAACCTTCACGCGCGTTCGCCTCTTCAAGGAAGAGAAGCTGGACCTTTTCCGTCCCACCAAAGACGACCTCAGCCGCGCTCTCAATATCTACTACGAAGACGTGATGCAAACTCTGATTGACCGTTTGCGTTCCGAGCTTCGTGCTTCAGGACAGTTGCCGAAGTTCTCAAGGCCGATGCCGATTGTGCTCGCGGGCGGAACGGCCAAGCCCGCAGGCTTCCTGCAAAAGTTTGAGAGTATGCTCAACGCGGGCGGCGATTTCCCCGTCGAGATTTCGGATGTCCGAATGGCGAAAAATCCGCTGACGACCACGGCGCGCGGCTGCTACATCGCCGCCATGTCCGAGGCCAAGTAAGCCCACGACAGATTTCAAGCTCTCACAGGAGAAAGCTTCAGCAGAAGGAGAGCGAACACCACTCAGAGCGGCCACGCGCACTAAAACACACAGGGTTAATGAGCCGTGCGCGCGCTGCGAAGATTTGCACTTTCGAGTTGCCGGTGGTGCGGTAGTCCTGTGAGCGGGATTTCTCCTTTCCCTCTCTATCCATCGCCGGACATGTTACGGCCACCGTTTCCATGCGGTGGCCGTAACTTTTTGTGGGCAGCACAAAGACGCCGGAGAATAAACGCTAAACGCGGAAGTTAAAATATCTGATACTAAATGCAGTTAAAAACGGCACTCGGCAGCAGCTTTCCTTCCGCGTCTAAAAATTTTCTCAAGCTTATTTGATTGGGTTGTCTTTATAGTGCTTTATCATGGAGTGGATGGTTTCCTGTCGCTCGTCGTTGAGTTCTGTGAAAATCAGGCCGAAGCCGACCTTGTCGATGTGGTAGATGACGGTGCCGCAGAGCAGCATCCAGCGACGGTCGGGCAGCCAGCAGTTGACGAAGACGGTTTGCCCGTCGGTGGTGACGGCAGTAGTCTTCACAAAGCATCCACGGCTGCTGAGGCTGGTAATCTTTCCGTTGCGCGGGCAGGCATCGGTCAATCCCCAGTAGCAGCTCAAGTCTGTCTTGACGCGCTTCACGTCTCTTGCATCTTGCATGATGTCTCAAGGTCCAATCCGGCGGGCAATCTGGCGGGCGCGCTTCGTCCGCCCTTCTCAACGCCCGCCTTGCTCGTGATATTGTTTAGAGACAGTCTCATACGGCAGACTAGCAACTTGAGAGCGGCTTTGCAATTGAACGCGCGGCGCGCTCGTTTAGCCGGCGACCAGCGCAGCGCGCCACTGGCATTGACGTTCGCTCTCAAACTTCACATAGGATGCGCGCCTGTTCGATTCGAGTTGGCGCGGGCCGTGGAAAGGAACAGCGATGAACGAGAAAAAAGGTTCGATTGGCATCGGCATCATCGGGGCGGGCTTTGCGCGCACGACGCAGATTCCGGGCTTTCAGGCGTGCGAGGGCGCGCGGGTGTTGGCGATTGCGAGCAGGCAGCGCGAGAATGCGGCGCGCGTCGCGCGCGAGTTTGGGATTGAGCAGGTGGCCGAAGATTGGCGCGAGATTATCGCGCGCGATGATGTTGACTTAATCAGCATCGTGACGCCGCCTTCGACTCATGCCGAGATGACGCTGGCTGCGCTTGCGGCGGGCAAAGCCGTGCTGTGTGAAAAACCGACGGCGATGAACGCCGGCGAGGCGGACGAGATGCGACGGAGCGCGAACGCGGCAGGTGTGTTGGCGCTGATTGACCACGAGTTGCGGTTTCTGCCGGGCCGCCGCAAGATGCGCGAGATGCTGCGCGGCGGCGACATCGGGCAGATTCGCCACGCAAAACTGCTCTATCGCTCAGACTTTCGTTCGTCTAATGAACGCGCGTGGGATTGGTGGTCTGATAGCGAAGCGGGCGGCGGCGCGCTCGGCGCTATCGGCTCACACGCCGTGGACGCTTTCCGTTGGCTGCTCGGCACGGAAGTCGCGGAAGTCTGTTGTCAACTGAGCACGCACGTCAAAGAGCGCGTGGATAAACAGACCGAGGAGTTGCGTCCTGTGACGACGGATGACGAGGCCAATCTGCTGCTGCGGTTCGCGGAGAGCGAGCTAGTGTCGAGCGCAACGGGCACAATCTCGCTCTCGGTCGTTGAACCCGGACGCCCCGAACATCGCTTGGAACTCTTCGGCTCGGAGGGCGCGCTGATGATTGAGGACGAAGGTATCCTCTGGCACGCGCGCGCGGGCGAAGGCCAGTGGCGACAAATTGAAACGCCGCGCGGCGAAATGGTCGCCGGAATGCGCGACAGCAGTTGGTCGCGCGGCTTCACGGCGTTTTCGCGCGCCATCGTCGCTGCCCTACGCGAAGGCCGCACACACATCGAAGAGGCCGCGACCTTCGAAGACGGCTATCGCACGCAGCTTGTTCTAGACGCCGCACGTCGTTCGAGCGACGGCGGCCAGCGCGAAAGAGTCTGAACTCAAGGCGAGCTTTTATAATAGAGTCTGCTGAAAGCGCAGAGTCATGTTAAGACACAACAGACGCGGCCAAAAGGATGAGCAATATAATGATATAGCATCCTCTTTGCCGCGTCTGTTGTGTTTGATGTTGCTCTGCGTCTCTCTTGCTTGCGGCGTCGCTTATTTCGCTTGCGCGCGGAAAGTGGAATCGGGCAAGGCGACGTCAAAGCTGGCTTCTTTAAGTTGGATAATGGCCTCGCCCAGACCGATTGATTGCTGGACTATCTTGAACGGAATCATCACGCCATCTATGGGCCTGTAGTCGCTGTAGGTTTCAACGGTCTGGACGTTGGCGTCGCTGTCGCTGAGAACGAGCGTCTCGCGTTTGAGAATGAGAAACGACTTGGTCGAGATGTGGTCTGTGATGGGGCTGCCGCGCTCTGGCGTCATTACGATGATATAAACATCCTCGCCGCCAACCTTATCCATCCGCTTGATAGTGACGCTCTTGAAGAGAGTCTTCCAGTTTGGCATCAAGTAGAAATCATACTGGACGCGCGCGTTGTCAATCTGTTTGGCGGTCATCGTCTCGGGCGGCATGAAGCTGGTTTCTGTGCCACCACTTGCGCCGTCGAAGAACTGGCGCAGCCATCCAATCTTTTTGCCGAGCGCATTGAAGGTAATCTCCTGTGCTGCGGCGTAGGGCGCGCGGTTGCGGGTTGCGCCTTCTCCGCTGAGGCCCTGGGTCGGGAAATCGAGCGCGTAGGTCGTGACCAGCGACTTGTGTTTGCGCAGGGCCGCTTCGCCGCCGTGGGCCGCAATCACCTTCGCCATCAATTCGTCAACGCTCAGGGGCGCGGTAAACCCCGCGACGCGCGTTAGCTCAAACTCACCTTCGGGCTGCTTCAACACGAGAGCCGTCACTTTGCCGGCCGCGTCACGCTTGACAATAACGCTGTATGTCTCGGGCAGCGGGGGCGTAGAGAAACGGTCTTTCTCCTTCTCGACGAGCGCGTAGCTGGGCTGTCCCGGCACGACGAGCATGACCTTGCCGTCTCTGACCGTGATGCTGACGGTGAAGCCTCCGCGCTCATATTCACCGAGCGCGTCTTTGAGCGGGCCGCTGTATGCGGCAAGCGCTTTCGCGTTGGCTTCAGCCGCGGCGGCGGCCTCGCCCGCTTTGCGTTTACGCAGGACTGCGTTGCCCTGCGGTTGTTCGAGATAGGCTTCCGTCTCCGTTTCATTGTCTTTGACGGGGCGGAAGGTGATGAAGAAATTGCCGGGCGCATCCGTCAAAAACTTGTAGCGGCGACCGCCCACATTTTCGAGCGTGTACGGAGGCTGGCCGGGAACGTTCAAGACGAGATGCCCATCGTTGAAGTTGACTTCCATGTCTAGATTGGCTTCAGCCAGGGTGTAAGTCCCGACTTCGCGCTGCAAGTCTGCGGCAGAAATTGCCGGAGCGCTATTTGCAGCAGTTTTATCCGGCCGCGGATTTCCGACCAGATTCTCCCAGATGGCATTCCTGACGCGGCCCATCAGCCGCGCTTGCGAAACGTTGGTCAGTATCGCAAAGCCCAGCTTTTGGCCGGGCATCAGCGCGACCTCGGAATTAAAGCCGTCAATCCCGCCGTCGTGCATGGCGATTTTGTGGCCGTTCCAGTCCGTCACAATCCAGCCCAAGCCGTAGTCAACGTTTGGCGAGATGTTCGTCACCTTCGCGAAGAGTTGCTCGAAGCCTTTTTCGGAAACTAGACGCTTGCCTGCGAATTGACCTCCGCCCGTGAGCAGTCGCAACCACTGGGCCATATCTCGCGCGTTGGAGTTGATGGCTCCGGCGGGCGCGATGTTGGTTAGGTCGCGCATCGGCAATAGGCGGGTCCGTTTGGTCTCCAGATTGTAGTCGTAGCCCAAAGAGTAGTCGCGCGCCTGCTGCATCTCGCGGATGGAAAGGTTGCTGGCTTTCATGCCGAGCGGTTTGAAGAAATTTTCAATCATCACCTTTTCCCACGTCGAGCGGCGGGCGCGGGCCACAGCTTCACCCGCCGCGCTGTACATCACGTTTTGATACTGAAACTTTTGGCCTAGCTGAGCGGTCGGCTTGGCCGCACTGACGGCGCGAATCACCTCTTCACGATTGAGCACGCCCGTATACCAAGCGATGTCAGTTCCCGCCAGCCCCGAGCGGTGCGAGAGCAAATCGCGGATAGTTATCTTTTCATCAATCTGCGCGTCCGCAATCTTAAAAAACGGCAGATACTTCTTTGGCGACTCATCAAGAGAAAGCTTGCCTTCGTCTTGGCTGATGACGGCGGCCATCGCCGTGAAAGCCTTCGAGCAGGAGCCGATGGCAAAGAGCGTGTCCTCGGTCACAGGCAGATTGCGCTCGACATCTCTCAGGCCAAATCCCTTCGCGTAGATTACTTGGTCGTCTTTGACAATCACCAGCGAGAGGCCGGGAATGCCTTTCTCTTTGCGCTGTTCCTCGACAATCTTTTCGATGGCGGCGAGGCGAGCCGCCAAATCGGGCCGAGCGGCAGCGGTCGTCGCGCCTTTGGATTCTTGCGCCTTCGTTTGAGAGCGCGGCGCGAGGGCCAAGGCGGCTGGCGTCAGGATGTGAGCGACGGTTAATGCGAGCGCGAGAAAGAGGTGTAAAAAGCTACGGCGTGGCATATGATTGAGACTCCTGAAGTTGAGAAACCAAATGCTTTCGTTTGAACGGCGCTAGCGCCGCTCGCAAGCGAGAACTCGATAGGACGCACACGCTGGCCGGAGCGCCAGCGAGTGTTGCTTATACGTGAGAGACAAACTCAAGGTTTTGAGCCGCCTACTGCCTGAGATGAAGCGAGAAAAGAAGCCAGGGGAACGCGTGCGTGTCGGCGTGGACACGGGCGGGACGTTCACGGATTTTGTCTTTCAGACAAAAGGACGCTTGCATCTTTTCAAGCTCGCCTCGACGCCCGGCGATTCGTCAAGGGCCATCATCGAAGGCTTGCGCCGGATTGCGCAGGAGACGGGCGCGCGAGTCTCCGAGATAGAAGTCGTACACGGCACGACGGTCGGCACCAACGCGCTGCTTGAGCGGCGCGGCGCGCGCACGGCCCTCGTCACTACCGAAGGCTTTGAAGACGTGCTGGTCATCGGACGACAGGCGCGGCCTGCGCTCTATGACCTGAATGCCGTGCGGCCAGCGCCGCTCGTTTCTGACGACCTGCGTTTTGGCGTGCGCGAACGCGTGGCCGCCAGCGGCGAAGTGTTGGAAGCCTTGAGCGAGCGCGCGCTGAAAGAGTTGGTTGGAAAGCTCAAGCGGGCGCGCGTGGAGACGATAGCCGTCTCGCTCCTCTTCTCTTTCGTTCATCCCGAACACGAGCGGCGCATCGCAGCAGCCTTCGAGGCGCTCAATGTTCCGCTCTCACTCTCGCACGAAATTCTGCCGGAGTATCGAGAGTATGAGCGCACCTCGACGGTTGTGATTAACGCGTATTTGCAACCGCTGATGGGCGCATACCTCGGCTGGCTGGAAGAGGAAGCGCCGCGCTTGCGGGTGATGCAATCGTCGGGCGGCGGCATCTCGGCTGCGGTCGCGGGACGTGAGCCGGTGCGAACAATTCTCTCCGGTCCGGCGGGCGGTGTCGTCGGGGCGCTCAGTATCGCGCGCCGTCGCAAAATCGCCAACATCATCACCTTCGACATGGGCGGCACTTCGACCGACGTTGCGCTCTGTGAGCGCGGGCAGTTGCGGATGACGAATGAGGCAATAGTGGCGGGCTTGCCCGTCGCCGTCTCGATGATGGACATCCATACGGTCGGTGCGGGCGGCGGTTCCGTTGCGCGTGTTGACGAGGGAGGGTCTTTGCGCGTCGGGCCGGAATCGGCGGGCGCTGAACCTGGCCCGGCCTGCTACGGGCGCGGGATGCTGCCGACGGTGACGGACGCCAATTTGGTTCTTGGCCGCTTCGGCGGCGCAGCGCTGCTCGGCGGAGAGTTTGCGCTTGACGAAAAGAGAGCGCACGCGGCCCTAGGCAAGCTGGCGCAGGAGATGAGCGCGCAG
>CAZEZJ010000247.1:0-7805 GCA_964516695.1 uncultured Blastocatellaceae bacterium
GTGTGAGAACGATACTGCCGGAAGCGTGCGCGAATTGGTTGGTCGCCTCGTCGTAATAATAGTTAAAGCCGACGGCCTTCGTGAGTTGCTCGATTGATGACGGGTCGCCCGTCAGAAAGTGCCAGCCATTGGCCGCTTCGGGGCGCTGGTAGCGCACCATGTATGATTCCTTCTTGGCGCGTGCTGCTGGCGGCCCCTCGCGCGGGTCGAAGCTCACGGTCACGACTTCAAACTCACGCCCGGCGGTAAACGAGAGCGTCTTAATGCTGCTGACGAGTCCGTTTAAGACTTGATTGCAGAGCATCGGGCATTCGTAAAAGACTAAGGAGAGGATGACCGGACGCCCCGCCCGAAAATATTCCGCGAGCTCCACCTCGCGCCCCATCTCGTCGCGAAAAACAAGGTCGAGCGGCAACTGCTCGTTTAAGCGCTGGTCAAGGCTGACCTTCTGCAAAGCGGGCGGCAATCCGGTCGAAGGCTCGCCCAAGCTTGGCCGCTGCCCGTACAGCGGCGAGCCGACGCGCGGCACGCCGGGCTGCGCCATGACAGAAAGGCAAAAGGTAAAAGGCAAAAGGCAAAAGGTAAGACACACAAGCCTCAATGCCGAACGTCGCGGCCTACGCGACAGACGCTCTTGCGGCTCACTTGCCTCTCCGCGTGCCTGAACTTTTACCTTGTGCCTTTTTACTTTTACCTTCATTACTGGTCTCTCTTTTCCATCATCCGCCCGGAGCTTTCAAAAGAGGGCACAGTCTCGCCCTGCGCGTCTTGGTGTTGCCCGGGCTTTGGCGCTCTCGTGGGCAGCTTCTCCGTCAGAATCTTCTTCTTCGCCTCTTCGATGGGCAGGCCGACGGTCTTTCCGGTGTTGGGGTCTATCGTTCCTTTTTCGAGTTGCTCTTTCCAGAGTTCGTTGAGGACATCCATCTCCGCCTGCGGCCTGTTCAGTTCGAGGCTGACGCGGCCCGTCTTCTCGTCGTAGTTGCCAATCTTCTTAATCTCTTCCTTGTTGACGGGCATGTTTTTCTCAACCTGCACGCCGAAGGCGGGCGCGCCCTGCAAGCGAGGCTCGGGGGGCACTTTCTCGCTCTCTTTGAAAGCCATCGGCCCGGCTGGATTTTGCGCCTCCATCTTCGCCTCGCGCGATTCGAAATATCTGAAGAGCAACCACATCAGGACGCAAACGACGACACCGAAGACCAGCAGCCCGCCGACGAATTGCAGGATGGCTTTGACATTCACGTCGCTCTCTTCATGCGCAACGTCAGGATTCTGCACGTGCGACACGTCCGGCGTCTTGTGAATGTCGTCATGTTGACGAGACTTCTTCATTGCAGTTAAAACCCCCGATTGATTCATTTCATCATTGCTTCACGTAGTCATTGAGTCATTGAACACATGATGAAATGATTGAATTCCTAATGATGATGCGCGTGTTCCAACGCCTGTTCGAGATACGGGTCGTTGATGGGCAGCAATTGCTGCTTCTTCAGTTGCCAGACGAAGAACGCCACCCAGATGCCGCCGAGCGCCAGGGGCGCAACGATGTCCATAAAGCTTAAGCCCAAGTGCTCGCGGCGAAACGTCGGCGTGATAATCCAAAACAAATCGAGAAAGCGCATCAGAAAGACGACGACGGCAATCAAGGCGAGTCGTCGCGAATTGCGCTTCAAATCGCGCGAGAGCAAGAGCAGAAACGGCAGCGCGAAATGAAAGATAACGACAATGACGGCAATCCAGCCCCAGCCGCCGCGCGTTCTGTGCAAATACCACTTGGTCTCTTCCGGTATGTTGCCCGACCAGATAATCAAGTACTGCGAGAAATTGAAGTAGGCCCAAATCATCACAAACGCCAGCAGCAGCTTGCCAAGGTCGTGCAGATGATGCGGGCGCAAGACCTCGTTCATCGGCTTTCGTCCCGAAAGCCCGACCATCACCGCGATGACAAACGCGAAGGCCGTCAGCACCCAACCGATAACGAAGATGAGGCCGAAGATGGTCGAAAACCATTCCGGCTCTAAAGACATCACCCAGTCAATCGAAGCAAACGTGACGGTCAAAACCAAGAGCACCAGCCCCGGCCCGCTCAACTTTTGCAGCGTGCGCGACAAGCGACGATTAGCCGTCCTGTCTTGCTCGGCAGACCACTTGTTTAAGAGCAGCATCAGCCCGGCCCAGATGGCAAAGTAGACGGCGGTGCGAATTAAAAAGAACGGCACATTGAGATAGGCGTGCTTGGCCTCGACGAGATGGCGCGCCACGGGGTCTTCAATGTGTTCCGGGTGAATCCACTCGTAGATGTGGCCGAGTCCGAAGACGAGCGGGACAAACAGAATGAGCATCAGCGGCAGCGTGCGCGTTCCGGCTTCGAGCACGCGACGAATGACAAGCCCCCAAGCGCCGCCCGTCAGGTGTTGCAGCATCAAGAGCGCTAGGCAGCCGACGCTGATGCCGGCCCAGAAAACAAACGCCAGCAAATACGAGCGGAAGAACTGCGCCGCGCCGCCGCCCAAACGAGGCGGCAGAAAAATACCGGCGGCGAGCAGCACGGCAAAAATCAGACCCGTGACGAGCGCCCGCTGCTGGTAGCGATTGACCTCCGCTGGAACTGTATACGTCGCGTCCAAGATTATTTTGCCCCTCCGGTGTTCGGCGCTCTCGGTGCGCTCGGCTGCTGCTGCGTGTTCGTGCTGCCCGCAGCTTGAGCTTGCGATAATTGCAACGCGCGAATGTAAGCGATGATGGCCCAGCGGTCTGCTGCCGGAATTTGTGGCGCGTAGTTGGGCATCGAACCCCAGCCGTTGGTAATCACGTCGAAGTAATGACCGACGCGCGCGGCGCGCAATTCCGGCGTGTGGTACGAGGGGGGCTTACGAAAACCGCGCCGCACAATCATGCCGTCCCCATAGCCCGTCTCGCCGTGGCACATCGCACAGAAAATCTTGTAACGCTCCTGGCCGCGATTCACGACCTGTTCGGTCAGCGCAAACGGAAACGTCTCGACATCGTTCGGGTCGCCCTGCGCGATTGCGCCGCCCGCCTGATTGGGCGCGCCATTATTCGCGCCAGGTGCGCCGCCCGCCTGCGCCGCGTTGCCTGACGCGTTTGCGTTCTGATTATCGAGCGTGCCTTGCGGCGAGGTGGTTTGTCCTTCGGGCTGTGCGGCGTCGCCGCCGGACGCGCGCCCGCTTGGGTTTTGTGCGGTGGCGGCGGGGGTCGCCCCGCCGGTGCGGCTGCGGTCAATCTTGCCGGTGTAAAACTCCGTGTCGTTTCTCAAGTAGCCGCGCGCCACCGTGCCCTCGACGAGCGAGCGCGAGGCTTGCCCGTCTTTGAAAAAGCTGCTCGTCTCATAAGCCTCATAACGCGGCTGGTCTTGCATGTCCTGCCGGCAGCCGGCGGCGAAGATAAGGCAAAAGGTAAACGTAAAAAGGTACAGGTCAGGCCGCAAGCCGACTTTATTAAAGCGGCTGCCGCACACTTTGGCCTTCGGCCTTTTTAGTTGCGCCTTGAATTTAGACTTCAACATCAACCACCTCGCGCGCGTTTAGCGTCTGCATAAACTTCAAGGTCTTGTCATACTCAAAGAGCGGGTCTTTGGCTTCGATGGCGAGGAAGAAGCGGTCGCGGCTCGCCAGTTCGAAGTTGGGCGCGTTAAAGACCGGATGATAAGGCTGCGGCAGATTGTTCAAGGCGAGCATCCCGAAGACCGCCGCCAGCGCCGCGCAGAGAATGGTCATCTCAAACGTAATCGGGATAAACGACGGCCAGCTATGAAAGGGCCGCCCGCCGACGTTAAGCGGATAATCAACCGCCGACAGGTAATACTGCATCCCGTAGCCGATGATGGCTCCGACGATGCCGCCAATCAACACCAGGAGCGGCATCCCCGTCTTATGAAAACCGATGGCTTCCTGTAGCTCCTCAATCGGATAGGGCGTGTAGCCGTTAATCATCCGGTAGCCCTCCTCATAAGAACTGCGGGCCGCCGCCACCAAATCACTCGGGTTGTCGAACTCCGCCATCAACCCGTAGAGCGGAGGCGTCCTCGCGTTCAGCGCTGCCGTCGTGTCTTTATCCATCTCAACCTCTAATGACAGTGATAAGTGCTAGGTGATAGGTGATAAGACAAAAGCTGCATCTCATTACCTAACGTCTGCCACCCACATAATCGTTTTTCAATTTTTACCTGTCACTTATCACCTATCACCCATCACTTCTGTTTACGCCGCTTCTTCCTCAATCTCGGCTTCCGGCAGGATGGTGCGCATCTCGAAGATGGAGATGATGGGCAGGAAGCGTATGAAGAGGAAGAGCAGGCTAAAGAAAAGCCCGATGGTGCCGATGAACATCGAGAAATCCCAGATGGTCGGCGAATACATCCCCCATGATGAGGGGAGAAAATCCCTGTGCAGGCTGGTGACGATAATCACGAAGCGCTCCAGCCACATGCCGATGCTGACGATAATGGAGATGATAAAGAGCAGCGGCAGATTGGTTCTGAAACGCTTGAACCAGAGAAGCTGCGGCACCAGCCCGTTGCAAAGAATAAGGAGCGCGTAGGCCCACCAGTAAGGCCCGGTCACGCGGTTGAAAATCATGTACTGCTCATAAGTGTTGGCGCTATACCAACCGAAGAAGGCTTCCATCAGGTAGCCGTAAAAGACTATCAAGCCCGTTGCCAGCATCACCTTCGCCATGTTCTGCACGTGGCGCATCGTGATGAAATCTTCGAGGCCGTAAAACTTCCTGAGCGGGATGGTCAAGGTTAATACCATCGCGAAGCCCGCGTAGATTGCGCCCGCGACGAAGTAGGGCGGAAAGATGGTCGCGTGCCAGCCCGGTATTTGCGAGACGGCGAAGTCGAAGCTGACGATGGTGTGCACGGAGAGCACGAGCGGTGTGGCCAATCCGGCGAGCAAGAGATAGGTCGCTTCGTAGCGCGCCCAGTGGCGCGTCGAGCCGCGCCAGCCCATCGCGAGCAGCCCGTAAGCGATTTTCCAAGGCTTGCTCTTGGCGCGGTCGCGCAGAGTTGCAAAGTCAGGTATCAAGCCGACAAACCAGAAGAGCGCGGAGACGCTCGCGTAGGTCGAGATGGCAAACACGTCCCACATCAGCGGGCTTCTAAACTGCGGCCAGATGCCCATCGTGTTCGGATAGGGCAGCATCCAGTAGGCGAGCCAAGGGCGGCCCGTATGCAGCAGCGGGAAGAGGCCCGCGCAGGCGACGGCGAAAAGCGTCATCGCTTCAGCGAAGCGGTTAATCGAGGTGCGCCATTCTTGGCGAAGCAAGAGCAGAATGGCGGAGATAAGCGTTCCGGCGTGGCCGATGCCAATCCACCAGACGAAGTTGATGATGTCGAAGGCCCAGCCGACGGGGACGTTGTTGCCCCAGATGCCGATGCCTGTGACGACCAGATAGGTAATCGTCACGAGCAGCAGTTGGGCCAACATGAAAGAGATGGCAAACCCGACATACCAGCCGAGCGGCGTGCGTCGCTTTAAGACCAGGGAGCTAATCTTGTCGGTGACAGACCCGAACGTGTGTCCCGGCTCGATGACGGGGACGGTCTTGTGAATGCCGACTTCGCGATGTGGTTGTTCGACCTTTTGCATATGCCCTTAAGCCTTCTCCCCAAGTTCAGGGTTGGGATTGCGGAGCGCCGACAAGTAGGTGGTGCGCGGCTGCGTGTTGAGGTCTGCCAGCAGCGAATAGTTGCGCTGCTCTCTCTTCAATTGCGAGACGCGGCTGTTGGGGTCGTTAATGTCACCGAAGATGATAGCGTCCGCCGGGCAGACTGATTGACAAGCGGTGACGACTTCGCCGTCGCGAATGTGGCGTCCCTCTTTTTCCGATTCGATTTTGGCCGACTGGATGCGCTGAATACAGTAAGTGCATTTCTCCATCACGCCGCGACTGCGAACAGTCACTTCGGGGTTACGCATCAGTTGGTAGGTCGGCGTCGTCCAATCCTGATACAGCAGGAAGTTGAAGCGGCGCACTTTGTAGGGACAGTTGTTTGAGCAGTAGCGCGTGCCGACGCAGCGGTTATAGACCATGTTGTTCGTGCCTTCCGTGTCGTGCACGGTGGCGTGAACCGGGCAGACAGGCTCGCAGGGCGCTTGCTCGCAGTGCATACAGGGCACGGGCATGAAGTATGGCCCGATGGGATTGTTGGCATCCTCGCCGCCGAAGTAGCTGTCAACGCGCAGCCAATGCATCTCGCGGCTGCGCATCACCTGCTCTTTGCCGACAACAGGGATGTTGTTTTCGGATTGGCAGGCGACGACGCAAGCCGAACATCCGACGCAACTGCTCACGTCAATCGCCATTCCCCACGCGTAGCCGTTGCCCTGGTCCTTGTAGTCGTACGGCGGATACATTGACTCGCCGTAGCCGGGTTCGTGCACCTCCTCCTTCGCATATTCGGGGTGCTGCAAATACTCTTCGAGCGTGGCCGAACGAACCACGTCTCGATTCTCCATGTTGAAATGAAGCTGCGTCGCGGCCAACTCATGCTGCGCGCCCGCGGGTGTTGCTTTCGCGTTCACTCCGAACCACGGCGCGTCCGCGGTTCTAATTTCGTAGGCGTTGAAGCCGACTCCGTTTCCGACGCGTCCGGCGCGGCGGCGTCCGTGGCCCAAGTGCAACGTAATACAATCGTCCGGCTGCCCGGGCTGCACCCAGACGGGAATGTTCTTGCTGATTTTGCGCCCGCCGTATTCGAGCGTCACGGTGTCCGCGAAGATGTTGCCGCCGTGCGTGCCAATCTTATTAACGAGGCCGAGGCGCTTGGCCGTGTTGGGGCTAATCATCGCCGCGTTGTCCCAGGTCAGCTTCGTCAATGGCTTCGGCAACTCTTGCAGCCAGCCGTTATTGGCAAAGCGACCGTCGTAGAGAGTCGGGTCGGTGCGGAAAACGATTTCCAGCGAGCCGGGGCTGGGGGCTTGTGGGCCAGGTGTTGGAGGTTGGTCAGCCCTGACGGTTAAGCCTTGTCTTGGCGGAAGCGCCGTGTTGGCGATGTAGCCGTCGTGGACGGCCTGCCGCCATGCCTTCTCGAAATCATCGGGCGAGGCCAAACGTTGAGAGATGAGAGGCGAGCGATTGACGCTATTGCTTGCAGCATTCGCCGCTGGCTGTCCCTGCGTGTTTCCGTTCTGCGGCGTGGGAGTTGAAGTTGGCGACGCTTGATTGCCGGGCGGTCTTTGGTTCGCGGCGGGCGCAGGCGTTTGGCTCGCTGGCGGCGCTGCTGCCGCGCGCGAGTTTGCCGCGCCGCCGCCGGTCATTTGTCCTTGCCAGAAATCACGGATGATGTCGTAGCCCTTGCGGTCGAATTGATTGGAGAAGACGGCGAGCATCTCGTGGGCCGTGCGCCCGTCGTAGAGGGGCGCGATGAGCGGCTGGATGATGGAGACCGTGCCGTCGTAGGAGCGCGCGTCGCTCCAGGACTCTAGGTAGTGGGCCGCAGGGATGTGCCAGTGTGAATACTCTGACGTTTCATCCTTATACAAACTCAGGTGAACGCGCAACTTCGCTTTCTGGAAACTATCCAGAAAGTGTAAATCGGCGGGCGCGTTATAGACGGGATTGCCGCCGATGACGACGAGCAGTTCGACCGCGCCTCCGTCCAAGTCTTGCACGAGTTCGCGCAAGGATTGCATGTTGCCGCCAAAATTCGCCGGAGTAAACTCAACCGGGTCTGTGTGAACGACGGTCTGCCCTGTGTTGCCAAGCGTATCGTTCATGGCGTGGGCCAAGGCATGAACGGCGGGCGGTTGCTCGTCGCCGGGAATGACGATGCTGCGACCGCG
>CAZEZJ010000248.1:0-7796 GCA_964516695.1 uncultured Blastocatellaceae bacterium
GCAAGCGCGACATGCACATACACATTCCCGAAGGCGCGATTCCGAAAGACGGCCCATCGGCTGGCATCACGCTGGCGACGGCGATGAGTTCGGCGCTGATGCGCGTGCCCGTTCGGAAGGACGTGGCGATGACGGGCGAGATTACGCTGCGCGGCAAGGTGCTGCCCATCGGCGGCGTGAAGGAAAAGATGCTGGCCGCGCATCGCTTCGGCATCGGCACGCTGATTCTTCCGAAAGATAATGAGAAAGACTTAATCGAAGTCCCGGAAGAAGTGCGCAACCTCTTGGATGTTCACTTCGTCGAGACGATTGACGAAGTGCTGGCGCTGGCTCTCGAAAACGCCTGCCCGACGGACGCCGAACCGACGGACGCCGCGAAGGCGCCTCCCATCTGGACGACCGAGCCGCCGTCGCAAGGCATACAGACAATCGCCGAATAACTCATCCGCCGGCAAACAGGAGAGCGCGCCAGGTCTGGTTTAAGACCAGACTTGCGCGCTCCTCGCCGGCAGATGTATCTTAAGAACTCGCCTCGCTTTTGTTCGCCCGTGAAGAGCGAACTTACCAGTAATCATTAAACCCAACTCGGAGCGCAACCAAACACTAGCAGCCGCGCTGCCAGCACCTTCGCGGCCCGCGAGCGTTGCGCCCTTTAACCTTGAACGGAGATTTCGATGAGCGAAAAATACGAAGCCGCCAATCTGATTCTCAAGCTTTATGATTTGCGCCGCGAAGAGGTGATGCGCAAAGCGCGCCAGTGGTACATCACGGAATTCAATCCAGAAAACGTGCAGGATATTGCTGATATAACTTCGGGCGAGTATAGCGCCTACTACCGGATGGTCACGACCTACTGGGACATGGCCTGTTCCTTCGTCAACAACGGCGCGATAGACGCGCAGATGTTCAACGACGCCAACATGGAACACGTCGCCGTCTATTCCAAGATTGAGCCTTTCATCGCAGAAATTCGCACCGTTTCCAACATGCCGCGCTACATGCAGAATCTGGAAAAGGTCGTCACCAACCTGCCCGACGCCCAAGAGCGCATGACCGTGCTCCGCCAACAATTAAAGAGAATGTCAACGGCCCGCGCCGAGGCAGCGAAAACGCAGTAAAGAAAGTGACGAGTGATGAGTGATGAGTGATGAGTAGCAAGCAAACTGCTTCTCACTCATCGCTCATCGCTCATCACTCATCACTATGAAAATCACGAGCGCCGAGTTTATCAAGAGCGCGTTTACAGCAGAACACTGGCCGCGCAACCCTGTGCCGGAGGTGGCTTTTCTCGGGCGCTCAAACGTCGGTAAATCGAGTTTGATGAATTCCCTGCTCGGCGTCAAAGGACTGGCCCGCACTTCGTCAACGCCCGGTAGAACGCAGGCGCTCAACTTTTTCTTGATTAATAATCGTTTCCGTTTCGTTGACCTTCCCGGCTATGGTTACGCGCGCGTGCCGAAGAATATCAGGGCCGAGTGGGGCGAAATGGCGACAAACTACCTTGCCAAGCGGCCTGAGCTTGTGCTATCAATTCAGATCGTAGATTCGCGCCACGAACCCACAACCCAGGATTTGCAGCTCAAGGATTGGCTTCAGCATCATGCGAAGCCGCGCGTTGTAGTTGCCACGAAATCCGATAAGCTCTCTAACAATGAGTTGCATAAAAGCATAGAGCGCGTGCGCCGGGTGATGGGCACAGAAACCGTAATCGCATATTCCGCCACGACCGGGCGGGGACGCGAAGACATCTGGCGTGTGATTGAAACAGCGGTGAGAGATTTCAAACTGTAGGTTTGTGAGTGTCGATTGGAAGCCTCGGGCTGCTGCGAATCCGAGTTGTAAAATTTGTCAAACTGTTTTGCGGCCTGCTATAATCTGAAATCCAAAATAAATTCCATTGCCCCTTAGGTTTTCTCAAATTTTCGGCGCGAGGCCACGCGCGGGTTTTCCCAAGCATCAGAGTGGAGGATAGGCAGAAATTCCTGCATCTAGCTTAATGATTTGACCGAAGCGGTGTCTCATCGTCGCCTCGCGTACGACGACGATGAGAGACTGTGAAGCGCCTCACACGCGTTTCTCTGTTCGGTCTGCGGCGTTCACACTTGAAACTCAATTCCCGATTCATCAACGAAAGTTTTTATCAAATTGACACCGGCGCGGCACTTTGATTGCCGCACAGAACTGAAAGTTGCGGCCACTACAAACAACCAAGGGCCGCTGTGAGAAGAACTGAAATGTCACAACGCACACCACGCACACGCACTACTTCAACCAGCACTGCCAGCACAGACGGAAACGGAGAAAACGGCGCGGCGGCAACGACGACCGCCACCGCCGAAGCTCCCGAACCGGAGAAATCGACGGCCAAAGAATCCGCCGCCGCCACGAAAGAGACCGGCAAGACCGAAGAACTTTTGAACATCGCCGATCTCAAGGAGATGTCCATCTCGAAGCTGACGCAGATTGCCAAGAGCATGGACGTTCCCGGCGCGACAGGGATGCGCAAGCAGGAGTTAATCTTCAAAGTCCTCGCCGCGCAGACCGAAAAGAGCGGACTCATCTTCTCCGAGGGCGTGCTGGAAACCTTGCCCGACGGCTTCGGGTTCCTGCGCGCGCCCGAATACAACTATCTGCCCGGCCCCGACGACATTTACGTCAGCCCGTCGCAGATTCGCAAATTCGACCTGCGCACGGGCGATACCGTCAGCGGCCAGATTCGTCCGCCCAAAGAGGGCGAGCGTTATTTCGCTTTGATTAAGGTCGAGGCCATCAACTTTGAGGCTCCCGACCAAGCGCGCGAAAAGGTCTTCTTCGACAATTTGACGCCGCTCTATCCTGACGAGCAGTTGCGGATGGAGACCTCGTCACGCCGATTGGCAAAGGGCAGCGCGGACTGATCGTCGCGCCGCCGCGCACGGGCAAGACGATGCTCCTGCAAACCATCGCCAACTCCATCACGGAGAATCATCCAGAAGTGACGCTCATCGTGCTGCTGATTGACGAGCGCCCGGAAGAAGTCACGGACATGCAGCGCTCGGTCAACGGCGAAGTCATCTCTTCGACGTTTGACGAGCCGCCGACGCGCCACGTGCAGGTCGCGGATATGGTGATTGAAAAGGCCAAGCGCCTCGTCGAGCATAAGCGCGATGTCGTTATCCTGCTCGATTCCATCACTCGCCTGGCGCGCGCGCACAACGCCGTCGTTCCGCCGTCGGGCAAGATTCTTTCCGGCGGTATTGATTCCAACGCCCTGCAACGTCCCAAGCGTTTCTTCGGCGCGGCCCGCAACATCGAAGAGGGCGGCAGCTTGACCATCATCGCGACCGCTTTGATTGATACCGGGTCGCGCATGGACGACGTTATCTTCGAAGAATTCAAGGGCACGGGCAACTGCGAAATCCATCTCGACCGCCGCTTGAGCGATAAGCGCCTGTTTCCGGCCATTGACCTACAGCGCTCGGGCACGCGCAAAGAGGAGCTTCTGATTAGCAAGGAAGACCTCAACCGCATTTGGGTGATGCGCCGTGTGCTCAATCCGCTCTCGCCTGTCGAACAGATGGAAGTCGTCCTTGAGCGCTTGGAGAAATCCAAGTCCAACGCCGAATTTCTCGCTTCAATGCAAAGCTCATAAAAGCAGTGACAAGTGATGAGTGACGAGTGACGAGCAAGAACAAGCGCCGGGCAATGGCCTTGAGTTGCTGTTTTTAACTCGTCACTCGTCACTTGTCACTCATCACTGTTTTCGCATAGTATCCGAACGCTCTTGCAGTTTAATCGTCTATGAAGTGTCGCCCGGTGGGGCGCAGTGTGAAGAGTTTTGCGTGTTGCAATCCTTTCGTCTGAAGCTGTGCCCTTCGCCAAGACCGGCGGTCTGGCGGACGTGGCGGGCGCGCTGCCAAAGGCTTTAGCTGCGGCTGGCGCGGATGTCCTGCTCATGCTGCCGCTTTTTGAGCAGATTGACAGGCGGTTTTTGGGCGAGCGGATTATTGATAATCTGGAAGTCGAATGGCGCGGGCGCAGTTATCGCGCGGCTGTTTGGTACTCGAATGCGCCAGGCGCGCCTTCGTTTTTGATTGACGCGCCGGAGTATTTCGCGCGTCCGTCGATTTACGGCTTTCGCGACGACCACGAGCGCTTCGCCTTCTTCTGTCGCGCATCGCTGGCGCTCTTGAAGCGTCTGGGCGCGCCGCCCGAAGTGGTTCACGTCAACGATTGGCCCGGCGGATTCGCAGCCGTCGAGCTGCGCGCTCGTCGCGCTTACGACGCCTATTACGCGCAGACGCGCACGCTCTTTTCCATCCACAATCTAGCCTATCAGGGCGCGTTCGACCCCGGCGAACTCTACAAGCTCGGCTTCGACTGGCCCGAACAGCGCGAGATGTTTATGTCCGGCGGCGCGGCCTCCGCTTTGAAGGCCGGGCTGGTGGCTTCCGATGCGCTCTCGACCGTCAGCCAGCGATACGCGCTGGAAATTCAGACGCCGGAGCACGGACACGGCCTCGAATGGATTTTGCAGGCGCGCAGAGACAGGCTCGTCGGCATCACAAACGGCGTTGACTATGAAGTCTGGAATCCGGCGACTGACGAGCATCTTCCGGCACACTACAGCGCGGATAATCTCGAAGGCAAACGCTATTGCAAGCTCGCGCTCCTGAGCCGGATGGGTTTGCCCGTAGACTTAGACCGCCCTGTGATTGCGACCATCTCGCGCCTAACGCCGCAAAAAGGCTTCGACCTGATTCGCGAGGCGGCTGGCGCTATCCTTGAAACCGGCGCATACTTCGTCGCGCTTGGCTCGGGCGCAGGCGAGTATGAAGACTTTTTGCAACTGATGCGCGACCACGCCCCGCGCCAGGTCGCCGTTTACAAGGGCTTTAACGAGCCGCTGGCACATCAGATAGAGGCGGGCGCAGATATTTTCCTGATGCCGTCGCAATATGAGCCGTGCGGCTTGAATCAGATGTACAGCACGCGCTACGGCACCGTTCCCATCGTGCGCGCGACGGGCGGCCTTGACGACACCGTGCAAGACTTCGACCGCATCGCAGGCACGGGCAACGGCTTTAAGTTTGGGCCTTATACGGCGGCAGCGATGCTTGAAAAAATCCACGAAGCGCTTTACTGTTATGCTGAACCTGAAACATGGGCGCGGATTCAGCAAAACGGGATGCGCGTGGACAATTCATGGCAGACCGCAGCGCAGAAATATTTGAATCTTTACCGGGCCGTGACCGGAATGTAAGGAAGAGTTTGTTAGATATTAGCTGCCGGATGTTAGGCCAGAATTTTTCCAACAGCTAACATCCGGCAGTTGTGCCTGAAGAAGGAAACAAGGAGAGCAAGATAATGAGTGAACACGTTAGCGAAGTAAGCGATAGCACATTTGAGAAGGACGTTTTACAGTCTGACAGGCCCGTGCTGGTAGACTTTTGGGCGGCATGGTGTGCGCCTTGCCGGATGCTTGCGCCCACCGTCGAAGCGGTCGCGGAGAAATACGCCGCGAACGCGCGCGTCGTCAAGCTCAACGTTGACGAGAATCCGTCTATTTCACAACGCTACGGCATCAAAGGCATCCCGACTTTAATTCTCTTCAAAGGCGGCAAGGAAGAAGAGCGCGTCGTCGGCGCGACGAGCAAGGAAGCCATCTCGCGCATGATTGACAAGCACGTGAGCAGCGCCGCGGCTTGATAATTTGTCTTGAAAAACGGCGCGGGCGGGTGTTAGGCTTCCGCGCCATCTTCGATTGATGAGGGGTATGAGTAGTTTTCGTCGAAGTAGTTATCTCAGGCGCTGTAGTTGTTGAGCAGCGACGCAGCAGCCTCCACGCGCGCGCACGACCGAGGGCCTTCGAGTCGCGCGCGCGGAGGCCAACTGGAAGCTACGCTATGAAACCAACGCGCAGCCGCGCCGCCGCCCGCAAGCGGACGCTCGAAGAAAGGCTCGCCGAGCGCCTTCGCTCGCGCGCCGTCGAAGATGCACGCTTGCGCGCGCGTCAAGCGCAAGGCAAGGTGCGTCGCTTCGTCATCGCCAACTTTCGCAAGAAGGAAGTAATCGAAGCGCTCGCGCTCCGTCGCGGCGACTGCAATCGTTGCGGCGCGTGCTGTGAGTTGTTGTTCAAGTGCCCATTCCTCAAAAAGCAGGACGATGGAACATCGCTCTGCGGCATCTACGAAGACCGTCCCAACCAATGCCGCATGTTTCCCATCAACAAACGCGACATCGAAGAAGTGCGCGGAACCTGTAGCTTCTATTTCATAGAGAAGCCGGTCAAATTAGAGAAAGCCAGTTAAAACAGTGACGAGTGACAAGTGACGAGTGACAAGTTAAAAAACTGTCTTAGCTCGTCACTTGTCACTCGTCACTCGTCACTGTTCTTATGATTATTGTCATCATCGGCGCGCAATGGGGAGACGAAGGCAAGGGCAAGATTGTTGATTTGCTGGCCGAGCGTTTCGACGTGGTGGCGCGCTATCAGGGCGGGCACAACGCGGGCCACTCGGTTTACGTTGGCGACCGCTCGTTCGTGTTGCGCCTGCTGCCTTCAGGCATTGTGCACGAAGGCAAAGTCTGCGTGCTTGGCAACGGGATGGTCATCGACCCGAAGGCGTTTTTCGAGGAAGCCGACCAACTCGCAGGCCAAGGCGTACTGGTCACGCCCGAACGCGTCCGCGTCAGTTCGCGCGCGCATCTGATACTGCCCTACCACCGCGCCCTAGACCACACGAGCGAAGAGCGTCTCGGCAACGAACGCGTCGGAACCACTTTGCGCGGCATCGGCCCGGCCTACGAAGACAAGGCCGGACGGCGCGGCATCCGCGTCGCGGACGCTCTCGTCCCAGATGTGCTGCGCTCGCGCATCGAGCGCAACCTCGAAGACGCCAACCGCATCATCGTCGCCTACGGAGGCCAAGCCTTAGACGCGCAGCAAATCTTCGATGAGACTTCCCTCTACGCCGAACGCCTCGCGCCCTTCATCACCGACACGACCCACTTTCTCAACCAAGCGGCGCGCGACGGTCGCACCATTCTAATTGAAGGCGCACAGGCCACCCTGCTCGACGTTGACCACGGAACATATCCTTTCGTCACTTCTTCAAGCACGACCGCTGGCGGCGCAAGCATCGGCACGGGCCTCGCGCCACACCGCATCACGGGCGTGCTCGGCATCGTCCGCACCTACACCACGCGCGTCGGTGAAGGCCCGTTTCCCACGGAGATGCTCGAATCCGAAGCCGAGATGGGCCAACTCATCAGGGAACGCGGGCGCGAGTATGGCGCTGTGACGGGACGCCCGCGCCGCTGCGGCTGGTTCGACGCCTTCGCCACGCGCTACGCCGCCATGATTAGCGGCTTCACCTCCGTCGCCCTGACCAAGCTCGACGTGCTCGACGCCCTCGACGAAATCAAAGTCTGCACCGGCTACCGCCTCGACGGACGCACACTTGAATCCCTCCCCGCCGTCTCGCAAGACCTGCGCCGCATCGAACCCGTCTACGCAACGCTGCCCGGCTGGAACACCTCCACCGAAGGCATCACCAAGATGGAAGACCTGCCCCCCAACGCCCGCGCCTACGTCGAATTTCTCTCACGCGAAATCGGCGTCGAAATCGGCCTCGTCTCCACCGGCCCCGAACGCGCCCAAACCATCGTCGTCCAAGACTCCGCCCTCGGCCAATGGATTGCAGAATAGAACGGACGACATTGACGAGCGGCCCACTGATTAAAAGCCAGCGGCCCTCTCGTTGAAACCATAAAAATTAACCGCGCTTGCGACTCTCCGCACTCGCATGTAAAAT
>CAZEZJ010000249.1:0-5423 GCA_964516695.1 uncultured Blastocatellaceae bacterium
TACTTCTTCCGCTATTGCGACCCGCACAACGAGGCCGCGCCGTTTGACAAAGAAACAATCGCCCGCTGGACGCCCGTGGACCAATACATCGGCGGCATTGACCACGCCGTGATGCATCTGCTTTACACGCGCTTCTGGACGAAGATGATGCGCGACATCGGTTTGGTCCCATTTGATGAGCCGGTGAAGAGATTGATGACTCAAGGGATGGTGACGAATCTGGTCGAGGGCACAAACGAGTGGAAACGCATGTCGAAATCTTTGGGCAACGGCGTTGACCCGGACGACATGATTGCGGCTTACGGCGCGGACGCCGTGCGCCTCTTTATCCTCTTTGCCGCGCCGCCGGAGAACGAACTGCGCTGGGCCGAGACAGGCATTGAGGGCGCTGTCAGGTTCTTGCGCCGCGTTTGGGGAATGGTCTGGCGCTGGCGCGAGCGCTTGTCCGGTGCGTCTCAAAGAGAGAGCGAAGGAGAAGCCACGGAGTTTTCCGACGCGGCGCGTGCGCTCAGGCGCAAGACGCACCAGACGATTGCGCGTATCACAGCCGACTTCGAGGAGTTGCATTTCAACACGAGCGTCGCGGCGTTGATGGAGCTTTCCAACGCGCTCTCGGATTTCGGCGCGCAACCGGAAACAGCTTCCGCTGCGGACGCGTTCGCGGTGCGTGAAGCCTTAGAAGCGTTGGTCGTCATGCTCGCGCCGTTTGCTCCGCACGTCGCGGAAGAGATGTGGGAAGCGTTCGGCAAGGAGCGCGGGCTGCTCAAGGGCGAGGCCCGTTGGCCCTTGGCGAATGAGGAGTTGGCCCGCAAAGAGGAACTGGAAATCCCCGTGCAAGTCAACGGCAAGCTGCGCTCGCGTATTCGCGCCACGCCCGACACTTCGGAGGAAGCCTTGCGCTTGGCCGCGCTCGAAGATGAGAAAGTGCGCGTGTTCACGGAAGGTCGCCAGATTGTTAAGGTGATTGTGGTTCCGCAGCGATTGGTTAACGTCGTCGTTAAATGACGCGAACAATCATCGCGGCGGACAATGAAGCGATTGCTGAAAGATGACCGGGCGCGTTTTGCATGAGACGCGCCTGGTAAAATTGGAGACTGCCATGAGATGCCTCGCTTTGGTCGTTCTGGCAATCAGCATGTGTGGAACAACCGCGCTTGTCGGCGCGGATGCCTCATGAGCTTTCGACATCAATAGAAAGACAGAGCGTTGGGAGAGATATACGTCGCCCGGCGAAGAATTCTCGGTGTTCCTGCCGAAGCTGCCGTGGGTTGTTCCCATCTCAAGGCCGCCGAAGATGTTGACGGTGCCGCCGGAGGGGCGGCTCTATGCAGCCTATGATGACGGGACGGGCTACGTCATGCTTTCCTTTGACAACACGGAGCGGCAGGAAGACCTTGACGCCTTCATAGAGGAGTTTCGGCAGTATGGCGTCTTTAATGCGGGCGCGACCTTCGAGCGCGAGCTGACTCTTCATGGCTATAGGGGAAAACAGTATCGCGTTAAGGCTTCGACGACAGACATTAGCGGCATCGTCCAGTTTTACCGAACTAAAAACCGCGTCTATATTTTTGAAGGCGTCGGTGATGCGCGCAGCCTGCCCGCCATCGAGCGTTTTCTGAAATCCGTGACGCTCGACATGAAGACTAAAGCGAAGAACATCGCCCGCCTGCAAGATGAGAGGGCAGCGGCGCAGAAATCGGAGGCCGCCGCGCCGCCGTCGAAGAGCGCGGAGAGCCAAGCGAATGTTTTGCCGGAGCGCCCCTTTTCTCCGCGCGAGGTGGCGCGCAAGGCCGTTATCGTCGCCCGCGCCGAGCCGCGATATACGGAGCAGGCGCGGAAGAATGCGGTTGCTGGAACAGTCGTCTTGCGCGGCGTGCTTTCCTCTTCGGGAGAGGTCACAGGCCTCAGAGCAATCAGCGGCCTGCCCGACGGTCTGACCGAAAGGGCGCTGGCGGCGGCGCGGCGCATCGCTTTTATTCCAGCCATGAAAGACGGGCGCTTCGTTTCGCAGTATATTCAAATCGAGTATAACTTTAATCTCTACTGAATAAGGCAGAGGAGGTAAACTCTGTATGCGGCAATGGCGTTTCGGCAGCTTGAGCAGCAAGCTTCTGTTGCTCTTTGGCGCGGCGGTCATCCTCAGCGCTTCTTTTCACGCGCGTGCCACCGCAGAGCCGCGCGCCCTGCAAGATGCCAAGCGCATTCTCGTCATCTCGTTGGACGGCCTCGACTGGCGTTACGTCTCTTCGCCTCATAGTGCTTTACGAATCCCCACGCTCAGGCGCTTGATGGCCGAAGGTGTTTCGGCCAGCGTGTTGACCGTCTATCCTTCCGTCACCTATCCCGCTCATACCAGCATCGTCACGGGCGCGTATCCGGCGCGCCACGGCATCATCGGCAACGACATCTTCGACCCGGCCATGCTTCAGGGCCGCGAGTGGTACTGGTTCGCGCAAGCGATTCACGTCGAAACGCTGTGGGACACGGCAACGCGCGCCAAACTCTCGACAGCGATGGTCTCATGGCCCGTCGCGACCGGTGCTGGCGACTATAACGTGCCGGAGATTTTGAAACTCGGCGGGAAGTTTCCCGAAACACCGGCGCGCATCAAAGCCAACGCGCGACCGCAAGGCTTGGTTGAAGAGATAGAGCGTGCCGATTCCGCCCTCTACGCGCGCGTCAACAAAGACGAGCAGGACGATATGCGCACGCGCTTTGCCGAGTATGTCATCGAGAAAAAGCGCCCGCAGGTGATGCTCATGCATCTCTTCGACTTAGACCACTTCGAGCACGACTTCGGCCCGTTCACCCCGGAAGCAAACGCGCTGCTGGAAAAGACTGACGCCTACGTCGCACGCGTTCTGGCTGCCGCAGAGCGCGCCGGAACTCTCTCCGAAACAGCCGTCTTCATCGTCAGCGACCACGGCTTTCTGCCCATCAGCAAAGCGATTCACCCGGGCGTGTTGCTTGAGCGCGCCGGACTCTTGAAGGTGGAGGAAGAAAAGGACGCGCAAGGACGCACCCGCACGGTCGTCAAAGAGTGGCGCGCTTTGCCTTACACGTCTTCCGGCTCTTGCGCCATTATCTTGCGCGACCCGAATGACAAAGACGCTTTGCGGCGCGCCCGCGCCGTCTTTCAAGATTTTACGGAAGGAAAATCCACAGCGTTTCCCGGCATCGGGCAGGGAAGCTTGCGCGTGCTAGGTGCCCGCGAGCTTCGTTCCTTGCACACCAACCCGCGCGCGGCGCTCGTGCTTGAGGCCGCAGACGGCTATGCCTTCGGCAATAACTACGCGGGCCAACCCCTCACGCCCAATTCTTCGCGCGGCACTCACGGCTATCTTCCGTCCAGATACCTCAACACCTTCATCGCTTCCGGCGCGGGCATCAACCGGCGCGGCCTGCTCAACGGCCAGCAGCCCATCCGTATGATTGACCTCGGGCCGACAATCGCGCGCGTGCTCAAACTCCGGCTCCGCGACGCCGAAGGAAAGGCTTTCTCGCTCAAGTAAGCATGAGCCGTGGTTTAGATAATTATTGACTCGCTTTCTGATTTAGCATACAAGCATCCTTAGCTTCCTGATTTGAAAGCATGGGCCGCCCCCACGTGTTGAGAAAACGTTGACCTACCCGTAAAAAGGAGAATTCAAATGACGACATCCTGCCGATGGTTCAAGAGCTTGAGAGCGTGCCTGCTCATCCTGACGCTGGCCTGCGCGTTTGTGCCCGCGCTGGCGCAGAACAATGCCAATAACGCGAGCGCGCCGCCGCAAACTTCTGGCAATACATCCTCGACTACGACGACCACCACCACCACGCAAACCACGCGGCCCACCCAGACCACAACCACACAGACGAGCGACAACACCAACTCCAATATGTGGATTTGGATAGTTATCCTCGGGCTTGTCGCGCTGCTGGCGATTGCCTTTCTGGCGATGCGTGGGCGTTCGGATAAGCGTCCGGCAGATTAAAGCGAGGGTTAAGAAAAGCGGGCAGTAATTAAAAGCGAAGCCCCAAACCGCGACGACCATCACCTGTGGCCGACGCGGTTTGGGGCTTTTTGAGCCTCGCGGGTTCAGCAAATTTGCTGGCAAAAGTTGGGGGAAAGTGAAGGTTCGGCGGGCGGGCGGCTGAGCAAAGCGGAGCTTTGCTGCCGTCTCAGGAATGCGTTGGCGGAAAAAGCGGCATTTGCGCTTGAATGAGTGAAAGGAGAAACGGGGCGCGGGGCGTGCGATTAGTTGATAAATAATCGCTTACCGCTTGCTTGAAGTTCGGTGAGTCGTTAAAATCAAAAGGCGCGGTAATGCTATTCCTTATACGCCGCCCGGCAGAGTTTCAACGCTTGAGGCCGCCCCGAAAGCGTGCCGCGTTAGCTGCTGCCGTCCTTAGAAGGGGTGCGGCGAGCGATTTTTTCGCCATCGAATGAACACGAGGCTGTTAACCCGACCCCGAGTGTGCTGCCTGCAAACTTAAGGTGTGATGGCGGGCGGCCTGTGGATCGAGCCGACGAATGAAAGAATGTCCAGCTTGTCGCCGCTGTTTCCCCGATCACGTCAACCATTGCCCGGATGATGGCGACGCGACGACGCTCTCCATTGCAGGCGAACCAATCCTCGACGGGCGCTATCAACTAGAACGACGCCTCGGCCACGGCGGCATGGGCGTTGTCTTTCAAGCCCGCCACATCTTTCTCAAAACCGCGCACGCCATCAAAGTTATCCTGCCGGATTTGGTCGGCAACGACCCGATGCTCGTCACGCGCTTTCGTCAGGAAGCGTTGGCGGCGGCTGCCATCCGTCACCAGAACATCATCGCCGTCACAGACTTCGGTGTGGCGCGCGGCACGATGCCGTTTCTAGTGATGGAATATGTGAAGGGCAATTCGCTGCATGAATTGCTGTCGCAGGAGGGCGCGTTGCCGCCGGGACGCGCCTTGGAGATTATGGCGGCGGTCGGCGCGGGCGTCGGCGCGGCACACCGTCAGGGCATCGTGCATCGCGACCTCAAGCCTTTGAACATTATGATGCAGGAGGGCCAGCCGATTGCGGAGGGCTTGAAGGTGCTCGACTTCGGTTTGGCGAAAATCAAGTCGGGCGAGCTTTTGGGTTCATTCGTGCAGGCGAAGACGAGCGGGCTGATGGGTTCGCCTTTCTACATGGCTCCCGAACAATGGGGCGACGAAGAGCCGGACGCGCGAGCCGACATCTATAGTCTCGGCGTCATCCTCTACCAAATGCTCGGCGGCGATGTGCCCTTCAGGGGCACGGGCATTCCCTCGATTATGAAGAAGCACCTGACGCAGCCGCCTCCGAGCTTTGCTTCGATGGGTGTTTCCGTTCCGCCGCAGATTGAAGCAGTTGTCCATCATGCGTTGGAGAAGGAGGCGGAGCAGCGCCCCCCGTCGGTCGAAGAGTTTATCA